>JBAXNR010000004.1:0-83087 GCA_037133675.1 Methylococcales bacterium
CATTTCGGCTAAATTTATAATAATATCAAATCACTCACTGTTTATGACTACCAAACAAAAAATTGTAAGCAGTTGTTTTGCATCATTATTTTTTTAGCGTGTTTTCAAAGTGTCGTAAAAAATAGCGGTTTTTTTTCCTATTATTTAACCGTAACCCATTGATTTATTGGCTTAACTCTTTCTTTCCCTAGTAGGCTTTTAAACTCAGCAGAAGAAATTTGTTTTTTGTGAAAAAACCTACTTCACTGAAGTAGGTTGTTTTTTTACTTGGCAACCTCCAAACCTACTTCAAAAACCATCAACCTACTTCAAACCTAATTCACTTAAGCCCATGATTAATAACGTAAACCACTAAAATAAAGTAGGTGAAGTGGGTAATTTACAAAACATTTCATTTTTTTAGTGCTTATTCGGGCGAAAACACACGTTTTGCCAGCCAAAAACCCATAATTCCATACGATTGAATACGCTCAAAACCCAGTTTTTTTAGGTACTCACTCACAAATTTAGCTTGTGACGGTTTCGCGTCTTTAATGCCACTTTCTGTGAGTATTCTTGTAGCGTTGTAATGCTTAGACTCGAATACTTTTTCTACTTTCTCAATGTCAAAACATTCAGCAATCAGTTCATGAATGGGATTAATTTCAGCGTGGCGGTCATGACGTTCTTCAAGCAGGTTTTCCAGTTCTTTGGAACACCACCATTGCTCTCCGTCAAGATATGTGTGCCATACTTGCGCCCATAATTGCTGCATATCGATAGTGTGTAAACTATTACAGGCGATTATCTGAACAGGTAAAAAACGCCTATTACCCGTTGAGTCAACAAGGAACATTTCTGGATTCACAGAACCGCAAAACGACACGCGCCGCCCCAAGCCACAAGCCGCTTTATCATACGGTAAGCGTAGAGTGTCAGATTGTTTTGATAAAAACGCTTTCAACTGTGAAATATCAGCACGCCTAAAGGTACTATCCAGCTCTCCAAGCTCACATATCCAGTAAGATACCGATTGCTTAACAGAATCTTTGTTCGCTGGATCAAGATGTACGCCGTCTAAGATGTATTGTTTTAACTCTGTAGGTAGAAGTTTTTGAAACCATGATGTTTTTCTAGCACCTTGACCACCTTGCAAAATGAACACAAGTTCATACTTAGCAATCGCGTCTTTGTTGCTGGTATGCCTAGCACCATCAGCCGCTGCTACAAATTGCACTAGCCACGTTTTTAAGGCTAAATAAGCATAGCTTTCGTCATTGTCTGAAACGGTTAGCGTACCTGCTAAATCTATGATTCTGTCTACACCGTCCCATTCTTTAGATTTGATAAAATCTAAAATCGGATTGATTGCATTACTGGAAAAGATAGCGGGTAATAAATTAAGAATCCGTGCGTGTAGTCCGTTTATATCAACTAATGAAGATAATTCCGCTAAATTTGCACTTGCTAATAAATCACCATGAGCATTATCGAATTCATTACCAAAAACCATTTTTTGTTCTTTGAGCATTTCATCGTAACTGACTTTGATGTTATACCCGTTGAGTAAATGCCTTAAATTGGCAGTGCTGGAATTCTTTTGCCCGTTGTCTTTGGTATGGGGAAAATCACCGATACGCACATCAAAATTAATGGGCTTACTCGCTTTTATTCCATTGGGTGTTAGCTCAATTACTTTTTTAGCTTTCGCCTTACTTGGCTTTTTCGGTGGCGTTGTTGAACCAATGGGTTCTGGAAACTCTGGGCAATCGTTAAGATTGATTGCCTTGCTGTTTGTGTTCATGCTTAATTCTCCTAAAGGGAAAATAAAGCCATCAATTAACCGTGAAACAATCGACAAATCTGCGTATAATTACGCCTGCCCGCTTGTCGATTGCTTCACGGAAAACCCACGGCTTTGTATAAAGTCAGTGGGTTTTTTTATGCCTTATTGCAATCGTTAGCCGCTGGTTTCTTTTGCTGTTTGAGTACGCGCCGTGCTTGTTCATCAGCATCCAGTTTTTTAAAAAACAGTTCCACCATTTCTATCTTTTCACTGCATGAAAAATTACTTAACAGTGCCGTAACTCTTAACATTGTTAATATTTCTTTATGGTGTTGTGGTGAATTGTCGATAATTAGTTTCATGACTATTTATCCCCTGCGATAGCAACATAACGGCAATTGTGAACTACTCGATAACTACATTGAGGGCAATCACAGTAAATAGTGCCTTTATCAAAACTATCAAAACCGCAATGAATACACACTTGCCGATAACCAGCGGGCGGTGTGCATTCTGGATTTATTTCAAGATAATCATCACCTTCCTCATTCATTAACACGCGGCAATCATAACCCCTGCCGTCACGTTCAATACTGTGTCCAGTGGTTTGTCTTTTGGGTGGTGTGGGTTTTGCGGGTGGTGGGGCGGTTTTAACGCCACTCATGATAACGCGGCTTAGCAAGTTGTATGCAGTGGCTATCTCAAGCTCTATCTCTGTGAATTCAAGTGCTGATTCATGGCCCCTAAACTGTATGGCTAAATTGCCCGCGTGGTTTTCAGCACGCTCTAGCGATTGCATAACTTTTGCTAAGGTTTGGGGATTTAAAACGATGAGGGCTTGTGCGTTAGGCACGGAATTATTTTGTGATTTCATTGCGGTATTCCTTTGTGAAGAGAATAAACCGCCGCCGTTTGCTGCTAAACATCGGGCGGTGGATTGAGTCAGGTTAGCAGTACCCGCAAAGGAACGGGCGAAACTTTTTAGGGTTTCCCTGAAACAATCCACCATAATGACAAAAACACGGATTAACCCCGTGTCACTTATGACTGGACATAAAAAAACCGTTAAAGGTAACGGTGATTTTTCACCTTTTTTGCGCGGACTGCTACACCCGTCTTTCGTTTTTTGCGAAAGCGGGTAAAGCATAAACCCCCATAATAAAAACGTCAATGTACTTTGTTGTACTTCTTTGGTGTTCATACTGCACCGCCGTTCATTTTTTCAATCAAGGCGCGTATGTCCTCAACTTTGTAGCCAACTGTCCTTGCTGATAATTTTACAGGCGCGGGATAAATACCCAGTTTTTGATTTTTTAGCCACGTTGTACGACAAATGGGAAAAATACCCAGTGTGCCTTTTTTGGGATTATTAACTAGCTGGTCGAGTCTGACATAACCATTAGTCGGCAGGGTGTGGCGTGGTATGGTGGCGTTTTGCGTTGCGGTTATCATTTCACTAAGCCTCAAAGATATGCGTTTAAGTTCTTTGATTAGGTATTATCCGCATATAAATGAAAAAATGAATACCGTTTGCTAGCTGAGTGTACGGTCTGCTAGCAGACTGTATGCTTATTGTTATCAGTTATTCTTGAAATAATATTTATCATAACTGCCAACAGAACCATATTTTCGATACTCATTAATCCAGCCTGCGATAGTTCTATGTTTAGCAAGTAATATGTTATTACTTATCATGTGTTCAGCTACCTTTTCAGCACTTTTATTTTTAAGTGTTTCAATGTTATTTTCATAATAAATAATTGCATCATTTCTTAATGCGTAGTTTTCAGTATGTCTTTTTTTTGCAATTTTTCCCTTTTGTTCGCTTAATATCTGTCGGTGGTAATTAAAACTATGAGCGTAAAGATAAGCATCACATAAAATTTCAATAATACGTTTTGCATTGCCTTCTGCTACGGCTTTAGGAAAAAAGAACCTACATAAAACTAATGCTCCTTTGAGATTTATTTTTTCAGTTTCATTACAACCAGCGGCGGTTAAAGATTCTTCTATTTTGTCAATATCTACTGGATTTATAGCTTCATTATTGCCCGTTATATCTTCAATTCTAGTAAGAACATCATCATTGATTTTTTTAAATGTCTTAATTATTTCTTCACTGACATTGGGCAAATTATCAGCCGATATATTCGATTGATTCATAACACTCCATTCAAGTGCAATCATTACGAAAGGGGGAAACTGGAAATAGGGTAATGACTCCTACTTATCGCCCGCTAAAGCTATCCAGTTAAAGCAATTATAACCACATTTAACCAAATTATGGCGGTGTTTGTGGCATATATAAAACTATGCTTTTGATTTAATGATGGATTTCCCCTAAAAACCGACATTGTGCCTATAGGCACAAATTCAGCCTTGCCTTTTAAACGCTCTCACTTGCGCTCCATTGCGTAAGCCGTCCAAGTAATCACCCCATGCTTGCATCATGCGCCGCCTTTCATCTAAGTATTGCGCTCGATTGTAAGCCGCTCGAACCTGATCGCGTGGCATGTGGCACAATTGCCGCTCGATAGCATCAGGACTCCAGCCCTGTTCATTGAGTAGCGTTGAGGCTGTACTCCTAAAACCGTGGGCTGTCATTACGTCACTGTTATAGCCTAGGGTTTTTAAGGCGGTCATGATGGTATTTTCTGACATAGGGCGGTTATCACTTCGACAACTAGGGAAGACATAACGCCCGCCGCTAGTTAGTGGCTTAATTTCTTCCAGTATGGCGATTGCTTGCGTTGATAAGGGGACTATGTGCTGTGTATCGGTTTTAGTCACAAGGTATCGCCATTCCTTAGCATTTAGGTCTATATCACTCCATTGCATTTGTCTTATTTCACCTGGTCGTTGAAATAATAGCGGTGTGAGTCTAAAGGCACATTGCACAATAAAAGTTCCTTGATAGTTGTATATGTCTCTTAGT
Organism: Methylococcales bacterium; assembly: GCA_037133675.1. Classification (GTDB taxonomy): domain Bacteria; phylum Pseudomonadota; class Gammaproteobacteria; order Methylococcales; family Methylomonadaceae; genus UBA4132. Next base: position 4,701 of record JBAXNR010000004.1, read on the forward strand.
AGTTGCGCTACCTCTTGCGGATCGGTTATCGCCGCTCTGTGTTTTGTCTTTTTTGCGGGTATCTGTTTTAACACGGCTTGCGCTGGATCATAATCGGTTAAGCCGTGTGCTATGGCATAACCATACACTAGGCTTATTTCACTATGGACGCGGTGTGCTGTTTCCAGCTTGTTGAATAGCGGCTTAATGAGGCTATATATAGCAGGTGATTTAATGGCATCAATGGACAAGTCACCAATGAAAGGAAAAACTAAGCGTTCAAAATGGCTTATTTTCTTTTGGTGGGTTTGGGTGTTGACTGTGTGGATCGTTGAGGCTAACCATTCACGCGCTACATACTCAAAGTTAATAATTTTATTTTCTTTAACCGCGTGCTTATCGGCTAAAGGATCAATGCCTTGCTCTAACAATGCTTTTGCCTTGTCACGCTCTATCCTTGCCTGTTTTAAGCTGGTTTCTGGATATATGCCTAAGGAGAATACTTTTTCCTTTCCAGCAAAGCGATACTTAAGCCTAAAGTACTTAGCTCCGTTAGGATTGATTAGTAAGTACATTCCTTTTTCATCGGCTAGCTTGTAAGCCTTGTCTGGCTTGGGTTTCGCGCTCTTTATTTTGCTATCGCTTATCATAATGGGGGTATCAACTTTTAGCGTTATGGGGGTATCTGGGGGTATCAAGGGGGCATAAGCTTTACCAGATACCCCTATTTATACCCCCACTATGTGGCGATTGTAAACGAATCTTAACGAACTTCAATGGCAACAAAAAACCCGCTAAGCCTTACAGCTTGCGGGTTTGGTGTACTTCTTTGCATTCTATTGAATGCTCAATTGGTGCCGATGACTGGACTCGAACCAGCATGACTTGCGTCACCACCCCCTCAAGATGGCGTGTCTACCAATTTCACCACATCGGCATAATCTTTAGTGATCTTTCTTAGCGTCTTTACCTTTGTGGGTATCGGCTTTTTTGTCATCTTTAGCAGGTTTGTGTTCCGTAACAACTGGCTTTTTCTCAGCGGCTTCAACAGGTTTTTTTTCTGCAATTGGTTTAGCTTGTTCAGCGGGTTTTACTGCCTCAGTAGGTTTTACCTCTTCAATCGCTTTTGGCGTTGAGGTATCAACAGCTTGACCAGCAGACTGAGGCATAGGGGCTTCTTTGGTATCAGGCGCGGCGACAGGTAGTTTAATTTCTGGCGTTTTTGCACCTTCTACGGAAGGAAGACCTGAGTTATTTTGTTCAACGGGTGCGGGGCTGCTCATTAAGTCATGTTCAGTACCTCTGTGACCATTTACCACCGCAAGTCCTAAACTGGTGGAAAAAAATAAGGTTGCCAACACAGCGGTTGAGCGAGATAAAAATGACGCTGCACCTTGCGCACCAAACACAGAACCCGCAGAACCCGTACCGAAAGCGGCTCCTGCATCCGCTCCTTTTCCTTGTTGCATTAAGACTAGACCAATAACGCCTAACCCCAACAACACATGAATAACAATAATTACCTGATACATGAAATTCTAAACTACTCTGAAATTGAATGATAAACCGCTAAAAAGGATTCCGCATCCAACGAAGCCCCACCTATTAAACCACCGTCAATGTCTGGCATGGCAAATAAGCCTTTTGCATTGTCTGGTTTTGCGCTACCACCATATAAAATTTGGATTTTATCGGCGATAGTTTGATTTTTTGCCGCAATAAATTGACGAATATAGTGATGCACTTCCTGCGCTTGTTCGTCAGTTGCGGTTTTTCCTGTGCCAATTGCCCAAACAGGTTCGTAGGCAATCACTGCATTATTGAAAGCCGCGATCCCCGCCACATCGATAACTGCATTCAGTTGTTGGTCAATAACGGCGAAAGTTTGCTCTTGTTCGCGTTGTTCTAACGTTTCGCCAACACATAACACAGGGATAATGCTTTGTTCTTGTGCTTGACAAAAACGGGCAGCAACCGATGCGTCGGTATCGCCGTAATAACTACGTCTTTCTGAATGTCCTACCAAGGCATATTGGCAGTTGAATTCTTTCAACATAGTCGCTGAAATTTCACCTGTATAAGCACCTGAAGCTTTATCGGCAATATTTTGTGAGCCTAGTGCTAAACGACTGCCTTTAATCACCTCGCTAACACGCGCTAAATAAACGTAGGGGACACAAACAGCTATGTCGCCAATATCCGCGCTTAAACCAGCAATAATGCCTTGGGCAAGGGACTCTGCACTTGCAAGAGTGCCATTCATTTTCCAATTTCCGATAACTAAAGATCGACGCATTATTATTGCTCCCACATAGAATAAAATCGGCTATGATATAGGCTAATAGCTTTTTGTTCAAGCTTCCATTGCTTTTCTGACATCATCGGCGATTTGGTTTGCAGAATTTCTGACCAGTTCATCCTGCTCGCCTTCTACCATGACACGAATTAACGGCTCTGTGCCTGAGGCTCTTAATAGCACGCGTCCTGTGTTGCCTAGTTGCTGTTCAACCGCTCGCACTGATCGTTGTATGTATTCGTTAGTGCTGATATTGATTTTTTTCGTGGTTTTAATATTGATTAAAATTTGCGGATATTTTTGCATCCCCGATTTTAATTCATACAGGCTTTTACCCGTAGATTCCATTTCCGCCATCACTTGCAATGCGGAAATAATACCGTCGCCTGTGGTAGTTCTGTCCAAACAAATAATATGCCCTGAGTTTTCGCCACCTAAAATGCCTTTATGTTCAGTCAACATCTCCATCACATAACGATCGCCGACGTTGGATCTCAGTAGATCGATGCCTAGGTGTTTTAAGCCATGCTCCATGCCTAAATTGGTCATTAATGTGCCAACCACGGGTCCTAACATTTGCCCTGCTTCTAGTCGTGATTTGGCAATAATATAGATAAGTTCATCACCATCGACTATTTCGCCTTTATGATCAACCATAATCAATCTATCACCATCACCATCTAAGGCAATACCTATATCGGCTTGGTGTTGCAGTACAGCGGCAACTAATTTTGCTGGGCTGGTTGCTCCGCATTCTTCATTAATATTCAGTCCATTAGGTTCTACACCAATGCTAATAACTGTTGCGCCAATTTCGCTGAATACATGAGGAGCAATATGATAAGTCGCACCATTGGCACAATCAACGACAATTTTCAGCCCACTAAAATCCAACCGTGTCGGTACGCTAGCTTTGCAAAATTCAATATAACGACCTGCGGCATCGCCTATGCGTTTTGCTTTACCTAATTGTGCAGATTCTACCGTTGTCATCGGTGAATCAATGTAATACTCTATCTTTTCTTCTATATCATCGGGTAGTTTTGTACCCTCAACGGAAAAAAATTTAATACCGTTATCGTAATAAGGATTGTGTGAGGCACTGATGACTATGCCTGTTTTAGCTCTTAAAGTTCGCGTTAAATAAGCAATGCCAGGGGTGGGCATAGGACCTAATAAACGAGTATCTACGCCAGCCGCAGTCAAACCAGCTTCTAAGGCGGATTCAAACATATAACCAGAAATACGCGTATCTTTGCCCACCAATACAAAGCCATTACCTTCCTTGGCAAACACTCGACCAGCAGCCCAGCCCAACTTTAATAAGAAATCAGCCGTTATTGGGGTTTCGCCGACTTTGCCTCGAATACCATCGGTACCAAAATATTTTTTTGTCATAATGTTAGAACCTAAAAATTGTGATGTTTGACCGCTTAATTCTGTACCCAACTGACATTATCGATATAGTCATGTTGTAAATAGACACAAAAAAGGAGAAACATTAGGTTTCTCCTTTATGGGGTTTGTTCTGATACTGTTTAGCTTTGCTCTGCTGTTTTACCAATTGATGTATCAGATTGTTTATCTAATTTAATTTCATCGACATTAACGCCATCACGCGGCGGCTTGTCATCCCACCCTTGTGGATCACGGACGGGTTTACGCGCCATTAAATCATCAATTTGATGTTTGTCGATAGTCTCATACTTCATTAGGGCTTCCGCCATTGCGTGGAGAATATCAATATTTTCTTTGATGAGTCTTTCAGCACGTTCGTAGTTGCGATCAATAAATGAACGAATTTCTTCGTCAATACTGTGTGATGTTTCTTCGGCGACAGATTTATGTTGAGTGACTGAACGTCCCAAAAACACTTCACCCTCTTCTTCACTGTAAGAAAGAGGTCCTAAACGTTGTGAAAAGCCCCATTTAGTCACCATATTACGCGCTAATTCAGTGGCTCGTTCAATGTCATTAGACGCGCCTGTACTGACTTGTTCCCAGCCAAATACTACGTCTTCTGCAATACGACCACCGTATAAACTGGAAATCATGCTGTCTAGTTTTTGTTTGCTGGCACTGTATTGATCACGCTCAGGCAGGAACATAGTCACGCCTAGCGCACGACCTCTGGGCATAATACTGACTTTATAAACAGGATCATGTTCAGGCACTAATTTACCAACAATCGCATGACCTGCTTCATGGTAAGCCGTCATTTTCTTTTCTTTCTCGCCCATCACCATTGTGTGTCTTTCAACACCCATGATGAGTTTGTCTTTGGCTTTTTCTAAATCAGCCATATTAACCACGCGCTTATTCATACGCGCTGCCAATAACGCAGCTTCATTGATTAAATTAGCTAAATCAGCCCCTGAAAAACCAGGTGTACCTTGCGCGATATATTTCACTTCGACATCATCATCTGAAGGAACTTTTTTCATGTGAACTTTCAGAATTTGCTCCCGTCCACGCACATCAGGCAAACCAACAGTGACTTGACGATCAAATCGACCTGGACGCAATAAAGCTTTGTCTAATACATCGGCACGGTTAGTTGCAGCGATAACAATAATGCCTTCGTTACCTTCAAAGCCGTCCATTTCAACTAATAATTGGTTTAAGGTTTGTTCACGCTCATCATTACCGCCGCCTAAACCTGCGCCACGTTGCCTACCAACTGCATCAATTTCATCAATAAAAATAATGCAAGGTGCGTGTTTTTTGGCGGTTTCAAACATATCACGCACCCGTGATGCGCCAACACCGACAAACATCTCCACAAAATCCGAACCAGAAATAGTAAAAAATGGGACTTTAGCTTCACCTGCAATGGCTCTAGCCAACAGTGTTTTACCTGTTCCAGGAGGACCTACCATCAATGCACCTCTGGGAATTTTACCGCCCAAACGTTGGTACTTAGCAGGGTCTTTAAGGAAATCAACCATTTCAACCACTTCTTCTTTTGCTTCGTCACAACCTGCGACATCGGCAAAAGTGATTTTTATTTGATCTTCTTCCAGCATACGCGCTTTGCTTTTACCGAAGCTCATTGCGCCACGACCACCTGCACCGCCGCCGTTCATTTGACGCATAAAGAATACCCAAACGGCAATCAGTAATAGCATCGGGCCAAAAGAAACCAATAACTGCATTAACATAGATGGCTGCTCAGGGGGAACAGCCTTAGTTTCAACGCCATTTGCTAATAAATCATCGACTAGATGTGGATCATTGGGCGCGTAGGTTTTAAGTTGTCGACCATCCTGCATTTTAGCTTTAATGATATGTTCATCAATAGTAACTTGTTGAACCTGTCCTGCCTTCACTGAATCGATAAATTCGGAGTAGGACAACGATGAATCAACACGCTCTTTTTGAGAACTCACACCGCTAAAGAGAAGCATCAAGACAACCGCAATGACACCCCATAGGATTATATTTTTTATCATATCGTTCATTTACACGCCCTAGGCTTTGAACATCTCTCGGTTTAAAAAACTGAGCAATTATATCAGGTGACAACACCCTGACCGTCGTTATTTATGAGAGGAACTCACTAAAAACCAAGTAAATCCCACCAGTTCTGTGAATATAAGGCTTAATAAAGATTATTTAAAGCCCTTTGCTAAAATATATACTTCATTACTGCGCGGTCTGGATGCTTTTGGCTTTCTAATGACTACTTTGGTGAAATGATTTTGCACTTCACGATGAAAATCTTCAAAGCCTTCACCCTGAAATACCTTCACTAAAAATCCACCGTTTTTTGCCAAAATACTCTTAGCTGTGTCTAGTGCTAATTCGCATAAATACATCGAACGCGGCTGATCCACCGCTTTATTACCGCTCATATTCGGAGCCATATCTGACAACACCAAATGCACAGGCAGATCATCCAGCACAGCAACTAATTGATCTATGACCGCTTGCTCAAGAAAATCACCTTGAATAAAATCTACGCCCTCAATCGCATCCATCGGTAAAATATCTAGTGCAACCAATTTATTGCCCTTGCCCAACCGTTGTTTAGCATACTGTGACCAACCACCAGGTGCTGCACCCAAATCAACAATATTCATACCTGTTTTAATGAGAGAATCTTTTTCTTGAATCTCCGATAATTTGAATACTGCGCGTGACCGATAGCCTTGAGCCTTAGCTAGTTTGACATATTCATCATCAAAATGTTCCTGCATCCATTGATTACTGCTTTTACTTCGTGCCATAACGCCTTATTTTTAGTGTAGAATTAAGTTTTTGATTTTGAGAATAAAACGTGAAAGCAGTCGATAAGAAAAAACTAAAGTCCGAAGCGCATAGTTTAAAACCTGTAGTCATCATTGGTCAGTCTGGGCTAACCGATGCTGTATTAGCTGAAATTGAGCTTGCACTTAACCATCATGAACTGATTAAAATAAAGATACGCGCCGAGCGCGATGAACGCCCGCTAATCAGCGAAAAAATTTGCGCCAGTACAGCGGCAGAACTCATTCAATCGATTGGACAAATCACGGTTATTTATCGATTGAATCCGACTAAATAACCTTTAGGGAAAGGCGCGAGACTCACAGTCATGTGCTTTTCACCTTGCCATTAACATTTGATTAATTTTTTAATCATCGTGCAAATTATACAATAAAAATCAGCACTATTTTAACAAAATACAGGAGTCTCAATGAATATTCCCAAAGAAGAGCGTAGCATTTTAGCCTTTAAGCTACATTCAAAAGTAAATCCAGATCAAGGTAACATTAGACCTGTTGCTGAAATTATTGATCGTGAATTAAAAGAATTGAATGCCGATAATTTCTGTCGTACTAATAGAGTATTTGTCACCACGGGCTATCAAACCCTTGATGAAAAATTTAAAAAGTGGCAAATATTTCGCAGTCCAATAAAACCCTCTGATTATATCAGCGAAAATATTGATCCCTCTGAAGCATCACGGTATTTAACACAAGGTACAAAAGCAGAACGCCTAAAGCCTAGTGAATTGATTGAAATTATTGAAGGTGAATTACCCGACAAAAACTCCCGCTACTTTGAGGGAGTATATCCTAGCACTGAATATATTTTCATTCAAAACAAAGCGGGAGATTGTTTTGGACCCTTTGCTTGGGAATATAAAGAAGAGGATTTAGGATTTTATTTAGAATTACTGACTGACAAACCATTATTAAAATCCTATGAAATGAGCTTAGGACAGCTATTTAAAATTAATAATGAAAACTTTGCTAAAAGTGTCTTTAGTTTTTTAATTGATAATAGACCCTATCACTTTCTGTTTTTAAATTTTCATGAGTTTATTAATCAAGCCGATTATTACGATTATGCCTCAGATGAAGAAATTGTCCGCTATTGTTCTAAATTAGCAGGTGAAATAGGTACAACACCATTCAACAGAGAAAACTGGAATATCTTTAAACAATTGGCAAGTAATCATGCAAAATTTAGCGAAGAACTTAATAAAAGCCGATTAGCGCAATTATCAAAAATTGCTGACAATGTTTATAATGAGCAAAAAGAGATACAAGATAATATTGAAACGTTTTTAAAAAGTAATTATGGTGAACAACTTATCCAAAACTTTATCTCTCAAAAACGCCCTCAATTATTAAAACACTTGCGTGAAGAAATTCTGGCTGAAAAAAATAAAGATATTAATGGCAGAGAAGAAAGAATTTTTTTGATAGAGCAGCGGTTAAAAGAAAAAGATAAAGAGTTAAAAGAACTCAGTGCTGACGTAGAACGTAAACGAAAAGAAGCTAATCAAGATGTGGTTTTAGATCATGCCGTTGCGGAACGTAATGAAAAAGTACAATTATTAGATCAAGCTATCGTAGAAAAAGAAAAACAACTAAGTGAAATTGTTGAACGTCTCAATTTGTCGGCTGAATTGGATGAGATCAACAAAAGAATCGAAGAAGGTAAAGTTATCTATAAGCATTATGAAAAGGAAAATTCCTCTATTATAGAAACAACAAAAAAATTAAAACTTGAGCGTGATAAAACAGAAGATGAATTACGCACCAAGTTAATAGAATTAAAACCGTTTGTAGAGCACATTAACGGTTCTTTTTTTATTAATAAAACCGAAAAAAATAGAAGCGTGTTTGTTGAAGTAAAGCCTCTTACGCATATTGATATACTAGAGCAGCAACGCTTAGTAGTGGAAACCGTAAAACACAATCTACGCTTAAAAGGACGTTATTTTGATTCATGGCAAGTTGCTAACTTATTAATATCTACCCAACAATCGTTTATTACTTTTTTGGCTGGATTACCTGGGGTTGGTAAAACTTCTTTAGCACGATTAATTATCGAATCACAACAATTACAACCCCGCTTACAAGAGGTATCGGTGGCACGCGGATGGACATCACAAAAGGATTTAATTGGCTTTTATAATCCATTATCCAATCGTTTTCAATCTGCTAATACAGGATTATATTCGTTTATTGAAGCCTTGAGTCTTGAAACCAAAAAAGATGAACAAGCAATGGCGTATGTATTACTTGATGAAGCTAATTTAAGTCCTATTGAACATTATTGGTCGGCATTTATGGCAATGGCAGATGGTGAAGGTGAGCGGGTATTACGTTTAGGACAAGATACCCTACCCGTGCCATCGGTATTACGTTTTCTGGCAACTATCAATTATGACGGTACAACCGAACCATTAAGTCCGCGTGTTGTTGACCGTGCGCCCGTATTAGTCATGGAAGCAAACGATGCTTTACAAGACGATCACGATACTTCATTAGAAAAAGAAATAGCCTTACCATTATCAGCATTGGAAATGAATAAACTATTTGGTTTAGTGCAAGGATTTCCGACTTTTACTGATGAAGAAAGTATTATTTTTAATAAAGTGCGGCAAATACTGTCTAATCCAAGTTTAGAAAATGGTCGCCCATTAAGTATTAGTCAGCGTAAAGAAATTATTATTCGTCAATATTGCGCTCAAGCCAGTTCGTTAATGCGCTTTTTTGGCTGTGATGATTTTAAAGCCTTGGATTTAGCAATATTACAACACGTTTTACCGCAAGTGCGTGGTAATGGACAAAAGTTTGCTAAACGGTTAATAGAGTTAAAACAACTTTGTGATAATGAGGGTTTAAAAGATTCTGCAAGTTATTTAGAAAAAATGTTAGCGTACGGTGAAACAGAACTGCATTCTTACGATTTTTTCTGCTGGTAAGTCACTGTGAAAATAAATTTTTTCGTTGATAATGAATATCACGCGTGGAATGGTCATCATCATGAGATTTATATTATCCGTGCTGACCAAACTGTGTATTTTGAATTATTCAATGTAAGTAATAATGAAAACCCTGTGTTATTCATTGAAAATGATGAATTGGATTTAACGGCAGTTTACAGCGAAGAATTAGGTAATGTTTTTCGCTCGGTTTCTGGTAGTTTATTTCGTGAATCATTTGGTCTTGCCATTGTTAATATACACTTAGCTGAGCAACGCTTTGAATTGCGTTTTGAAGTGATTGTAAAAAAAGCCAATGCGCAACAAGTTGAAGAAATGATTCGTTATTTGACACATAAACAAAATGACATTATGCGCATTTGTTTATCACGCACTGATTTATCAATAGAAAATACCAGCGATCCAGAAACTATCCTTAATACCGCAGAAACCTTTGTTAATACCTTAATTAGTTGCCGTTTGGAATTACAATATCATTTACGCAAGCGTTTAATACCGATTAAACAAGCCGCGTGGAAAGCCTCACAAAATAGTGATATTGATCCTTTTGATATTATATTTAATTTAGACGCACTAGAACCCGTATTAGGTGAAGGTGATGTAGTAGTTAATGGTCGTAGTTTTTCGATTACTGAAACTGAAGTAACGACACTTGAACAAACCGCTAATGTAAAAGAAAACGCTATTTTATTAGGTGGACTTTATTCCATGCGGCGAATTATTACTACCTTATTGGATAGCATTAATCCTGATTTTGCACACAGTAAAATTGCCTATCATGACCCCGACTATGAATCCCTGAATGATGTATTATCAAGGCTCACTTCGTCTAATATGAAACAGCGTTGTGAAAATCAATTACTTCAACTTGAGGAATTTATTCGCTATTTTGAAAAAAACTTAGCGATAAGCTATCAAGGTGAACTACGACCTATTATGACCCCATTTGTCAGAGCATCGCGGGTTTATCGGCGTTTATTTGAACAATTACACGATTGGTATATTTTAGGCGAGCCTTCTTTGAATGGTAGAAACTATCTAGCAAAATTACGCTCGGTATCAAAATTATATGAGTTTGTTGCCTTATTTAAACTGATAGATTATTTATATGATAATAATTGGACGACTATTGATACCCGTTGGTCATCTCAATTAGAATTCGTGCCGTCAATAGTCACATTTAATCGTAATGGTTTTAAATTAACGTTAAGTTATGAGCCTAAAGTTTTTCCTTATAGTGTGCAGACAAAACACGCAGATTTAGTGGATATGAAACACGCAACAATCAATGGAGATTATGATTATTGGTGTCCAGATCTAGTATTAAGAATAGATTCTAGTGATAAAACTGTTTATTTAGTTTTCGATGCCAAATACAGTTCAGCCAGTAGTGTAAGAAAATATCACTTACCTAGTTTATTAGAAAAATATTTTATTAATATGGCAGTCTATGACGCATATAGCCAATTATTAAAGCAAGAACCTATTGTGGGAGTTATTGCCTTATTTCCCGATAAAAATGCGCCTGCACCTATTTATCTACCCAATTGGACAAAATACGGGCTGTATAAAAGACCCACCCGATTACCCATTGTGACAGGACTGGCAATTTTGCCAGAACTGGATACCACGGCTTATCCAGCACTCGATCAACTATTTGCGATTGCTGAAAGGCAATTGAATTAATCACAACCGTAGTGATGCGTTTAGATGAAGTAGGCACGAGCTATTCGCGCCTACTTTCAGCAGTATTTAGATATACTGCACCGCAATAATTTCATACTCAATATTCCCGCTAGGTGCTTTAACGGTAACAATATCTTCAACGCCTTTGCCGATTAAGGCACGAGCAATCGGCGAGCCGATAGAAATACGATTGTCTTTAATACTGGCTTCATCTTCGCCGACTATTTGATAAGTTACGCGCTGTTCAGTTTCCAAATTTTCAATTTCTACCGTTGCACCAAAGACCACTTTACCATTCGCATCTACTTTAGTGACATCAATAATTTGTGCGTTAGACAATTTACCTTCAATTTCATTAATGCGCCCTTCGGCAAAACTTTGTTGCTCTTTTGCAGCATGGTATTCAGCATTTTCTTTTAAATCGCCATGCGCTCTAGCGGTAGCAATCGCATTAACGATGCGTGGACGCACCACAAATTTTAATTCTTCTAATTCAACGCGTAATTTTTCTGCACCTTTAACGGTCAGTGGTACTTTTCCCATTTTCTTAATTCTCCAAATGATTGTAGGTTGGGGTGAGAGTCGAACCCAACATTTTAGCAGTTTATTGTTTATATCGTTTCAACGTTGTGCGTTGGAATACCTGTGTGACGCTCTAGCGTCATGTCTCGCAACGCTGGAAAAAGTAGGTCGGAATAAGAGCGTCCAAGCGATAGCGCGGGGCGGGCGTTTCCGACATCGCATAAGTCGGAAACGCCTGTGTCGCTCCCTAAATCGTTAAAGATTACGCGGCACCAATAAATAATAATGCCCTTTGGATTTCATCGGTCCTGCCATAAGACTGGCTTTATCTCCCTGTCCCCAGTAAACATCGCCACGAATTACGCCTTTAATCGCGCCGCCTGTGTCTTGTGCCATCAGTAAACATTGTAGTCTTTGCCCTTGTATGGGATGTTCAGCATCTAACCAGACAGGAATGCCATAGGGTAGATTTTTATGGTCGATGGCTAAGCTGTGTTGTGCGGTTAATGGCACTGCCATTGCACCTGTAGGCCCTACATTGGGGTCTACGGGGCTAAACTGAAAATACACATAAGAGGCATTGCTGAGCATAAGTTGCTCACCTTCTACGGGATGTTGTTCTATCCACGCACGGATGGTTTGCATGGAAATATCTTCTTTAGAAATTTCACCGTTATTGACTAGTGTTTTGCCGATTGCATAGTAGGCATGACCATTGCCGCCTGCAAAACTCAAGCCACGGATGCTACCATCTTCCATAATTACGCGCCCTGAGCCTTGTATTTCCATAAAAAAGGCATCTATTTCATTATCAACCCAAAGTAGCTCTAGCCCTTTGTTAGCTAACGCGCCTGATTTAATGGCTGCGCGGCTTTGAGAGCGTAAACTTGGATTGCTAGGTATCGGATAGATGGGGACGTTGTAACGGGCAGATTGTCGGTATGAGCCATGCAGTTCAGGCAAATAATAGCCTGTAAACATTCCATCAAAATTACCGTTTTCACAGACGGCATAAGGTTTAAACCATTGTTCAAAAAATTGTCGTTCTTGTCCGCGTATCACAGGCTTGGAACAAATGGCTTGCCAATCAGACATATGACCTAATTGAAATGAGCCACTTAATACCTTATCGGCTGGCATGGTACGCCAACGCTTGCAAGAATGGTGAAAGGCTTTTAATGCAGCAACGTGATCGTCTTTTTCCCAACCAGGTAATAAATTAAAATCACTAGGATAAAGCTGAACATTGGACAATCGGGTGCCAATAGGTGCGCCCGTAATCACTGGCGGAGTTTCTTGAACAGGTGCGTTAGGACGTGTAACAGTGACAGGCGGTTTTTTAGTCACGGTGTTGTTGTTAGGATAATAAGCCACGGGCTGGTCAATTGGTGGCGTTTCGGAACAACCACCAAGTAAAAATAATGCTAACAGCGCGGTGTGACGAATAGGGGGTAATTTCATAGTATTTTCCTAAAAAAAGAAGGCATCATAATAAGTCAACTTTTAGTGTAATAAAAATTCGGTAAATTGAGGTGAGGCACGAACCCGCCATATAGTTAATTTTTGTTGGGTGCGCAAGCTTACTCTACAAGTCTGTTCTCTCATCTGCGAGTTACATTATCCTTAACAAGCTTTTGCTGCCATAGCTTTACGAACGGCTTCTTTCTCTCCACGCACATTTGCCAATTCAGATGCCTCCATGCCATCTCCTTGACCATAGCCATACCAAAACGCTTGCATTTCACTGTTTTTGATTCTTTGCTCTTGAGCAATGGCTAATTGATTCTCTCGTCTTGTGGAAGAATCCAATTCCGCAGATAAGCGTAAACAATCGAGGTTTTCATATCTAACACTAGATGTATATGAACCAGTAATCTGCGTAGGTGATGTTGGCATATTCATGCAACCTGTAAGAAATGCCAATGGGAAAATTGTAGTGGCGATTAGTTTCTTCATTATAAATTATTATTTTGGGTAATCATTAATGGGGTTTGTTAGTGCGATATAGTATGCACTGGTAAAAAACGTGTGACTTTTATCTGTAGTAAACGAATCAATGCGCTGTCCATAAAATCATATTCATCAGGAATATCAAGACAGATGAGGCGTTTATTTAACAAATGCGCTTTGAATTTTGCCGTTAGTTTGTTTCGATGCGATTTTTCCATCACGAATATCAGTTCAGCCCAGTTAATAAGTTCTGGAGTCACAGGAATAACAGCATCGTGGTCTAAACCTGCTGACAAGCATTGAATGCCTGCATAAGTAGAAAATACTTGTTGCGCTGTTGGGCTACGCAAACGATTTTGACTACAGATAAATAAAATATTGCGCATTGAAACTACCGACTTAAATGTGGCGTTCAAACCTAGGTTTGAACGCCTGTGAATGAACTACACGGTATTGCTATTTCTCAATACTATTTTTGCTTCATGCCAAAGTGCATCTAATTCGTTTAGCGTGCAGTCTTTTAAATCGCGTCCTGACAGCCCCACTTTTAGTTCGATGTAATTGAAGCGTTTAGTAAATTTTTTGGTACTTTGTCGAAGTGCCACTTCAGGACTCACCTTTAAATGGCGGGCGAGATTAACAGCTACCAATAATAAATCACCAATTTCTTCTTGAATATGCTCTTGGTTGCCTGACTCCCACGCTTCTTTAACCTCTGCCAATTCCTCTAATACTTTATCAAACACAGGCGGCACGTCAGGCCAATCAAAACCATGATGGGCAGCACGGTCTTGAATTTTTTCACATTCAATCAGGGCAGGCAGATTGCTCGCTACTCCTGATAGCACACTGCGCGAATCAGAAGCACTTGGATGTTTTTCCTGACGCTCGTCAGCTTTGGATTGTTCCCATGCGTGATGACGCTGCGCATCGGTAGTAAACACGGTATCACCAAATATATGAGGGTGTCGGCGAACAAGCTTGTCGCAAATACTCTCAGCCACTTGTTCAAAGGTGAATAAATCCCGCTCTTTGGCAATTTGCGAATGAAAGACTACTTGGAGCAATAAGTCACCCAATTCTGAGCGCAAATCATCGTAATCATTACGGTCAATAGCATCAACGACTTCGTAAGCTTCTTCAATAAGGTAAGGAATTAAGCTGGTAAAATCCTGCTTAATGTCCCACGCACAACCGACTTTAGGCTGGCGTAACCGAGACATGATGTTTAATAACCGTTGTGTGTGTGTTAGCATGATAAGCTACTGTAATGCCTTAGAAAGAATGCCCAAAGTTTTCATGATAGCGTTGTTTAAAGCTATCCATGTCGAAATGATGATTTTGCGTACCGTGATGTTCAATTTTAATCGCGCCCAATAAGGAAGCAATACGTCCTGTGATTTCCCAATCCAATTCATTCATTAAGCCGTATAACAAGCCCGCACGATACGCATCACCGCAACCTGTCGGATCATTAAGACTATTAGGTTGTGCAGCTGGAATATCAATCACCCGCCCTTGGGTATAAATTTTAGAGCCTTTGCTTCCTAACGTAACAATCAATGCTTGTACGCGCGTTGCCATTTCTTCTAATGATAAACCAGTACGCTCCTGCATGAGTTCCGACTCGTAGTCGTTGAGCGTCATCCAAGTGGCTTGATCGATAAACTTTAACAATTCTGCACCGTTAAACATCGGCATTCCTTGACCTGGATCAAAAATAAAGGGTATTCCTAACTCAGCAAACTGTTCAGCGTGTAACTGCATACCTTCTTTGCCATCAGGTGAAACAATGCCGATGCTAATATTACTTTTGATAGTGGGGACAGAATTCAAATGAGAAAAACTCATTGCTCCAGGATGAAAAGCGGTAATTTGATTATCGTCTTCGTCAGTGGTGATATAGGCTTGCCCCGTGTATTGATTATCCAACACATGAATAAACTGACTGGATAAAGCATTTTCACTTAGCCATTCGCTGTAGGGTTCAAAATCATGCCCGACTACCGCCATAATCAATGGCTCTTCGCCTAATAAATTTAGATTGTAAGCGATATTTCCCGCACATCCACCGTATTCACGACGCAATACTGGCACTAAGAAGGAAACGTTTAGAATATGGACTTTCTCTGGCAGAATGTGGTGTTTGAATTTATCATGAAATACCATGATGGTGTCGTAAGCCATAGAACCGCATATTAATGCACTCATTTATAATCCTCTTTATAATAAAATTAATGCCCATGTCACGCCCGCCCAAATAAGCGACAGCATAACAGCGGCTGAACCAATATCTTTGGCTCTACCTGATAATTCGTGATGATCTAAACCCACGCGGTCAACGACTGCTTCCACGGCTGAATTTAATAACTCTACTAGCAGCACTAACACCACGCTACCAATTAGTAGCAGTATTTCAATGTTAGTTTTACCTAGCCAGATTGCCAAAGGTGTAGTAACTACAAATAAAGCCACTTCCTGTCTGAAAGCTTCTTCATGTGTCCACGTCGCTTTAAAGCCCGCCGCTGAAAAGAAACACGCGTTAATTAAACGTTTAAAGCCTTTTGCATTTTGATTTGCCATAATGAGTTATTGGTCCATAAGTTGTTGGTAGGCATCTGCGTATAGCAAATGATCCAAATCAGCAAGATCATCAGCTTGAATGCGAAATAGCCATGTTTGATAGGGCTTGTCGTTCACTTGTTCAGGTTCATCCGCCGCCGCTTCATTAATGGCAATAATTTCTCCAGCCACAGGGCTAAATAAATCTGAGGCAGTTTTAACTGATTCTACGATGGCGCATTGCTCACGGACGGTTACTTTACGCCCTAGCTTAGGCAGCTCAATATAAACTAAATCGCCTAATTGCTGTTGCGCAAAATCAGTGATACCGACCTGAACGATATTTCCCTCTTCTACTTTCACCCACTCATGGGACGTTGCATACTTTAAATCTTTAGGTAACTCACTCATTGTTAGCTCTCAAAAATAATTGACACAGGCGTAAAGTTCAAGGCAAATTGCCTAATCCTTCTGTTAAACTACAAGCTATTATATTAGCAAACCTCAATAAACTATGCCGAAAATACTCATTTATACCACCAAAATATGTCCTTATTGTGTAATGGCTAAGCGATTACTCGATCAAAAGGGTGCGAGTTATAGCGAAATTAATGTCGATAGCGAGCCACACTTAAGAGAAGAAATGATGCGTAAAACCAACCGCCGAACCGTGCCGCAAATTTATATCGGTGATTTTCATGTCGGAGGTTTTGATGAGTTGTACGCGCTGAATCAACAAAAGAAATTGGATGAGCTACTCTCAGCTCCCTAATTAACGCTTTTGGTTCAAGTATACCGACAATCTGCTATTATTGCGCCCCTCATTACCCAACTTCAGTCAGGATAAATCATGTCAGAATTTCATAACGTCACTGTGATTAAAAAAGCCAACGTCTATTTTGGCGGTAATGTCAGTAGCCGTACCCTTAAATTTGCCGATGGCACCATGAAAACGCTAGGCTTTATGTTGGCGGGCGAATACACCTTTAATACAGCCGATGCTGAATTGATGGAAATTATCGACGGCGAGCTTGAGGTGTTATTACCCGAAAGTGAGTGGCAAACTGTTAAAGGTGGCGAAGCGTTTAGTGTGCCTGCTAATGCCAAGTTCACTGTAAAAGTTAACACGCCTACCGATTATATTTGTTCGTTTCTCAAATAACTGCGTGGAAAAAATTGCCCTGTTTGTCGATGTGCAGAACATCTACTACACCACTAAACAAGCCTATCAGCGGCATTTTGATTACCAGCAGTTTTGGAATCAGGCGACCGCTAATCGTGAAGTAGTGGCGGCGTGTGCGTATGCCATCGACAAAGGCGACAGTAAACAACGGGGCTTTCAGGATATACTCAGATACATCGGTTTTGAGGTAAAGCTAAAGCCCTATATTCAACGGCGTGATGGTACTGCCAAAGGCGATTGGGATGTCGGTATCACCCTAGATGTCATGGAATTAGCGGAACAAGTCGATGTCATTACCCTGTTATCAGGCGATGGTGATTTTGATTTATTATTGGCTAAAGTGCATCAGCGTTATGGTGTAAGCACTGAAGTCTATGGTGTACCAGCCTTAACCGCCCCCTCACTTATTAATGCCTCTCAACGGTTTATTGCCATAGACGATAAGTTGCTGTTGTAGTTTCTAGGCTTACTGCTCACAGGAATAAAACAGCTTTAGCTGTTTTCTAGCTAATAGCTGAGGCTATTGGACTCCTAACTGAATACGCTCAAAACCTGATAGAATGCCCATCTAATCCCTCTTATTAAAACTCACTCGGAAAACAAACTTTGATTTCTACAGCTAATATCACCATGCAGTTTGGGGCAAGACCCCTGTTTGAAAACGTCTCTGTCAAATTTGGCGACGGCAATCGTTACGGCTTAATCGGCGCGAACGGCTGCGGCAAATCGACTTTTATGAAAATATTAAGCGGCGATTTAGAACCGTCCGCAGGCAATGTCAGTATCAGTCCTAATGAACGCCTAGGCGTATTGCGTCAAGATCAATTCGCTTATGAAGAATTTACGGTACTTGATACCGTCATCATGGGTCATAAAGAACTTTGGCACATTAAACAAGAACGCGACCGTATTTATTCACTACCTGAAATGAATGAAGAAGATGGAATGCAGGTTGCCGATTTAGAAGTGGAGTTTGCCGAATTAGACGGTTATACCGCTGAATCGCGTGCAGGTGAATTATTGTTGGGGCTAGATATTCCGCTAGAACAACACACTGGTTTAATGAGTGCAGTTGCACCTGGTTGGAAATTACGGGTGTTACTAGCGCAAGCGTTGTTCGCTAACCCAGACATCATGTTATTAGACGAACCGACTAACAACCTTGATATTAATACCATACGCTGGCTGGAAGATATGCTGAATGCGCGTGATTGCACGATGGTCATTATCTCGCATGATCGCCATTTTTTAAACAGCGTTTGCACCCACATGGCAGACATGGATTATGGTGAATTGCGCGTTTATCCTGGCAACTATGATGATTACATGGTCGCTGTTAGTGAAGTTCGCGCCAGCTTATTGGCAGGTAATGCCAAGAAAAAAACTCAAATTGTTGAATTACAAGCCTTTGTACGTCGCTTTTCGGCGAATGCCTCAAAAGCAAAACAAGCGACTTCACGCGCCAAGCAATTAGATAAAATTAAACTCGATGAGGTAAAACCGTCTAGCCGCGTCAATCCTTTTATACGCTTTGAGCAAACTAAAAAATTGCATCGTTTAGCCTTAGAAGTCGAAGGCTTGAGCAAAGGCTATGGTAGCGAACCATTATTTAAAAATCTGAATTTAATGGTGGCAGTCGGTGAACGCATTGCGGTGATAGGACCTAATGGTATTGGTAAATCGACCTTGTTAAAAACGCTGGTCGGTGAATTAACACCCGATACGGGCATCGTCAAATGGTCAGAAAATTCAGAAGTTGGTTATTTTGCTCAAGACCACGCCGATGATTTTGCTGAAGATTTAACGCTGATTGAATGGATGGGGCAGTGGCGTAAAGAGTCCGATGACGATCAAACCATGCGCGGTACGCTGGGACGTTTATTATTTACTTCGGATGATATTAATAAACCAGTGAAAGTGCTGTCAGGTGGTGAACAAGGTCGAATGTTATTTGGTAAATTAATCCTGCAAAAAAATAACATCATGGTATTGGATGAACCGACCAACCATTTAGATATGGAGTCGATTGAGTCTTTAAATAACGCCTTAGAAAGTTA
This sequence comes from Methylococcales bacterium, assembly GCA_037133675.1. Taxonomy (GTDB): domain Bacteria; phylum Pseudomonadota; class Gammaproteobacteria; order Methylococcales; family Methylomonadaceae; genus UBA4132. The sequence goes on from JBAXNR010000004.1 coordinate 24,161, forward strand.
TCCAGGCACGCTAATTTTTGTCAGTCATGATAGAGAATTTGTTTCCTCACTAGCAACACGCATTATCGAATTAACACCACACGGTATCGTTGATTTTAACGGTAATTATGAAGATTATTTAACTACTCAGGGTTAAATTACTGGCTTAATTTACGCATAAATAGCCACGTTAGCAGATAAAAACCCAAATCTTTGCTATATTCTGCTAGATAGATAGAAAACGTTAGGTCATGAAAGTAGGTGCGATAAGTCGCGCCTACTTGGCTTGAATAAAGGGGGTTAAAATTTTTTCGTGACTACATCTAGCGATTGTAAAGCAACAAAAATAATGTTTCTGGTGCGATAAATGCTCTTTGATAACCCGTTAAGTCAACTGGAGTTGAAGTCTTAGCAAAAATCGACGCTGCCTCTGCCCTTTGATAGAGAGGTGATTTATTCATAAAATTTATTATGGGTTACTTGACACCTGAAGTCAGGAGTTTTGATGATCATTATTTTAAAAAAAATACCTAGCACCACGTCGGATTATCATGTAGAAGAATTCATTAAACCTGTGCTTAAGGGCGGGCTGTTTAGTGCCAGTGGTCGTATAGAAAGTATTTCATTTTGGCGGTATGAAATCGTCCAAACCAACACAATCGAATATTACGCATTGGTTGACATCGAGCCTGACTCTGTTGGTCGGCGCGTCATCAGACGACTGAATAAAAAACTAATCAATGGCAAATATATTGGTTTGCAAGAATTCCACGTTAGGCATTGGAGCAATGATAGACGAGTGTTTAAATCTGTGGTTGATAGAGGGAAAAACAATAAACGCAAAGCCGAACGCAGACGCAAAATTGTAAAAGTAGAAAGACGATTAAGAGTGGAGGATAGCAGAGCAGACAATGTAACTATTTCTACACATTCTGGTTTTTGGGCTGAGCCTCATGATACCAAAGGAAAAAAATTCTAAAACGTGCGTTATTTTGCCCACTGCACAGCGACAATATTCAAATAAATCCCCCCACCTGTACACAATTTTAAGTGCTATTCAACAAGCTTAAGCTTGCCAGTTTGCTTTGTAGTAGGTATAACTAACCTCAGTTTAAACTTCCTACTAAAGAACTATGACAAACAAATATACCCCGCTAAAAGATCACGACACACCGCTAAAAGTATTATTTACAGGCTATCTCTGTACCGTAGCCGTAGGTTATCTTTTTGCCCTTATTCAAATATTATTCACGCACGGCATGGCAGATGGTAAATTCGGCTTATCGGTTGATGATATTGTGTACAGCTATTATGGCAACCGTTCGGGTACAGCATTAGAAGTCAAACTAAATGGATCAATGAAAGAGAATGCCTCTGAACAAGAGCGTTTTGCTATCATGAAATGGGTCAGAGATGGTGCAGATGCTGACGACTACAAAGACGATGGTATCGATAAAATCATCGAAAAAAAGTGCGTTATGTGTCACAACAAAGATTCGGGTGGCTTACCTGATTTTACCAAGTTCGAGACACTAAAATCCTACACCACTCAAGATGAAGGGGCGACTTTTTCTTCATTAACGCGTGTGTCACATATTCACTTATTTGGCATTAGTTTTATTTTCATGTTTGTCGGTTATATTTTTAGCTCTGCCGAAACTACCACCACCCAATATAAATGTATTGCTATCGGTATGCCTTATGTATTTTTACTGACTGACATTTTGTCATGGTGGCTAACGAAAATTCACCCGATGTTTGCGTGGTTAGTCATTTTTGCAGGTATGGGTATGGGCATCTCCTTCACCTTTATGTTGGTCACCTCTGTGCTAGAAATGTGGCTCTTTAAACCTGTTTTTATCGATGGTTTTGGTTCGCGTTATTTACAACAGCGTGACAGCACAGATGCCTCTGTTGCAGATAGAGTCTGGGTAGTGATTAAAACCTTAGCAAGTTCGATTAAACCTGTTACCACATTTGCAATAGAACAATGGCTAACGCGCGGCTGGCCGATGCTTAAAAACGTTTGGCCATTAATTAATAATCTGTTTAACAGCTCGAAAAAATAGCCTGTTTACGGGAGTCTAAAATAGTCTTTTAGACTCCCGTTTTTCAGTTTCTCAAGCTCGTGTTCTTCTACTAGCCACATTCCATCATTCAAAACTAATGAGGTCGGTAATTTCGTCTAACATAGTAATAATGCGTGGATTAGCTCCACGCACAACTAATTCTTTTAGGTTCAATTTCTGCGCGGAGAATATGAGTAATCGACCCGCTGCTGAAATCATGCTATCAAGATGAGTAAAATCTAATACCAAACTTGATACAGATGCAGCAATTACCTTATTTAAGGCTTCTTCAAAAAACGACAATTCATCATCGTCATTCAGCGATCCTTCCAGTGTGACTATTGCCTTGCCGTTGTTTATATCAAGGTTGATAGTAAAAGGATGCCACCCTTGGGTTGGTACGATACGAACACGAATTTTTGGGCGTTCGCTGGTGGTTGGAATATTAACGGTAAGGGCTGTCGCATCAAAATCAGTATACGGTGAACCATCTACTGTCACAGAATGAATACGAATACTCCCTTCTGGTAACAAATCTGGCGCAACACGCAGAACGTTATCCTTAAAACCGCCTTGTATTGGCTTAAAATATAAGTCCAACGATTGTTTGGTGATTAGAAGATTGGTATACACCGCACCCAAATAACAAAGTTCAAATGAATGGTAGCCGCTCATTGAATGACTGCCCTTGTTTCTTTCTGTGCCAAGAAGATAGGGGATACCATTCGCTAGAACATTGAAGTAAACCGCACCAGAATCATGATCAAGGAAAAACGCATTGTAAAACGCGGAGGTCTCACGCGCCAGTTTCAAATACTCAGGCGTTTTAAACGTACCTGTCAAAATAAGATACGCCAAAATCCCCTGTTCTTGCTGCCACCATGCTTTTCGATCATGGAAAGAAAAACGATGACATTGTTGACCCAGTGGCAAGGCGCGTTCCACCACATCATACCAACCTCCACGTTGCTGATCGCTACCGTGTAACGGCATACGTTGTGCAATTATTTTTGCTCGGTCAACATACTTTTGATTTTTGCTTAAGTTCACCATTCGCATGAGATTCCAAGCGATTTTCAAGTTATGCCCAACTACGGCACGGTTTTGTTGCCAGCCCCATTGACGATCTGGACTCCAGTCGGCGTGAAATTTTTCCTGAACGAAAGCAGAATTTTCATCATCGGGGAAACGTTCGACGATAGTATCACCCGTATCAATGAGCATATCGGCATGACGTTTTTCACCCGTTGCCAGATAAAGATTAATAAGATAAGCAGGTGCGTGATCCCCCACAGAGTTCCAGTTTTTGCGCGAGCGGTTACGACCAAGCTTTGCGCTAGTACCACTAAAGGTAACGGGGTCAATATGAGACCAGTAACCTCCCTTATCATGGTCACGATAGTAACGATCAAAAAGGTTTAGGGTCAGGTCTATATCTTGACGTATTTTTTCATCCCCTGTAATGCGGTAAGTTTGTGTTGGTCCTGCCAGTGCGTAAATCTGCTCATAAGCGGGCAACGCATTTAAGTCATCCCCAAAAGAGGATGCAAAGAGCTGCTGCTCGCGTGCAGAAGTGGCTTTTTCACGACGCATACCAGGAATTTCTGCCATATTAGAGCCACATATTTTTTTTTCACCTTCGTCGCTAATATCAATGGCATGATACCAGTAACAAATATTCTCAGTTAAATCGATAGCCCGAAAATGTTCACGGAGGTAAATCGTACCTTTGTCAGCAGCCTCCAGATAACGCTCATCACCAGTAAGAAGGTAGGCAGAAGCGAATCCATAGACTAGGCGGGAAATAGTGTCAGTTTCCTGACGTGTGCTGGACGTTTTATGACCATAAAGATCTAGCGTAGTGGTGTAGTTTCTAAAATCAATGTTTCCATCAGGAAATTGAGCCTTAATGTAAAAATCACCAAGCTGCTTAATCTGGTTAATCCACCAATTTGGTTTTTCAAAGTAGTATTCGCTTTCGCTTTGACCCACGAAAACAATCCTTTCTGCCTCAAAGAGAGCATTATCCTCAGGATAGAAAACACCATAGACAAAAAGAAATCTGCCTACTTGCAACATATCGTGCATCTCTCCAGTGCAGTCGATGTAATCTTCGCCCAGATTTCTAATCTGCTGAGCATACGCAGCAGGGGCAATTGTTATCTGAAACTCGGTACCCGCCGAAGTCTTAACACTCAAGATATTCTTTTCATTGCTGTACTCAGTAACATAGCCTGCGATGGTATCTGAGTATGTAAAACTAACTTTTCTCATTGTCTTCACCTTTGATTATTGACTAGATACAAGAATGACTACGCTTCTATCACTAACGCGATAGCGTGATCCCTGAACGGTTGTTTCAAAATCGGTTTCAGCTATATCTTGAGGTGAAGGCAGTGCGGTATCCACAAAGCGAAACCAGCGATAGCCATTAAGCGGTGGCAACTCAAACTCAAGAGGCTCCCAGTACATATTCATCATCACATGAATATCACACTCATCACCGAACCCGCCTAGCGTAAAGGCGAGAGCCCGACCATTTGAATCCCACCAACCTGGCTGATAAAGTGAAAGTCCGTGCCAATCGACATCCTTTAATCCACGGTCATTCACTGCCCCAGTAAAAAACCGTGCGCGTTGCAATATTGGATGACGACGGCGAAAACTGATGATGCGGGAAAAAAACCTGTAAATATCAACGTGTTGATTTTGGTCTCGCCAATCCATCCACGCGATAATATTATCCTGACAATAAGTATTATTATTTCCATACTGCGTACGGCGTATTTCATCCCCCATATTAATCATGGGTGTTCCCTGAGACATGAAAAGAATCGCGGCGAAATTTTTTATCTGCCGATTTCTAAATGCTTCAATATAAGCATCGGCGGGACCTTCACCTCCGCAGTTCCAGCTCATATTGTCATTTGCGCCATCTCGGTTACCTTCACCATTGGCATCATTGTGCTTTTCGTTATAGGAGACAAGATCATTAAGACTAAAACCATCGTGGCAAGTAATAAAATTCACCCCATTGACTGGCGATTTATCGTTAGGTTGAAAAAAATCAGCACTTCCTGCTATCCGATCAGCCACCCTACCCAACAAACCAGCATCACCCTTAACGAAACGACGAATAGTGTCGCGGTATAAACCATTCCACACTGCCCAGCGATTACCAGGAAAATTAGTAACTTGATAAAGCCCGTCTGCATCCCAAGCTTCAGCTATAATCTTGGTATCCATTAAGGTTTCTGAAAGTTCGATATTCCAGATTACTGGCGGATACGCCATTGGCGCACCGTTTTGGTCGCGTGTTAAGACTGATCCCAAGTCAAAACGAAACCCATCGACGTGCATTTCGCGTACCCAATATTCCAAGCACTCCACAATCATCTTATTCACAATAGGATGATTACAATTTACTGTATTGCCGACCCCCGTATAATTTTTGTAGTATTGTTTATTATTTTCCACTAGGGAGTAATAAATACTGTTATCAAAGCCTTTGAAGTTAATCATAGGACCATGTTCATTGCCTTCGCTGGTGTGATTGAACACCACATCAAGAATGACTTCAATCCCTTCTTTATGCAACGCTTTGACCATGTCACGGAATTCGTTGAGATGCTGCCCTTCTTCTGGAAAAACGCTAAAACTACACTGTGGCGCGAAATAACTGACGGTGGAATATCCCCAGTAATCAGTTAATACGACCCCGTTATAAGTCCGAAGTACATCTTTTTCATCGAAATCAAACACGGGTAAAAGCTCAACGGCGGTAATTCCTAGCTCTTTCAGGTAGGGTATTTTTTCGATGACAGCACTGAAAGTACCAGGGTGTTGAACGCCTGAGGATGAATCTTTAGTAAACCCGCCCACATGAAGTTCATAAATCACTGATTCGTTCATGAAACGACGTATAGGTTCATCCCCTTCCCAGTCGTAATTTCGAGTATCAATAATGACGCTACGTTGGGATGTTGCCAGATTGTCCGCATCCCCACAGGCTTTGCCACGATCCCACAAGCTATCATTGTTACCCTTTGCATAAGGGTCTATCAATACCTTGTTGGGATTGAATCTATGACCATTCCACGGCTCCCACGCGCCATGCGCTCGATAAGCGTAAGACATTCCAGCTTTCAGTCCATTGACAAAAATATGCCAAAAATGAAAGCAACGGTTTACGTTGGGATCTAAGGTTATGATTTGTATCGGCTGCGGATCATCATATCTGTCGAATAACAGCAGTTCTATACCCGTTGCATGTTCAGAAAAAACAGCGAAGTTGATGCCATTATCAGAAACGGTAGCACCCAGCGGGTGCTGTCTTCCTTTACTGGTCGTGTAGTTAGTTGTAGTCATTTTTTTCCCCTCGCAATAAGAGTATCGATGATTTTTCTAGCAAACAAATGGCAGTGTCCACCTGTGCGGGCTGTTATCAAATCGTCATCCACGACGACATCTTTATCTATATAATTCGCGCCGTAGGCTTTTGCATCACCGATAAGATTGTTATGAACAACCAAATTGCGTCCTCGAACGAGGTCAACTGCGGGAGCTACCAGCCACAAACCGTGGCAAATAATGCCTTTAATAATGGTTTTTTCGGCAAATGCTCTGCGTAGAAATTCGGTGGCGGGAGGAATTTTATGTATATCGTCGGTATAGCGTAGCCTGTCAGCGACCATGCCAGATGGAACGATGATTGCTAAATAGGTCTTCAATTCGCTATCACTCATTCCCTCAAAACTTTCATGACATTCCATAGGAATATGGTATTCATGACCGTTGAAGGTGAGCGAAGATTGTCCCCACATCCGCGTGAGAAAATGAAGCTCTATTCCCTCCTCCATAAATCGATGTTGGTAGTACCAAATCTCTGGCTCGTAAAAGTCGCCTTCAAAAAGCACTCCGATTTTTTTACCTTGCAGTTTCATTGTTTACTCCTTTTTCGTTCTAAAATTTGATTCTTTAAGACATTTCTTATTCTAGGAGGGAGGGGATACGGTGACACTCTGCTCAACGTCCAAAAAAAGGTTTTTTATTTCACACCTTATAGTCCTTCGCAACATCCTCGGCAAACAGGCGATACTCTCGTAAAGCCCAAACTTTTTCCACATTGGGAGAATGCAACACGGGTAAACTCACGAAGGTATTTAAATCTTCTACTTTATCTACATCAATTATCACGATCATACGTTGCTGACCCGCAACTCTATAAATGCCAAGTATTTTGCTTTTAGCAAAATTTTTTAACTGCTCTTTTGCTGACTGCCACAATTTATCAATATCTCGCTCTCTTGGATTCCAAGCCAACTGTAAGTAGTACAAAAACTTAGGATTTTGTAGTTGTTGCGGATAGCGTGAGTTTAGATAACCTTGTACATCAGCAGTGAAGCCCTCTTCTAACGACCATACGGGATCGAATATAAGATGCTCGTGCATAGGCAAACGCCCCATTGCAGTACGATCAAACTCTTCGCCCGACGGAATATTCCCTATTACAATCACATACTGTTCGCCAACAACCTTATAAAGATGCTGGACTAAATTGTCTTCGAGCGTTTTGATTGCCGCTCGCGCTTCTTCACTTTCAGCGAGCCATAATTCATGAAAGGACATTCCTTTCAAATCCCAGCGCATTTGTCCGTAGTAAAACATCTGTTTACCTCTACTAAGTAAGTGATGATCAAAATAGCGTTATTAAGAAATACCGTTTACAAAATTTTAATTTCAAGCCGTAAGATTGACAGTTAAATCGTTGTCTTTCCATCCACAACATGAGTAATCAAATTTATAAACTCACCTTTCATGCTCATGTTCATGTTCATGAACATTTTTTTTATGTCGGTGTACAAAATCTTCTGCAATCATTGAACGACCAATATCAGACAATTGTTTATACTTTTTTATCCAGAATGCGGCACGTTTAAAGTTTCTGCCTTCTTCCTTCGGGAAATTTTTTTCATTGCCTATTTCTACTACTGTATTGAAAAGTAGCTCGTCTAGCTTTATAAGATTGCTTGCGGCTTCCGAAAACTGTTTTGCGGGTAAAACAGCTCCTATCAATGCTGACCACAGCGTCACTATAAATTCCAATAATGCTACGCTTACAGAAAGTATATGTTCATTGAAAGAAATCCAATCTATTGCTTGCCCAGCAAAATCTTGTCCTACAATATAACAAGATATGGTGGTCGCTATTGATGCTAAAATTGGCGTAGCAATTATCAATTTGCGCCAGTATTTGTGATAATAATCAACCTTTTCTTTCTCATATTTTTCGTGAAACTCTAATCTGTCCACAAAACAATCAAAAAATGCGACTTGATTAACATCCCCATCATTTTTTATATCTGTTAAGTGGTGATGCGCCTCTGAAATGAGACCTTCTCGACCATTAAGTAGTTTTATCATTAGCTTCTCCAATTATTTCAAGATATTTCTTTTATTGTCCCGTATAAAATCGCTCATAATTAATCTTATTCCGCGCATATCTCATCTCTAAACCGATTTCGTTTTAGATTGAATCAGCGTTATCAATGGGTGAGTTTCACCGAATGTATCAATAGCAATATCAACAGGTATTTTGCCATCATGCCCTTTTAAATCGAGCCGCGCACCTGCCTCAATCAGAATATTGGCACACTCTTCATAGCCATGCCATAACGCATCATGAAGCGGGGTGTAGCCATTAGTAGCACCTTGGTAGTCAATATTAATACCCTGTTTTTGCACCAACATCCGAGTAATATCGGCATGACCGTTATACACAGCCTTATGTAATGGCACTGCGCCAAATGTCGGTTCAACCGCATTCACATCCGCGCCAGCATTTAATAACTCGGCAACAATGGCAGTATGTCCATCCCTACATGCCACTAATAGTGGCGTATGATCGTCATTAAATCCGTTGACAAAGGGATAACGTTCATCCACATCCACGCCAGCTACAATCAGTTTTTTGACGGTCTCCAAATCATCTTCGGTCACCGCTTTCATTAATTGCTGTGCTACGATTTTCTGCTGATCGGATGTATCACGCGCTTTTAGCATTTCATCTGCTTTCAATAACAGGTCTTTACCCCTTACATTGACATTCAACTCGTATTCAAAATGCTGACGTAGGGTAAAACCGTAATGGGTTGCTAAATTCAATCCTGCCCCTCTGTTTAATAACAGCTGGACAATATCGGGTTCTTTAAACCAAAGTGCGTCCATGAGCGGCGTATGTCCTGTCGTGCAAGCCGCCCAATCTACAAAAGCACCCGCATCTAGTAGCATTTTGACGACTTCAATGTTTCCGCCTTGAATCGCCTTGTGTAATGCAGAGCCACCTGCTCGACTATCCACTGCAAAGACATCTGCTCCAGCCTCTAACAGCAAGCTCACAATCTCCGCATGACCATACCCAGCGGCCATAATTAACGCCGTTAATCCACTGTATTTATCTCTCACATTAGGATTTGCCCCTAGTGCGATTAGATTTCTAATAGTGTTGCTATCATTCTCATCAATGGCTTGCAATAGCTGTCTTCCTAAAATTCTGTCCATATCATTCCGTCCTCATTGCCAAAATAATAGAAGAAGGATCAGTGTATGACTTCCATCGCACAATCTTGCCTGATTGAATTTTTAAGCATTGTATGAACTCGATTTCAAAGTCTTTTTGGGTCGCTTTGATGGTCGAAATTTCATGTACTATCCCTACCGCATTTTCTCCATTGACGATCAAGGCAACAAGCTCTTCGAGTTTCACATCCGCCACGCCAAGAAATGTTTGCAAACTTTTCATAACATTTTCGATGCCATGATATGTGCCAATCCAAGGCATAACATCGTTCATGCCCTCAATCTTGGTGTAATTAATAAACTCTACATTTTCATCCAAACAGCTTGCTATGACCTCTGCATCACCTCTGCTCAGTGCATCAAACCATTTATGTGCTACGCAATATGTCATGTATTCATCTACAACTTTTGATTCACTCATGGAACTAGCTCCGTTTTTTATTTTAATTTCTCGTTAATATCGTTGGATAAATTCAAGGAGATTTCCTTCATTGTCACGAATAAATAACGCTTTCAATTTGAGTGCCTCGGCATCAACAGGTCCATAAACGATTTTTATCGACTGTTTGTCCAAAGACTCCATAACATTGCAAAGGTTGTCCACCCTAAAAGAAAGTTGACTGATTCCTTGGATAGCCACATGTTCTGTTGGAGGATCGGAACGAATGAACGACTTGATATTTTTATTTTCAACAAACTCAATTTCAACGCCGTTTAATTCAAGGTAAGCAACGCGTACTGAATCAGAAAAAACATATTGCTGGATTACATTAAATCCCAATAAATCATGATACCAATTGATCGAAGCCTCCATATTCTTGACTACGATGCAGGCATGAAGGCGATCTATCGTTACTATCGGCTTATGGTCTGTCATATCTTCACCTTTATAAATTTCACGTTGCGTGGCTGTCTAATTCCACTTTTTCCATTTATCTTGAAGCGCGTGGTAAGTAGCTGGATTCAGTTCTTTTAACAGTTGATTATTTCCAGTGACTATCGTGGCATTCAATTTTATGCGTGTGACCTTCCAACCCTCAGCTGTTAGAATGAGATCGTGGTTGTAATACCCGATGACGATCCAAATACTTTCACCTGTTTCTACGGGCAGATAATGATGGGCATCGATATATGAAAAACATGCCGCGTTATCGCCATTAATAGTCACTTTATGATTGGAAATTACATGATGCGTTGCCTTGAAGCCTGCCAAAAATTTCCAATTTTCAACCATCTCTGTGGCTTTGAGAGTATTCGCTGTGCCTCCGAACATAGAGACGTAATCGACAATTACTTCGTCAGTAAAACAGGTGACCGCGTCTTCCCACGCATTCATATCAGTGAAGATGGCGATATTGTTGACTAGCTGAATAATTTCGCGTTCATTCTTTAATTGCTGTATTACAGAATCCATAGTGAATAACCTTCGCTGTTAACTATATTTCTCGTTTTAAGATTAATCAGCCTCTGAACCGATAATCCAATGTTCTTCTGTGACCATGCTGAAGATATATTGCGGGTTCACAAAATTGTCTAAACTGGCTTTTATATGCGTCTGAAATTGTTCGGAAGCGATTGCTTGTTTCAACGTGGTAATATCATCGAACCAAAGCAGTTCCGCGCCATCAAACCAAGCCGATTCGCCAATGACATAAGCCCCATCAACCGTATGACATTGCTGGTAACGCCTCAAGCCCTGCAATTTAGAAACGATGGGTGCATGGACTTTTAAGTGATATTGGCGAAAATTTTCCAACGGTATACCAGACTTGCGTTTCAGCAATATCAACAGCTTAATTCTGGAAGGCTTGCTAGTTAATGCGGTTTCTTCGATGATGACATGCGTGGAGGTATCCATTACGAATGTCATCCAAAACGCCGCCCAATTGGGTTCATCAAGTCGCGCACCTTGAAGAAACTCTTTCGATTGCAAGGAGGCAATTTGATCTTCTAGCTCGATCCAAATTTCTGCCACACCTTGATAGGGTAGCAACGGAGTTCCTAAGTCACCCTCAAACGGAATGCGTGTATCGACTAGGTATTTTTTAATTTGAGGAATTTTGCTTGCATAATTAACAGCATGAACATTGACCCAGTAATCCTGAAACGCCTGAATGGTCATGTTTGGCTTAGGAGCTGCAAAAATAAGTTGATGTATCATAATATTTCTCTTTGCCCATTAGTTATATTGCTGTTTTAGCTGTCTAGGTTGGCACGGCATCCGTTAGCATCAAATCAATCAGGAACGGTCCATCATGGTTCAATGCCTGTTGTATTGCTGGTTTAATGTCGTCTGGGGTTGTGATGCGAATGGCTGGCACGCCCATTGATTCGGCGATTTTGACAAAATCTATGACTGGGTTTTTCAAACTAAAGGAGTCAGGAAAGTCATGTTCATCAACCTTCACCTGATCGCGCCAGTATTGAAGAATGTTAAGTTTCAGTAGCATATAAGCCTGATTATTACAGACCACAAATTTTGTTCCAATCTTATGATGCGCCGCTGTCCACAACGCTTGTATCGTGTACATACTGCCGCCATCACCAGAGAAGCCGAAAACTGTTTTTTCGGGAAACGCGAGTTTTAGTGCCAACGCACCTGGAAATCCAACGCCTAATGAACCACCGCGTGTTTGCAAAAATTGATTAGGAGTGGTCGGTGGTAAATAACGTGTTAATGCTGGCGAACAAGTCAAGGCTTCATCAAAAATGCACACCTCATCAAGATTCGGTAATGCGCCTGCTAATTCTTCCATGAATCGTGATGCCTGTATCGGCACATCATTTCGCAACTTTCGGTCGGACTCTTTCTCTATATTAATTTTTTCAGCTTTGGCTGTTGCAAGTTCATGGCAACGCAGTTGAGCTAGGTCTTTTTGCGACTGTGTCATGGTCGTTGCCAGCACATCTGCTAATTTCGCAAGCGTTAATTTCGGACAACTGACTACCCCTAAATCCACAGGATGATTCTGTGAAATTTGATAGGCGTTTAAGTCAATATGAATGACTTTGGCATTTGGGGCATAAATATTATCGAGCTTTGGAAAAACCTCTGGGATCATGTAAGTCCCACAAATTAGATTGACATCGCCTTTCGATGTGATTGGGAAACTACTTGTCCCAAACATGTGTCCCGTTTCTCCTTTATATAAAGGATGCGTGTAGCTAACGTTCAATTCGCCTGAATCCACCCCCCAAATTTCCGCGCCTAACATTTCCGCGATTTTTTCAAGTTCTGCTTTCGCATCGGCATAGGCAATGCCATCGCCCATAAAAATCATCGGCGTTTTTGAATTGGCAAGTAAGGTTACTGCTTCTTTGAGAAATTCTTCATTCGGCACAACGCGGGTAGAAGGGATAAAGGTAGGAATGACTTCTTCTAAACAAGGTTTATCCAAAATGTCCGCTGGTATACAAACATACACAGGTCCCATGGGTGGGGTAGAGGCAATTTTAATCGCTCGGCGTAACGTGCGTAGCAAGGAAGCTTGATCCAGCACCATCGTTGCCCATTTAGTCACTGGCTTGGCAAATCCCACTAAATCACCATACATCTGTGCTTCCATAGGAATATATTTCAATCCTGCATCACTACCGATAATAACTAACGGCGCATGACCTCGCATGGCTTGATACATCGCGCCGATTGAATTACCCAAACCAGGTGAACTGTGAATTTGCACTAATGCGGGTTTTTTTAATGCTCGTGCATAACCATCGCCCATTAATATCGCCACAGATTCTTGCAACGTCAGAATATATTTCATCTGAGGATACTCGCTTACTGCATCCAAGAAGCCCTGCTCTACCGTACCTGGATTACCGAACATATAGTCGATACCATCCGCAAGAAACTGTTCTATGAGCTTGAAGCGTCCCGAGTTTTTTTTCAACGCATCGGCATCTTTTTCAGAGATAGGCATATTAATCACCATCCGTATCGAATGAGATTATTTTCCAGAACATCTACTAGCTTATCGCCAAATTCATGAGAGCATTGCAAGGATCGGGCGGTAATAAATGGGTAATCAACAATCACTGACGTTGGCTTACCAAAGTTACCGTGAAACATTCCATCAGGTTGTACAGCATCGTGCAGAAGATATTCTAAGACATAAGGAGGGGGACCCATATTCAGATCAGTTCCCACAAAACCAGTGCCATCGTGGTAGTCAAACTCAATACAATGACCCGTGACATGCTTGCCTTTAATGATAGACTGCCTTTCGTTAAAATCGCGGGCGAATACTAGGCAAGCGACCCCATAACAGATTGCCGCCACAGGCTTATTGGCGTTATAGAATCCAAGGATAATGTCATGCACACGTTGGTTATTCACCATATCGATAAGAGGACCACTGCCTCCCACTAAAAGTACCGCATCATACTCCGCTGTCATTTCCTTTTGACGGGTCAGCACCGTCTGAAAATAGTGTTCCAGATGTCGCAAAAAATCGGGAGAACTGTAATAGGGACGCTCTGGCATCCAGTCTGAAAGGTTAATAGGGTGATCCAATTTTGGACTGTCCTTGAATTGCATCACTTGTGCTGCATCAAATTCCGTAGTTACCTTAACGCCGAGCGGCGGATCGTAATAATTAGTATCGTAACTAGGAGGAAGTGCAATAGGACGCTCTCCATTAGGCGTAGCGAACGTCAATTGATAGCCAGCTTGTTCAAGTTTCACCATCGGTCCAGTAAGCTCAACGCCCCAGTAGCCGTAATTGGACAAAATAGCCAGAACTTTTTTCTTTGTAGTCATGTACATTACCTCAAAATCAGATTGAAATTTATACAATCAAGTTAGACAAAACTCTAAATAACCCCCCACATTGCGGGAGACTACTATTCACTCTGCCCTATGAGGCTAAAAACTAAGCATCAAAAATTAGTTTTCTTATTTGAAATTTCCCCAGCTCTCACAAAGCAAGTTCATTTTATCCATGATTCCTATAAAAAAAATTAACCTATGTTAATTTTTTTAAAAAAAGTTTCTAACGGAAAGTTGGTCGGTAGTGGAATAAACTTGTTGTCTAGGTTTTAATGACCACCCGTTTTTTTAAGAACTAGCAGTCATTCTTAAAAACTTTAATACATCACCAAGTTATGAGGTAGTATTTTGATTAAAAAATCGTTTGCACTGAGCTTGTCGAAGGGGTGTGACGGCTCACCATGAACGGTATTATTTTATTGCGCGTTAGCTATAAATACTTTCTATCGCATTGGCAACTATATGATATTAATTTAATAACTCACTCGAATCCCGACTTCCCCACTACGCCCAGCCTCTGGCGCAAAATTACGCATATAAGAGGTTGAATTGCGGATATTTTCATTCAACAGATTTTTAGCATTGGCAAATAGCATAATGTCAGCCTCGGCAATTGTGGCGATATGATATTGCGTACCAAGATTGAGCAATAAATAACTAGGAGTACTGGTTTCATTCGCGCCTGTATGAGTTTGCGCTTCGCCGCGTGTTAAACGTACATTGCTAGTAAAGTTGTTTTTCTCATAACCTAGTTGCAAACCGTAGCGCAGTGGCGGCATTCGAGGCACATCATTGCCTTTATTAAAGGTGCCGCGTGTGTAATCGCTGAATAAACTTAAATCCACCAAGCCATAACGACTCTCCATCAAAGGAAAGATTAGTTGTGCTTCATAGCCTTTAAAGGTCGCACCTGCTTGTTGGCTGATTTCGACAGGAATACAGGGTTCGCCTAATGCGCACGCATCGGTAAAAGCACCTGCATCAGTATTAAATAAATAATTTGCGCGTTGCTGGTAAATATAATTGCTGACCCAGTTATGAAATACATTCACTTCTGCGTTCATCCAATCGCTCTTAAAACGGTAGCCCAAGTCCAGATTATTGGAAAATTCTTTGCCCAAGTTAGCGTTGCCTACCTCATAACTACGCGATGCTTCATGAACACCGTCATAATAAAGCTCCTGGATTAACGGAGCGCGTTGCGAATGGGTGAACGCTAGACTGAGTTTGTGTTGTTTAGTCACTTCCCATAAGGCAGAGGCTGAACCACTAATTGGCAAATAAGTCTGACTCGCTCTATTTTCGGGACTAATAGTTGCCCATTCACTGCGTCCACCTAGCTCATAAGTAATCGCGCCGTGTTTGTAGGACTCAACGGCAAATAACCCGTAACTATCAATGTTTGATTTGGGGACTAACGGCGCAGAACTATCGGCATTAATCGCTGCAAACTCGCTATTAGTGGATTGAAAACCCAGTGAACCTGTTAATGCGCCGATAGGTTTCTGTTCCAATTCTAATCGGCTGGCGTAAGATTTGTTTAAAAACTGGGTCGCGGGTATACCGCCATCTTTTTCTGTGTGTTGATAATCGGTATAGCCAAATTTCATTTTTAACTTTTCAGCGAAAGCAAACGGCTGATTAAGTTGGGCTTTAAAATCGTATTTGGTTTGCTTTAAATCTACTGTAACAGGTGCGCCGCCTGAACCGTCGGACGGAATGCCGTAATTTTTTTCTAATTGATTGATAGAAGCACCGACTAAGCCCGCATCACCACTCATGGAAACACCGACTGAACCACCGCGTGAACGAGCGTTACTGTTGTTAATTACACCTTGTGAATTCTCAGGGGCGGTAAAACTGGGATCATTAATCTGTACTGCGGCTTCATCTATCGCTTGTCCGCCGATATGTGTGTTGCCTTGGTCACGATAAAAACCATCAACATGGTAGGAAAAACCTCTTTTGCTGCCTTCCAGTTTGATAACACTGGAGGTTTCATTAGTGGCAGAATCATACCGTTGCTCCCCTGCCCCGCCGATGATTTTTTCAAAGGTTTTTTCAGGAATTCGATTGTCTATCACGTTGACGATACCGCCTATCGCCCCATTACCGTATAACAAGGTAGACGGACCACGAAATACTTCAATGCGTTCGGCTAAAATGGGTTCAACACCGTTGGCATGATCTGGACTCAATGAAGACACATCATTATTGCCCATGCTATTTTGCAACACCTGTACGCGTGGTCCTGATTGCCCGCGTATCACAGGTGAACCAACACCCGCGCCAAACGATTGACTGGTCACGCCTAATTCATTTTTTAGGGTATCACCGATAGTTGTTCCCATTTTGGTATGCAGTGCATCACCTGTTAATACGGTGACAGGTTTAGCAGATTTTGAACTAGATGTTGCCACTGGCGCACTCACCACCATCGTGTCTAATTCTTTGATGTTGTTATCAGCGGCTTGTGCGTTTGAAACGCATAAGAAAAACAATGGGATAATTTTTTGCATGGTTTTTCAAAATTTTTATGAGTAGAATAAGTTTAATGATACGTTATAACATAACATATTACAACAATAAGGGAGTGCAATTATTCCCTTGTGGTTGCCCCCGATGATATTCTATTGAGGGGCTGGTACAAGACTAGCCCCTACATTTGCGCCGCGCATTGACTACAAATTCCATGAATTTCAATGGCTTTACTATGGACAATAAATCCCGCATCATTGAACTCTTCCGACAATGCTTGCATTACTTTAGGCGCGGTACGCTCTTCAACTTCCTGACAGTTTTTACAAATTAACAATAATTGCTCATGTGGTGCGTTAGAACAACGGCAACCGATAAACGCATTCAGACTTTCAACACGATGAATCAGCCCTTGTTCACTCAAAAATTCTAAAGCACGATAAATAGTCGGTGGTTTTGCTGCCATTTGTAGCGGCTTGATACGATCAAGTAATTCGTAAGCTTTGACCGCTTTGTGACTTTCCCAGATTAGTTCTAACACCTGATAACGAATCGACGTTAACTGCACGCCGCGTTCCAGACAAACCTGTTTAGCCATTGTGAGTGCGTTACTCACGCATTGTTTATGGTTGTGTTTTTGATTAGGTAAATCGTTTAGTGTCATGATGATAGCAGCAGGATAGCGAGTGTTATAGCATAACATTCAATTGCAAAGTGTGTGTTGTGCGATCAACTACCGATGATTTTTTCAACATAAACCACATACTTGTTGAGCAATGTAATATAAATTTTTTTCACGATAAAAATAAAAAACACATCATACAAAAAAAGGTTAAAGGTTTTTTTCTTACAAACTCTATAGCCTAGACTGTACAATGTGATTTATTTACTATAAATAAAGGCTGCGATACACGCAGTAGCTTAGCATTAAGGACAGTGATAATGACGAGTAAAAATCCACTTTTTATAACTACTATTGGTAATCGCTCTCCCTCAGGGGCATCGTGGAGCCCAGAGATAACCAATTTTTCTATTTTTAGCCGTGAGGCTACCGCTGTTGAATTATTACTTTACCAGACAGAAGACAGTGATGAACCTATGCAGGTTATGGTGCTTGATCTGGAGGTGCAGCGAACATTTTTTTCATGGCATATCGCCGTTGAAAATCTACCAGTGGGTACTTGTTATACTTGGCGCATACAAAAACCTGATGGCTCTTGGTGGGAAATATTGGATCCTTGGGCGCGAGCAGTTAGCAATAAAAAATGGAATCGTAGTGATGCAATTCACAAAGCGAATAACAGTGGCTTACGCGGGATTGTTAGTGATATACGCCTTGATTTTACTCATTTACCTTTTAAGCCCAAATCGTTAGACGGTGCAGTTATTTATGAGGTTCATGTCGGCGGTTTTACCCGCCATCCCACGTCGGGTGTGCAGTATCCAAATACTTTTAAGGGCTTGATCGAAAAAATCCCCTATCTTAAAGCCTTAGGTATCACCCATATCGAATTATTGCCCGTTATGGCATTTGATGAACAAGATGTACCCGATGGTGTAGCAGAACTGGGTCATCTTAATTACTGGGGCTATAGTCCTTATGGCTTTTACGCACCACATCCTAATTTTTGTGCCACATCTGATCCCGTACACGAATTTAGGGAATTAGTGACCGCCTTGCATAATGCTGATCTGGGTATTCTTTTAGATGTGGTTTTCAATCACACCAGTGAAGGAAATGAAGGTGGTCCTACGATACATTTCAAAGCCTTGTTAGATGATATTTTTTATCATCGTTCGTCTGACCGTAAGCATTATCGTGATTACACAGGCTGTGGTAATACCATTAACTGCAATCATCCATTGGTCACCCATTTTCTGGTTCACTGCTTAGAATACTGGGTCAATAAAATGGGTGTAGATGGTTTTCGCTTTGACTTAGCTAGCGTGTTCACACGCGGCGAAGATGGCTCAGTCCTCGCTAATCCATCACTGCCTTGGAGTATTGAGTTATCGCATTCCCTGATAAATGCGCCAATTATTGCCGAAGCGTGGGATGCGGCTGGGTTGTATCAAGTGGGTTCATTTCCAGGTACACGCTGGGCAGAGTGGAATGGGCGTTATCGGGATGTCATGCGCCGCTTTGTGCGTGGAGATCGTGGTTTAATAGGCGAAGTAGCGACTTGCATAACAGGGTGTAGTGATCTTTTCGCTGATGATCATCGCTTACCATCCAGTAGTATTAATTTTATCACTTGTCATGATGGCTTCACGCTATGGGATTTAGTCAGTCACAATGGCAAACATAATATGGCGAATGGTGAAAATAATCGTGATGGCACTAACGATAATTTAAGCTGGAACTGTGGTGCTGAAGGCGTGACAGATAATCCTCATGTTCTAGCACTGCGTAGACAACAAGCGCGTAATTTCATGGCACTGCTATTTTTAAGCCAAGGCGTACCGATGTTTTTAGCGGGTGATGAGTTTTTGCATACCCAAGGTGGCAATAACAACGCATGGTGTCAAAACAATGAGATTTCATGGCTAAACTGGCAGCTGACTGAAACCAATAATGACATGTTGCGTTTTGTACGCGAGTTGATTGCCTTTCGTCATCGCCATCCCTGTTTATCACGTCCACGTTATTTAACAGGTCGTATGGAAGCATCACGCGGCATTCCTGATATTACTTGGCATGGCTTTCGTTTGAACGAACCGCTTTGGAATGATTCAGAAGCTCAGGTTTTGGCTTTTACGCTTGCAGGTTGCTCTAGCGAAGAAGAAGATTTACATGTGGTTATCAATATGGCCGACTATTCTATTGACGTGCCATTGCCTGTTATTGATCAACGTCACTGGTATCTTGCATTAAACACAGCAGCAATGTCACCTTACGATATAATCGAATGCGACAACCAAAAATTAGTGACAAGACACAATCAAACTATACAAGCGCGTAGCATTGTGGTTTTTGAGGCACGCGAAACACCGCCCACTACCCTCAGGAATTTAATTAAATTTTTTTAACCGTTAGGTGGATGAATAGAGGGTGAGATAGCTTTTATTCTTGAATTTTTAGAAAAAACTAGATTTTTTAATTTTTCTATTTATAATAGGCAGTTCAGTAGATTGATGCCTCGGTGGCGAAATTGGTAGACGCAAGGGACTTAAAATCCCTCGTTCGTAAGGACGTGCCGGTTCGACTCCGGCCCGAGGCACCATACAGAATTTGAGAGCTTACACGATTTCGAGTAAGCTCTTTTTTTTGTCTAAAATTTTGTGACAACCTCAATTATTCTTTCATCATCTGACTCGCGGACTCCGATATTTAACACGCTGCTTACAAAGTAGCTTTCCTTTACCTACTTTTTCGGCGGTTTTGCGGAACTGATAGGTGGTAAGCTTTTAACACTCGCCACATACATTCCTTAGAAGTTTAAAATTACAGACATCTTTGTAGCACCTACTCCACGAAGTCGGGAAGAACCATTTTATGCCTATACTCATAACAAATAATCATAGCCGAGATATTGCTGGCTTAAAGTATATATATCCTGTGCTATCACGACGAGCGGGTGGCTTGTCGATTGGGGTGAATTTTAATACTAATAATGCCTGTAACTGGCGTTGCATTTATTGCCAAGTGCCTGATTTAAAAATAGGCGCGGCTCCTGAAATGGATTTTCAGTTATTGGAAGAGGAATTACGGTTTTTTTTAGGATCGGTACTACACGGTGATTTTTATTCACGCTTTCACGTTGTCGAAGCTCAACGGGTTATTAAGGATATTGCGATTTCGGGTAATGGTGAGCCGAGTAGTTTGAAAGAGTTTGCTAAAGCGGTGGAATTAATTGGACGGGTAGCGACTGAGTTTGGCATTTTTCCTAATAGCCGTTATGTGTTGATTACCAATGGTAGTTTAATCCATCAGGCTAAAGTTCAAGCGGGTTTGAAAATATTAAAAGCTTATGGTGGTGAGGTTTGGTTTAAATTAGACAGTGCCACAGAGCAAGGGCGAATGTTGATGAATAATGTGCGGCAAAACAGTCAGGTGCAATTAAAAAATTTGTTACTTGCAACCCAGTGCTGCCCGACTAAGCTACAAATATGTTTGCTGGATTATGATAATCAAGGTTTGACTGAAAAAGAACGAATAGCTTTTTTGAATTTATTAACCACCATTAAAGCAAAAGCGAGTTTGCAACACATTATGTTATACACTATAGCTAGACCGTCATTACAACCAGAAGCCAGTCGATTATCCCCATTGTCAATAGCTGTATTACATGAATTTGCGGACGAAATTAGCTTATTAGGTTTTGAGGTATCAGTCAGTGCTTAAATCTCTAGGGGGCGCAAATTTACCATAGATAAGCTCTTAACAAAAAATCGGCGTGTATATTTATCCATCTTTGTCGCCTAACACTTGTTTTGTGTATGCCGCACCGCTTAATTCCATGCGTTGGCGTTTATCGACTGAACGCAGCTACCCTTTTTTAACCTTGGACTCAATTTTGTCTTGGGTTTCCCACGCTAAGGTATGCCAGTTGTGAATAATTATTTTCCCACGGCACGATATTAAATGCTTGGTAATAATTTTCTTCACGCGAAGGTAATAACACTTGCGAACGGCTTTTAACGGTTAAATTCGGGGCAATGATTAACGCATTTTTACTAAATCGGCTATCAGTGGAATAAGTGACTTTATTTAAAAACTGCCAAGCCAAAATCATCGCCATGATTATAGTTTTGCCTGTACCTGTAGCCATTTAGCGTTCAAACGTGCCACCATCGCCTCGAATGTCTATGCCAACTTTATCAGCGGCGGGTGCTTTATTGAGCCAGATTAACTCTAATTGGCAAAAGAAAAACGCGCTATTTTCGCGCTCGGTAGTATCCTGCCAATGCGTTAATAAACGCTTAGTAATGCCTGTTACGCCTGTATAACCTGCTTCACGCCACGCTTTAACACGCGGGAGAATTTTATTCACCAATTCAATTTCAACAAATAAACCTGCATCATCAAAACCTTTTGCGTTAGGGGTTGCCATCACATAACCCGCAGGGCGGCGACCGTCTTTAATCAAAAAATCGCTGGTGAGTTCATAATACTAATGCTGTGCAGGTTCTTAGTGCTACAAACATATTGCCCCGCTGGGGCAAAGACGCGTTAGCAGCAAAATGTTTGTAGCCAAAACAAACCCAACAAAACAGCCGCGTAGCGGCGATATGTTTGTAGATATATCATGTCACAACGATATCACCCGCAAACATTCAATGCCGCGATCATCAATAATTTTCACCGCAATTTTTGGAGCTTTAGAGACTGTGAAAGTATTCAAAATCCTGCTAAAAAACACCGTCATTCCAGCATGGATGCTGGAATCCAGTTACAAGGAGAGCGTAGCGAGGGTTTTGGAGCAGAGTGAAGAATAATATTACTTATAATCATGCTGTTACCATCCTTGGCACTGGATTCTGGCATCCATGCCAGAATGACGGGTTTGAAGATTGTTGCATCCGACAAGGAATATTTGTTTGAAATTATTAATACTTTCACAGTCTCGTTAGTGTATAAAAAGCTAACAACAGGTAGAATTAAGCTATTCTGGTTCTACATAATGGTACGATTATAAATACATCCCCTGAAACCTCGAAAAAAGCTAAGTGTTATGCTATTCATTCGCTACAATACGCACAGTCATTAGTGAACCAAAGTCGATTGATGACTTGGTTTGACGAACCGCGATACCTAAATCAACTGGAATTCAAAATCTTCAATAATTACTTTTTTCTACCAACATTTATTTTCATCAGCACTTTGTTGCTGTCCGCTTGTACCTTAGGGCCTGATTTTGTACGTCCTGATAGCACCGATACTCAAAACTATACGAGCGGCAAACCATTAAAATTGACTGGTGAGCAATCTTTAGTGATGGGTAAGGAGATACCCGCGCAGTGGTGGATGTTATTTCGTTCGCCACCGCTTGCTGCATTAATAGACAAGGCATTAAAACACAGCCCTGATTTACAAGCTGCGCAAGCCGCATTGACCGAAGCGTCAGAAATAGCGACCGCAAAACAAAGCTCCTTGTTTCCTACTGTCGATGCTAGTTTTTCTAGCTCCCGCTTAAAAACCACAGGCGCACAATTTGGTAGACCTGATGCAGGTGGAACATTGTTCAATCTTGACAATGCGACTATCAAAGTCTCCTATACGCTGGATGTTTTTGGTGCAGTACGCCGTCAACTGGAAGGCTTGATGGCGGAAGCAGATTATCAGCGGTTTCAATTGGAAGGTGCGTTTTTAACTTTATCCAGCACTATTGTCACCACGGCAATTGAAGAAGCGGCATTACGCGATCAAATCAGCACGACGGAAAAACTGATTAAGGCGAGAGTCGAGCAACTAGCTATTGCTAAGCAGCAATTTGAATCAGGCGGCACGTCACAAGTTGATGTATTGACCCAGCAAGCAGAATTGGAACAAGAGCGTACTGCGTTACCGCCGTTACAAAAGCAATTAATGCAGGCGCGTCATCGTTTAACGGCGTTAGTGGGAGATTTACCCAGCAACGATCTAGCCGCGCAATTTACTTTAGCTGATTTGAAACTGCCATTAGAATTACCTTTGAGCATTCCGTCTAAATTGGTCGCACAACGTCCAGATATTCGAGCGCAAGAAGCCTTATTACACGCGGCGAATGCAAAAATTGGGGTGGTTGCCGCTCAGATGTTCCCAGATTTTACCATTAGCGCGAATGCAGGCAGTATTGCTACCAAGATGGGTGATTTGTTTATGCCAGGCAGTGCTATTTGGACTACAGGGCTTAATTTATTACAGCCTGTTTTTCACGGTGGCGAAAATATACATCAAAACCACGCGACTGTTGCCGCTTATGAAGCGGCTGCGGCGCGTTATCGCAGTACGGTATTGCTAGCCTTTCAAAATGTAGCCGATAGTTTGACCGCACTAGAAGCCGATGCCAGCGCAGTCAAGGCGCAAACTGCCTCTGAACAAGCGGCACTGGCAAGTTTAGAACTGAGTCGTACCCAGTATCAAGTCGGTGCGGTAAGTTATTTATCGTTACTCACAGCGCAAAACACTTATCAACAAGCGCGACTCGGACAAATCAAAGCGCAAGCAATCCGTTTAGCCGATACTGCCGCGCTGTTTCAAGCCTTAGGGGGTGGTTGGTGGAATCGTGCTGATTTATCTAGGACGTTGGCAGCGCAACAGAAAAAACCAGAAACATCGTCGTTCTTGCCCTTTTTCGATTGGAATTTTAAATAATGATTAAGCGTTTACTGATTATGCTCGTTATCGTCGGGCTAATATTTGGTGGTATTTTTGGCTTTATTAATTTTAAAGCCAAAATGATTAAGCAATACATGGCTTCTATGGGCAACGCATCGCAAACTGTTTCTACCACCGTTGTTAGTTATCAAGATTGGTCATCTAATCTGAACGCAGTGGGTAGTTTAGCTCCAGTTCAAGGTGCTGATTTAAGCGCGGAAGTATCGGGCATAGTCACAGAGATTTTTTTCCAGCAAGGCGATGATGTGGTTGCGGGGTCGCCGCTGGTGCAACTTAAAGCTGATGATGACATTGCCAAACTAAAATCACTAAAAGCCACCGAAGAACTTGCTCATCTGACTTATCAACGCAATCAAGCACAGTTGCTGGCGAAAGCGATTAGTCAGCAAATAGTGGACAGCAATAAAGCGGATTTGACTAGAGCCAGTGCGAATGTTGCCGAACAACAAGCCTTGGTGAATAAAAAATTAATTCGCGCCCCTTTTTCAGGACACTTAGGCATTCGTACCGTAAATCTTGGGCAATATCTGAATGCTGGCACATCGATAGTCACGCTACAGGCATTAAATACCCTGTATGTAGATTTTTTCCTACCTCAGCAAAGTTTGGCTAAAATCGCTATTGGTCAAACAGTTGAGGTTCATATTGATGCGTATCCTAGCCAAAAATTCATGGGTAAAGTGGTAGTAATTAATCCCAAAGTCGATGCAAATACTCGCAATGTGCAGATAAGGGCGGTGCTTGATAATGCCAAACACCAATTGTTATCGGGTATGTATGCCAATGTGGAAGTTGTCACGGATTCAGCGCAACACGCCATCACCTTGCCGAATACCGCAATTAGTTTTAACTCTTATGGTTCTACCGTGTTTTTAATCGAAACCAACAAAGATGAGCAAGGCAAAGAAAAACTCACAGCCAAACAAGTGTTTGTGACCACAGGCGCGACACGCGGCGATCAAGTGGCGATTGTTAAAGGCATTAAAGAAGGTGATACCATTGTTACCTCAGGGCAACTCAAGTTACGCAATGGCTCGGTGGTGCTAATTAATAATACGGTACAGCCCAGTAATGAAGCTAATCCACAACCTAACGACTTATAGTTATGAATTTTACTGATATTTTCATACACAGACCTGTATTAGCGACCGTTGTTAGCTTGGTGCTGTTGGTATTGGGATTACGCGCCTTAAGCAATCTACCTATTTTGCAATATCCGCGCACGGAAAACGCGGTTGTCACCGTGACCACGGTTTATTATGGTGCTGACCCTGAATTGGTTGCGGGCTTTATTACCACGCCGTTGGAAAATGCAATTGCCCAAGCCAATGGTATTGATTACCTCACTTCATCCAGCAAAAGCGGTATCAGTACGATTACCGCCAATTTACAGCTCAATTTCAATACTGATAATGCTTTGACTGAAATCAGTGCCAAAGTCAGTTCGGCAATTAATCAATTACCACCCGAAGCACAAAATCCGTCAATTAGTCTTAGAATCGGTGAAACCATCGATTCCATGTATATCGGTTTTTCCAGTGATGTATTACCCGCTAACAATATCACCGATTATATATTGAGTTCTGTACAGCCCAGATTACAAGCAGTCGAAGGTATACAAACCGCTGAAATATTGGGTGGCAAAAATTTTGCTCTGCGTGCGTGGTTAGACCCCGATAAGTTAGCCGCTTACGCGCTGAATGCAGCGGATGTCAGTGTCGCGTTAGCTAAAAATGATTTTTTATCGAGTTTGGGCAATACCAAAGGCTCAATGGTGCAAGTGAATTTAGTCGCCTCGACCAGTCTGCACACCGTTGAAGAATTTGAAAATCTGGTTATCAAACAACAAAACAACGCCATTATTCGCTTAAAAGATGTGGCGAAAGTGACTTTAGGCGCGGATGACTACGAATCCAGCGTGGCATTTGATGGTAATAAAGCAGTGTATGTCGGCTTGCAAATTGCCCCGAATGCTAATTTGTTGGAAGTCATTGGGCGGGTGAAAGCGGTTCTTCCTGATATTCAAGCGCAACTGCCCACAGGTATTGAGGGAAAAATCGTTTACGATGCTACCAACTTTGTCCAAAGTGCGATTGATGGCGTAACACGCACACTGATTGAAGCCTTGCTCATCGTTATTTTAGTGGTGTTTGCGTTTTTGGGTTCACCGCGTGAAATTCTGATTCCGATTGTTGCTATACCGTTGTCGCTAGTCGGTACGTTTATCATCATGCTGTTATTTGGCTTCTCGATTAATTTATTGACCTTATTGGCGTTAGTTATCGCCATTGGTTTAGTGGTCGATGATGCCATTATTATTGTTGAAAACGTCAATCGGCATTTAAAACAAGGTATGAAACCCACCGCCGCGTCATTACTCGCAGCGCGTGAATTGTCTGGGCCCATTATTGCCATGACTATCGTATTAATCGCCGTGTATGTGCCTGTGGGTTTTCAAGGCGGTTTAACAGGCGTGTTATTCACCGAATTTGCGGTAACGTTGGCAGGCGCGGTGACTATTTCGGCAATAGTCGCGCTGACTTTATCACCGATGATGTGTTCTAAAATGTTAGCGCACACCGATGAACATGAAGGTTGGCAAGAAAAAACCATTGCCTTTATCGACAGTATTTTTGACCGCGTAAATAGCCGTTATGCTCGCACTTTGCACGGTTCTTTGAATTATTTACCTGTCACCGTTGTGTTCGCGCTGATTATGTTGGCAAGTAGTTATTTTCTCTATCAAAGTGCGAAAAGCGAACTCGCACCGCAAGAAGATCAAGGCATTGTTATCACTTTCGCATCATCCGCCCCGAACGCGACATTGGAGCAACGTCTACTGTCTTCGCGTCAAGTCTATGAAAAAATTGTCAAACATCCCGAAACTAATCATGTATTTCAACTCGATGTTCCAGGGCAATCAGTCGGTGGAATGGTACTGAAACCGTGGAATGAACGCACGCTCACTAGCAACGCACTCCAGCCTATCGTTCAGCAAGAAATGAATGATATTGCAGGCAGCCGTGTTGCGGTTATTCAGCCGCCTTCTCTTCCTGGAAGTCGCGGTATGCCGATACAGTTCGTCATCAACTCCACCGAATCAGTGGCGCAAATGCTGGCTGTCTCTGAGCAATTTATGCAGGACGCGCAAAAAAGCGGAATGTTCATGTTCTTAGACAGTGATTTAAAAGTCGATCAACCACAATCACGCGTTATCATCGACCGCAATAAAACCGCGCTACTGGGCTTAACCATGCAGGATGTGGGAGCGTCTTTAAATGCCATGCTAGGCGGTGGTTATGTCAATTATTTCAGTCCTGCCGAACGCTCTTACAAAGTGATACCGCAAGTTCAGCAAAAATCACGGCTCAATGCAGAGCAGTTGCTCAATTATCAGTTTCGCACTGCCACAGGTGAATCAGTCGCTTTGTCCACCATTGCCACCATTAAAAATGAAACCGTGCCACAATCGTTAAACCATTTTCAACAGCTAAATTCTGCGACTATTTCAGGTGTACCGTTACCCGATGTCGCCTTAGGTGACGCGCTCCATAGCCTAAAAGAACTTGCAGAACGCACATTACCAAGAGGTTATTCACTGGATTACAGCGGACAATCACGCCAACTCATGCAGGAATCCAACGCCTTTATCATCACTTTTTCATTCGCGTTAATTATTATCTTTCTAGCATTAGCAGCGCAATTTGAAAGTTTTCGTGATCCGTTGATTATTTTAGTGTCTGTGCCAATGTCGATTGCAGGCGCGTTAATCTTTGTTGCTTTAGGGATTGGCAACGCCACACTGAATATTTATACCGAAGTGGGTTTTGTCACCTTAATGGGCTTAATCAGTAAACACGGCATTTTAATCGTCGAATTTGCCAATAACAGCCAACGCGAAGGGCTATCTAAACGCGAGGCAATTGAACACGCCGCCGCAACCCGCTTACGACCCATTTTAATGACCACTGCCGCAATGGTATTAGGTGTATTACCGCTTATTTTTGCCACAGGTGCAGGCGCGGCATCACGTTTTAATATGGGATTAGTCATTGCCACAGGTTTGGCAATTGGCACATTATTTACCCTGTTCGTTGTCCCAGCGGTGTATTTGCTAATCGGACAAAATCATTCAAAATTGGTAATTGAAGACGAACTATAAAACGAAAAATTCTGGCGTGCCAGCTTTGCTTGCACGTCAGGCAAAGCTGGCACGCCATTAAAAGTTTGGTTTTGGCTAAATTGGCAATTACCGACAAGTTAATAAGGTGTAAAATCTCCCTATTGCAACCAACAGGGACAGCTTAATGACACTCACCGAACTCCTCAAAGATTCCGCGTACAAACTCACCCAATTTACACACGCACAAATTCAAGCCTTAGAAAACAGCATCATCATTAAACAAATACGCGATAAAGCCACGCCTTATATTGTCTGTTTAGTACGCGGCAAAGAAATAAAACTCACGCCTGAAGAAGTCGTGCGTCAGTTATATTTAATGGTATTAATTGATGATTTTAAATATCCCATCAATAGAATAGCGATTGAATATGGCGTTACCTTTGGACGTGAAACTAAACGCGCTGATATTTGTATATTCGACAAAGACCGCCCCACTGTTCCCTATATATTGGTTGAATTAAAAAAGCCAAAATTAAAAGATGGTAAAGACCAATTAAAAAGTTATTGTAATGCCACAGGCGCACCGATGGGCGTTTGGACAAATGGTGATTCAATATCATGGTATCAGCGCAAAGACCCAAATTATTTTGAAGATATACCCAGAATACCCAGCGCATTAGAAAAGTTATCCGATGTATTATCCGCCCGTTGGACAATTGATGATTTAAGAAGTCTTAATAAACTGGTTAAAGAGAAAAATCGCTAAAAGATTTAATTCTCGAAATGGAAGACGAAGTATTAGCCAATGCGGGCGTTGATGTTTTTGAAGAGTTATTCAAATTAATATTCACTAAACTCTATGATGAAATGGAAAGCTGGCGCGATAGAAAAAAACATTTAGTATTCAGAAACTATGGCGATACTGAAACCGAATTAAAAGCCAAAATTCAAGATTTATTTGATAAAGCGAGGGGTAAATGGGAAGGGGTATTTACCGAAGATTCTAAACTACAACTAACCCCCAGCCATTTATCGGTGTGTATATCTTCATTAGAATCCGTGATGCTATTTAATTCTAATTTAGACGTGGTAGATGAAGCGTTTGAATATTTAATTAATAAATCCAGCAAAGGTGAAAAAGGGCAGTATTTCACGCCGCGTTATGTCATTGATATGTGCGTAAAAATGCTTAATCCACAAGAGCATGAAACCTTAATAGATACTGCCGCTGGTTCGTGTGGTTTTCCTGTGCATGGTATATTCCATGTCTGGGAAGCGATATTAAAATCCGAAGGGCTAACCAAAAGTCATTTATTCACCGCTGAACAAAAACCGCCGCGTTGTATTGATTATGTGCAGAATAAAGTTTTTGCAATTGATTTTGATGAAAAAGCCGTGCGTGTCGGGCGTACCCTTAATTTAATTGCAGGCGATGGACAAACCAATGTTTTACATTTGAATACACTGGATTATGAACGCTGGGATGAAAAAACCAAAGACGAAAATTGGACAGATATTTACGGCGAAGGCTGGAAAAAATTACGCAAAATGCGGACAGATAAAAATAGTAATCGTGATTTTCAATTTGATATATTAATGGCAAATCCACCGTTTGCAGGTGATATAAAAGAAACCCGTATTTTGGCTAAATATGAATTAGGTAAAAAAGACAACGGTAAATATCAAACTTCTGTCGGGCGCGATATATTATTTATTGAACGCAACTTAAGTTTTTTAAAAGCAGGTGGACGTATGGCGGTGGTATTACCACAAGGGCGTTTTAATAATTCAAGTGATAAACAAATCCGTGAATTTATTGCGGGGCATTGCCGAATATTAGCGGTAGTAGGTTTGCATGGCAATGTATTTAAACCGCATACAGGGACAAAAACCAGCGTGTTATTGGTGCAGAAATGGGATGATGTGCTTTGCCCTAAAGTCGATGATTACCCGATATTCTTTGCCACTATGCAGGAATCCAGCAAAGATAATTCAGGCGATAAAATCTATGTTACGCAAGCCGATGGTTCGCCGTTGCTTGATACGCATGAGCATTTGATTGTTAAACATGATTTATTTAATCACGACGGTTTAACGCAAGACGGTATAGCCGAAGCGTTTATTGAATTTGCTAAGAAGGAAAACTTAAGTTTTTTTGATTTAGACCTGCAAGGTTTTAAAAACCTCGCAGGTCTTTATGCTGAACCATTTAATGAAGTGAAATATTTGGCGTTGTTGGAAAGGTTGGAAATTTCAGAAATTAATTTATCCCATGTCGAAAATAATTTCAGATTAGACCCTGAATTTTATGGCAAACACTTTCGTTTAATTACAGAAAAAATAAAGTCAAAACCGCATCAACGATTTGGTGATATGTGCCATTTATTTGATGGTCCATTTGGTTCTGACTTTCATTCATCTGGCTATGCTAAAGATGGTGTTCCCATTATAAGAATGCAAAATATCAAAAAATCTGGAATATTTGATGATACAGATATTGAGTATGTAAGTTATGAAGATGCCGAACTTCTTAAAAAGCATACTGCTTATCCATACGATATTATTACTACAAAAATTGGATTTTTAGGTTATACAGCTATTCTTCCATCAACAAATGAAAAATATATATTTAGACGTGAATTAACGAAGATTGTAATTAAAAACCCTGAAATATTAGCGAATTATTTATGTACTTTTTTAAATACAGAATACGGGCGAAAACAGGCATATAGATTTGCAAGTGGAACAACAAGAGATAGGGTTCTACTGATTAATCAAAGAGATTTTGTTGTGCCTATTTTTAGTAATATATTTCAAGAGGCGATTGAAACTTTCCTTAAATTTGAAGAAAAAATTAGGGAAGAATCAAAGCTTACATATTTCCAAGCCGAAACCCTACTACTTAACGCCCTAGGTATGGCGGATTTTTCACCCAGCACCGAAAATATAAATATTAAATCATTCAAAGATTCCTTTCTTGCCACAGGTCGCTTAGATGCCGAATATTACCAGCCGAAGTATGACGAATTAGAAAACAAAATAAAAAACTACATCCCCTCTCGTTCCCACGCGCTGCGTGGGAATGAATTCAGCACCGCGCCTGCGGTGCAAGACGCGGCGCGTCTAACACTGCATTCCCACGCAGCGCGTGGGAACGAGGAAACTGTTTCGCCTTTGTCATATAAAAGCCTAAATGAATTTATTGAAAATTATTCAACTGGCTACCCTTATAAAAGCGAAGATTATTTAGAAAATTCAGGTGTTCCTTTAATTCGCATTAACAATATTAAAAAAGGATTTTTAGATATATCAAATACAGCCTATTTGCCAATTGAACAAATGGAAATTAGCGAAAAAGATATTGCAGTCGAAGGTGATATTTTACTTTCTATGTCTGGCACAATTGGCAACACTTGCGTTATTCCAGAAGGCATTACTGCTTTAATAAATCAAAGAATAATGCGATTTACGCCAAAAAACTATAACCCATTAGTTCTAATGCTAATCCTCAATTCTATTATGGGTGAATATCAACTTGAACGTGTAGGAACAGGCGGCGTTCAAACTAATATCTCTAGCAACGACATCAATAAAATAATTATCCCTATTTTACCCGATGAAATCCAAGCTAAAATCGCCGAATTAATACAACAAAGCTTCACCCTAAAAGCCCAAAGTGAACAGTTATTAGCCACCGCAAAACGCGCCGTAGAACTCGCCATTGAAACCAACGAACAAACCGCGCTGGACTATATAACCGAAGCGACAAACACAGGAATACAAACCTAGGTTTGTACTCCTTGAAATAAACTGGAGAATAATCATGATTAACGTAGCTATTAATAATGAAAACACTATAAAACTTGCCCAACAATTGGGGCATCATTCAAATTTACAAGAAACCATTGAAAAAGCAATTGAAATGTATGTTCAATATTTAGAACAACAAACTATTAGCCAAGAATTTGGTACAGTGGATTTTGCCGAAGATTACGATTATAAAAAACAACGTGGGGTATTATGAGCGTTTTGGTTGATACCTGTATTTGGTCTTACGCATTACGGCGACAGAATAATGCACTTAATCAAAAAATAATTGATGAATTAAATAATCTGATTCATCAAAGACAAGTGATTATGTTAGGTGCGATTCGTCAAGAAATATTGTCAGGTATTGCTCATGAATCCCAGTTTGAGCGTATTCGTACTAAATTACGAGCCTTTTCTGATTATCCAATTTCAACGGCAGATTTTGAAACTGCCGCACAGTTTTATAATCGTTGCCGTGCTAAAGGTGTACAAGCTTCAAATACCGATTTTCTACTTTGTGCAATCGCACATTGTCATGATTTTACTGTATTTACGTTGGATAAAGATTTTTACCATTTTAAAAAGCACTTGGATTTTAAGTTAAATTTGATTGAAAAGAGCTAAACGTACCGTTGAACTCGCTATTGAAACCAACGAACAAACCGCACTGAATACTATAATTGGATATATAAACACAGGAGTTCAAATCCTGTCCTGAGTTTATCGAAGGACTGGATTGTATTCCAAAACCACAACTTACCCTCATTGGACACCACACAGCATGGCACGCAGATCACGCAAAAAACCATTACCCGAAACCCCTGTTAGAGTCACTATTGAATCCTTAACCCATGACGGACGCGGCGTAGCTCATGTCGATGGTAAAGTCATTTTTATTGATGAAGCCTTACCCACCGAAGACGTTGAATTTGTTTATACCGAAAGCCGTAAAGATTACGCGGAAGGACGCGTGGTTAAGTTACACAGCCGCGCTGAAGATCGCGTGGATGCGTTATGTCCGCATTATGGCGTGTGTGGCGGTTGTAGTTTTCAACACGTTGAATCCTCGGCACAAATACGCATTAAGCAAGATTTGTTGATTGACCAATTCAAACGCATAGGCAAAATCGAGATTCCCGAATTATGGCAACCGTTAACAGGTGAACATTGGGGTTATCGCCGCAAAGCCCGCATGGGTGTTAAGTATGTCGCTAAGAAAAATAATCGGGTGTTAGTGGGTTTTAGAGAACGCCGTCATCCGTATTTAGCCGAAATTGATAGCTGTATTGTCATGCACCCGATGGTTGGTACACGGTTAATTGCGTTGGGTGAAATGATAGCTCAGTTGAGTATACGCGATAAAATTCCGCAAATTGAAGTCGCCATTGGTGATGAAAAATGTGTGTTATCGATTCGTGTATTAGAACCGCCGACTGCTGATGATGTAGAGATTATGAAAGCGTTTGAGCGTGAACATCCGCTGACCCTGTGTTTGCAATCTAAAGGTCCTGATACCATCGTGCCATTAGATGGTGAAGCGGAAGTGATACCTACTTATGCCCTCCCCGACCACGGTATCGAGTTTCACTTTAGACCTGCGATGTTCACCCAAGTGAATTACGATATTAATCGACAAATGATTAACCGTGTCTTAGAAACGTTAAACTTAAACGAAAACGACAGCGTGTTGGATTTATTTTGTGGCTTGGGCAATTTTACTCTGCCAATGGCGAAGTATGCAGGTAGCGTGGTGGGTATTGAAGGCGATGCGCCGCTGGTTAATCATGCCAAAGAAAATGCACTTTACAATGGCATTAGCAATGCGGAATTTTATGCCGCTGATTTGAGTAAAGACCTTAGCAATGAACCGTGGGCAAACCGCAAATACACTAAAATTTTGCTCGACCCATCCAGAGCGGGTGCGTCTGAAGTGTTGCATTATTTTAAAAAATGGCAACCTGAACAGATTGTTTATGTGTCCTGCAATCCGTCTACTTTAGCGCGTGATGCAGGGATTTTGGTCAATGAACTAGGTTATACCTTAGTGAAAGCAGGTGTGATGGATATGTTTCCTCAAACTGCTCATGTCGAATCAATGGCGTGGTTTCAGAAAAAATAGCTAACTTTCAGTATTCTGGAATGCAAGTTTCGCTTGCACTCCAGTATTCCAAATTTTTTAGATGATTTTTTCCAAATACTGCAAAATAAACTGTACCGTTCGATTGCCGCGATATTCATTAATATCCAGTTTATAAGCGGCGTTGATTTGCCGTAATCCTAACCAATTTTCTGGTTGATCCATGAAAAAGGCAATTGCATCAATCAGCAAATTTCCGTTAGGTTTTCTTAGCACTAATTTAAGATGCCGTTGTCCAACAATTCTCGATTGAATGACATCGAATATGCCATTAAATAATGGCTCTGGAAATTCTTGTCCCCACGGTCCCGCCTGTTGTAATAGTTCAGCAAACTCAACCGTCATTTCTTGTTCAGTCAATTCACCATCGGAGTAGACTTTTTGTTCTAAATCGACAGTCGCCAAACGTTTACTTACCATTTCATCAAATGCCAAGGCAAATGCGGGGTAATCGTGCATCGTTAAACTTAATCCAGCAGCCATTGCATGACCACCAAATTTACTGAGTAATTGCGGATGTAGACTGGCAATATCACTGAGAACATCACGAATATGCACACCGACAATGGAACGCGCTGAACCTTTGATTAAATCCTTTCCTGCGGGTGCAAAAGCAATTACAGGGCGGTGAAGTCGGTCTTTGATGCGTGATGCTAAAATACCGATAACGCCTTGATGCCAACTTGCATCATACAAACAAACCCCAGCGGGTAAATGTCGTTCATCCAAGGGCTTCATTTCTGCCAAATAAGTCATGGCTTGTTGTTTCATTACACCTTCAACTTCGCGCCTATCTTGATTCAGTTCGTCTAGTTGTGCGGCGATGGTTTTTGCCAGTTGTGGGTCATCAGTCAATAAGCATTCTATGCCTACCGTCATATCATTCATGCGCCCTGCGGCATTGAGTCTAGGGCCGAGGGAAAAACCTAAGTCGGTCGCGGTCAGCGTTGCGGCGTTTTTATTGGCTATTTCAATCAATGCCATTAAGCCTTTATGCGCTCGTCCTGTGCGTATGCGTAGCAAGCCTTGATGGACTAAAATACGATTAATTTGATCCAACGCTGCCACATCAGCAACCGTACCTAAAGCAACATAATCCAATAATTGGGCAAGATTGGGTTCAGCGACTTGCTGTTGTTCAAACCAGTGCAGTTCTCGCAAACGGCTACGCAATGCCATTAGCACATAAAACATCACTCCAACTCCTGCTAATGCACCGCTAGGGAAATGATCGTCCACCAGATTAGGATTAACAATCGCATCGGCGGAGGGTAATTCAGCGGGCGGCAAATGATGATCGGTGATTAATACCTTTATGCCAGCGTCTTTTGCCGCTTTAACACCGTCAACACTGGAAATGCCATTATCAACGGTGATAATTACATCGGGCGTTTGTAATTTAACAAGTTCGACGATTTCAGGCGTTAAGCCATAACCGTATTCAAAGCGATTAGGCACAACAAAAGCCACATTTTTCGCACCCAGTAATTGCAATCCTTTGAGAGCCACCGCGCAACTGGTCGCACCATCGGCATCAAAATCAGCCACGATGCTAATGCGTTGTTGCGTATTAATTGCCGTGATTAAATGTTCCACCATCTCAGTCATGCCCGATAATAACCATGGCGATGGTAATTTGGCTAAACTTCTATCCAGTTCTTCGACTGAACTTAAGCCTCTCGCGGCATAAATCTGGGCTAATATCGGATGAATATCACCGAATGCGGCATTTTTTTTGATGATTACCCGTTGGGTGATGGTTTTTTTTATACCTTGATAATACATAACTGACTCGGTTTTGTGACAGACAGACCTTTCAGGTTTTTAAAAGTTTGAAAAGGACTGTGTTCAAGGCTTGATTATAGAGTGAATTAGCGTTTAAAGGATATTTATGAATTAATGCGATAAAGTGCAATACCGCGTACGTTGGGTTAAATTGTGTAGGTTGTGGGTGAGCTTGCGAACCCCAACGTACGCGGTACGCGGTGAGTTGTACCACCCGCGCCAGTAATTGCTGCATCAAGCGACCGCCGCCGTGTGCCGTAACGATTTGTTCATATTGCAAAGGTAAGGGACAGGTTAATTCCACTGATTCACTCCAAGTTTATTTTTTCATCGTTCCAACGCATGAGTTTTCGCGGCTAAGAGCCGCTCCTACAAAATTAAACCGTTCTAATAGCTACATAGTAGGAGCGAGCCTTGCTCGCGACTGGATTGTTATGAATATAGTCCAGTTTTCCCCGCATAATGGTTTCGTTAAACATTAGTTCAGCATGAACACCCTCTTGCCACAACTGATATTTGCGGTCGGTTCGGTGTGCTAACGGTGTAGCAAGATAGGATGCGCTGAGGAACGAAGCGCATCATTTTATCCTATCGCTTTGATTGACTAATCACGCAACCACTTCAAGTAATAGTTCAGGGTGCTTTTCTGCAACACGCAACAATATTTTTGCCGCGCCCGATGGTGAGCGTCTGCCTTGTTCCCATTGTTGTAAGGTTCGCACAGAAACGCCCATGAGTTCAGCAAATTGTACTTGAGAAAGTCCAGTAGCGTGGCGTACTGAGGCGACAGGGGATAAAACGGTTTCGGTCACGCGCACCGCTTGCCCTGCTTTCATCTGCTTAACCGATGCTAATAAGTCATTCTGAAATTGTGCCATTTCTTTATCCATGTTCTACCTCGTGTTTTAGTTTTGCGAGAAACTCAGTGGGCAAATTGTCAAACTTGGCTTTGGTATAGGCAATCAACAACCATACCCGACCATCTGAACCGTTGAAATAGATAACCCGAACACCACCGCGTTTGCCTATTCCTGAACGTGACCAGCGTACTTTTCGGCAACCACCAGAGCCTTGAATAACATCGCCCGCTAACGGATTTTTTGCTATCCAATCCACAAACACAATACGCTCAGCATCCGTCCAGATGTCAGCGGCATAGCGTTGAAAAGTAGCGGTTTCGGCGACTGTATTGATAGACATGATAAACGCTATTTACAAATTTCGTCTATAACGATAATAAGCCGCACACGCGCCCTCAGTAGAAACCATGGTCGCACCTAACGGATGTTCAGGTGTACAGGTGCTGGCAAACTCAAGGCATTGTGCGGGTTTGATTAAGCCTTGTAACACATCACCACTGCGACAGGCGACAGGCTCTTGAGTATTAACAGCTTGCACATTAAACTTGTGTTCGGCATTCCATGCGGCAAACTCAGGGGCGAGCATCAGACCGCTTTGCGGGATTTCACCCAAGCCGCGCCAACTGCGATCAACGGTGATAAAAACCTGCTGCATGGCGTGTTGTGCAGCGGGGTTGCCTTGCTCACGCACTACACGACTATAAGCGTTTTCGACTTCAAACCGCCCTGCTTCCAGTTGTTGGACGCATTGGTAGATGCCTTGCAATATATCGACAGGTTCAAAACCTGTGACCACAATCGGCACACGATAGCGTTCTGCAATGGGGTGATATTGTCCATAGCCCATGATCGCACAGACGTGACCTGCGGCTAAAAAGCCTTGTACTTGGCAGTTAGGCGATGCTAATAACGCTTGCATCACAGGCGGTACGCAGACATGACAGGTTAAAAGGGAAAAGTTTTTCAAACCCAGTTGTTTGGCTTGCTGGGCGGCTAAGGCGGTGGTCGGTGCAGTGGTTTCAAAACCGACGGCAAAAAATACCACCTCACGACTTGGATTTTCTTGGGCAATTTTTAACGCGTCCAACGGCGAATAAACAATGCGAATATCCGCACCTTGGGCTTTGGCACTGAGTAAATCTTGGTGTGAACTCGGCACACGCAACATATCACCAAACGAACAGAAAATAATATTCGGCACGTTGGCAATGGCTAAGGCTTTGTCGATATATTCCAACGGTGTAACGCAAACAGGACAACCTGGCCCGTGAATTAAACGGATGTTATCGGGTAATAATTGATCGATACCGTATTGAATAATGCTGTGGGTTTGACCACCGCACACTTCCATAATTGTCCACGGCTGTGTGCTGATTTGTTGAATGGCGGCGACTAATTTCTTAGCCACCACAGGATCACGAAAGGCAAGTTTATTGAACATTGGCTAACTCAGCAAAGGCGGCAAGCGTGATTCGTGCTTCGTCTTCATCGAGTATCGACAACGCCAAACCCGCATGAACAATCACATAATCATTAACCTTGGCTTCGGGTAAATACGCCAAACTAATGTCTTTAATAACGCCTGAAAAATCGACTCGCGCCATGCGTTGTAAAGCATCGTTGTTTTCAGAAACGCTAATAATTTTTGCGGGAATGGCTAGGCACATAAGGATTATTCGCCGCCCACATCGGGTTTGAAATTATCGGGATTGTTATTGTATTTATTCAGAGTCGCAATACGTTGTTTATAGGATTTTTTCACACAATCAACGGTTTGACAGGTGTCACGTTGCTTTAACCATCCCAGTTGTTGTTTCTTAAAAACAGCGGGATTTTTGTTATCGGTCAATGCTAATTGATACAGTGAGCCTAATTCGTCATCTAGCTGAGACAAATCTGGATTCTGACAAATCGCTTTTTCGATAAACGTTTTTGCTTTTTGACAATCAAAACTCACCGCTTGAGCAGCACTTACACACATCACTAACAGTAGTAAACTGACTACACGAACAAAGATAAACATAACTTCTCCTTAAAAAATGACTCTTACAGGTTAACTTGTACAAGAAAACACAGTATGCAGTAAATCAAACTAGCTCTCAACTTTAGTCATGTTTCAATTATTTCGAGTGACTAAAGAATTTCTTATTTCAGTTACGTTAGTATTTAGCTGTCCGACCGTTTTTAATAACATTTTCATGACGCTATCGCGCTTGTTCATGACTTCTTCTAATTCCACAACTTGCTTTTGCAACTCGGTGTATTTCACTTCAGAAGCGGCTAAACGCTGTTCTAAATCGGCATTTTCCAATTCCAGCAAACTTAATACTTCATGAACCTCTTTAAACTCTTTAAGGTCATTTTCTAAACCATCGGTATTGGCTTTTAATAGCTCGGTTTGTTCTTGTACTTCTTTATCCAATTGTTCAATTTCATCTAAATTAATCACGGTCTGAGTATCCTGTATAAGTTTATGAGGGTTACTGGCTATGGGTGACAAACACGTCTATCACATTACGCATTCAAATTTTAGTTACATTTTTAAAAAAATGTGATGAGTAATATAAACTTATACGCTATTCATTGAATAGAGTCGCTACAACAATAAGCATAAATCTGTCCTAATGCCAAACCGCCGTCATTCGGTGGAATAGTCGCATGACGAAACAATTGATAATTTTGGGCTTGTTGGGCATGGATAATAGCTTCGACTAAATAGGCATTTTGAAAACAGCCGCCGCTTAACACTAGGCGGGGTGCGTTCGTTTTTTCTGCAATTGCAAATACCCAGTTGGCTAGACTGTGATGTATGCGGGCGGCGATTTCTTCACGGCTAATGTGATTTAAATCGGCTAACACGCCCGTAAGTAACGGTTGCCAATCCAGTAATAAACACTCTGCTTCGATTATTCCGATAGGATAATGTAGGTGCGGATTTATCCGCACAGTGCGAATGAATTCGCACTTACTAGCACAAGCTTCCAATGCCATTGCTGCTTGTCCTTCAAAATCGCTGATTTGACATAAACCTAGCAAGCTGGCAAAGGCATCAAACAAGCGTCCAATGCTGGTGGTCATCGGGCAGTTGAGCTGTTTTTTGACCATACCCTGTAATAATTTAAGTTCAGTTATTGAAAACGCACTGAGTAAATCAGCATAATTACCGCTGAATAATTCATCGCCTAAACTGGCATAGAGCAAACCCAATGCGGCACGGCGAGGTTCTTTAATGGCGGCAAAACCACCGATTAACGGAAATGGGCGACAATGAGCGACTCGCTGCCAACCGTGTTGTGTGATTTGTAAAAATTCACCACCCCAAAGCTGATTATCCATGCCCAAACCCGTACCATCCCACGCGATACCTAATACGGGCGGTTCGAGTTGATGTTCTGCCATGCACGCCAAAATATGCGCGTAATGATGCTGCACGGTTTGCAACGGCAAGCCTAAATTTTTCGCATAGACACTGCTGACATAATCAGGGTGATTATCGCTGATAACTTGTTTAGGTTTGAGTGCGTAAAATTGGCTTAAATCAGCGATAGTGGCGCGGTGTTGCTGTGCCGTTGCCAGTTGTTCTAAATCGCCTAAATGTTGACTGAGCATAATGTGATGCTGATGGGCAATGGCTACCGTATTTTTCATTTGTCCGCCGACTGCCAGCGTGGTAACTATCGGCTTTTTTAGCTTAATTGGAGTTGGAACATAACCTCTGGCACG
Organism: Methylococcales bacterium; assembly: GCA_037133675.1. Taxonomy (GTDB): domain Bacteria; phylum Pseudomonadota; class Gammaproteobacteria; order Methylococcales; family Methylomonadaceae; genus UBA4132. The sequence goes on from JBAXNR010000004.1 coordinate 64,795, forward strand.
ACGCAATACTGTTGGCGTATCGGCAATCACACGGATAATAGAATCATCGATCGGTCTTAAAATCGCCCTATCATGCACTAGAAAAAAATCGGCTAAACCCTTCAAGTTATCAAAGGCTTGCTGATTGTCTATGCAAATTGGTTCACCGTGACGATTGCCGCTGGTGGCTATTACGGGGCGGTTAAGCCCAGACATAATGAGATGATGGACTGGGGATGACGGTAGCATAATACCTAATAGCACTTGCTTAGGTGCGACATTATCCAATAGGGTTTTTGCTTGCGTTTTGGCTTTGGTTAATACGATAGGTGCGGCGGAAGAACGCAAACACTGTTGTTCTATCTGGTTAAGTTCACAAAGTTGCTGGGCTTCAAGCAATGAACCCAACATCACTGCAAACGGTTTACTCGTCCGTTGCTTTAACTTGCGCAATCTTGCTACAGCCACTGAATTGGTTGCATCTAGCAACAATTGAAAACCACCTATTGCTTTAATGGCAACAATGTTACCGTCTTTTAAAGCGTTAATGCTTGCCTCTAACGCGTTTTGTTTGTGTATTATCGGTTTACCTGATGAATCGCAAAAACTCAGTTGCGGACCACAATCAGGGCAAGCAATGGTTTGGGCAAAAAAACGACGGTCATTCGGATTTTGATATTCATCCGCACAACGCACACACAATGGAAAATCACGCAAACTGGTTTGCTCACGATCATAAGGCAAGCCGTACATCACACTGTAACGGGGGCCGCAATGACAACAGCTAATAAATGGGTGTTGATAGCGGCGATTATTGGCATCACACATTTCCGCTACACACGCGTCACATACCACAATATCAGGACAAGCAAACACAGCGGCTTGGTTATCGATATGTAAACTGGGTTTGAATTGAAAGTCTTGCTGATAAGTGACTGGAATGGTCTGTTGCTGACAATCGCTAATATGACCACAAGCGGGGATGTTATTTCGTAAATCGATCAAAAAATTGGCTAGGGATTGTTCATCACCTTCAATTTCAATTAATACACGGTCGCGGTCATTAGCAACCCAACCCGCGAGCTTATGAGTTGATGCTAAGCGATAAACGTAAGGGCGAAAACCTATGCCTTGTAATAAACCTGTTAGGGTGATTTGGGTGCGTTTCAATGCTGTCTTTTATTATCCATCATACTTATAAAATTCCTCCAGTATCGTTCAATACCTTATAATCTGCAAACGCGCTTCACTGTGGGTAGTGGCGTGGCTCGTGGAAACGAGCAAAAACGGAATTAAAACAACAGAGAACATAAACCGTGAGTAGAACAAATTTTCATAACGTTAAACGAGTGGTCGTTAAAATCGGTAGCTCTTTATTGACCAAAGGCGGTAAAGGCTTGGATAAAACCGCGATTGCCGAATGGGTCAGCCAAATGGCAGTATTAAAACACCAAGACATCGACGTTATTTTAGTGTCGTCTGGTGCGGTTGCCGAAGGTGTAGCCCGTTTAGGACTTAAATCACGTCCAATCACCTTACACGAATTACAAGCCACCGCCGCTGTCGGACAAATGGGCTTGGTACGCGTATTCGATGATAATTTTCAGCAACACAAACTTCATGCTGCTCAAGTGTTATTAACGCATGACGACTTGGCGAATAGACAACGTTATTTGAATGCGCGTAGCACTCTATTAACCTTGCTGAAATTTGGCGCAGTCCCCGTGATTAATGAAAATGACACCGTGGCTACCGAAGAAATTCGCTTCGGTGATAACGACACTCTCGCCGCGTTGGTTGCTAATTTAGTCGAAGCAGATTTGTTGATTATTTTGACCGATCAAAAAGGTTTATACACAGGAGATCCTAGCATTTTTCCCGATGCTACTCTAATTTCTGAAATCAGCGTCAATGATGATCGCTTAAACAGTATGGCAGGTGATAGCCGTAGCGGATTAGGACGCGGCGGAATGTCCACCAAAGTCAGAGCCGCACGTTTAGCTGCAAGGTCTGGCGCGGCAACCATCGTAGTTGCAGGCGCGGCTGAACACGTCATTACCGAAGTTATTGCAGGAGCAGTTGTAGGCACCCATTTCTTACCCGACATAGAACCTTTCGCAGCAAGAAAACGCTGGTTGGCAGGACAATTGCAAGTTAAAGGACAAGTCGTATTGGATGCTGGCGCGGTGAACGTCTTACAAAACGAAGGTAAAAGCTTGCTTGCTGTCGGCGTTAAAAGCGTGTCAGGCACATTTGAACGCGGCGAATTAGTGGCTTGTTTAAATGAAAGCGGCATAGAAATAGCGCGAGGACTCATCAATTACAGCCACACCGACACCCGTTTGATTGCAGGGAAAAGCAGTAGCGAATTTGAAAAAATATTGGGTTATGCCGATGATTCCGAATTAATACACCGCGACAATATGGTGTTGGTGTAGGGTGGTGTATTAAATCTGTGATTTTTGCTTTTAAGAATGACTGCCAGTCCTTTAAAGGACTGGCAGTCATTAAATGGCTTAACCCGCTACCAGCCAGTCACTAAATTTTGATAACAAACATTCATGCACAATAACTACTTCGATTCTGCGCACACTGAATTATTCCAAGGTATTAACCTGATAGAAGCCAGTGCGGGTACGGGTAAAACCTATGCAATCGCCATGCTGGTGTTGCGCTTTGTGGTGGAACAGGATTTAGGTATAGAAAAAATATTGGTAGTGACTTTTACCAAAGCGGCGACCGAAGAACTCAGAGATCGAGTGCGTAGTCGTTTAGCAGAAACTAGACGGATACTGAACGCGCTTGATAGTGAAAACAACGACCAAGGTATCGTGAATTGGTTGAATGAACTGACAATTGAACCAGAGTTAATCAAGCAACGCCTGAATAAGGCGTTATTAGACATCGATCAAGCCAGTATTTTTACTATTCACAGTTTTTGCCAACGAGTATTGCGTGAACACGCGTTGGAAAGTGGGCAGTTATTTGATGCTGAATTAACCGATGATTTAGCCAGTATTAAACAAGCGTGCGTTGATGATTTTTGGCGCAAACAGCTTTATAGCCGTAGTCAATGGCAGTTTGCGGTATTGACTTCGGATTATTCAACGCCTGACGCTTTGTTGGCTAGTATTAATGGAATTGTCGATCATGTGCTTGTGTATCCAGATTATCAGGATTTAGATGAGGTGTTGCAGGTATTAGAACGCATAGTGGATGATGCAAAAGTCGCGCTAAGTGCTTTTTCAAATTCGTTACAAGCAGGTTTTAAGGATGAAAAATTTAATGCTAGTTATTGCAGTGCTTATAAAGCCTCGTATCCCCTATTAAACGACTGGTTACATGGACGTAGCACACAAATTCCTGATGCTAAAAGTTTGGCTTTATTCACTCATGATGGTTTACAAGCGGGATTAAATGGTAATAAATTTAGAGTCTCAAAAACCCAAACTTCCATAGAACGTAAAACCGAATACCTCGCTCAGTTGGTCATTGATACCGAGCCTTTTGACGCGCTTGCTAATGCTGTCCAGCAAGTGACTTTAGTATTGCGCCGCTCGTTATTAGAAACGCTACGCGCTGACTTGGATAAGCGATTACAGCAACTGAATGTATTGTCGTTTGATAATTTAATTACTCGTTTATCTGACGCATTAACAGGCGATAAAGCTGATTTACTTGCCAACGAATTGCGTGAGCGTTTTGCTGCCGCGTTGATTGATGAATTTCAAGACACCGATAATAGCCAATGGGCTATTTTTTCCACCGTGTTTGGAGTGGACAGCCATTTTTTATATTTAATTGGTGATCCCAAACAGGCGATTTATAAATTTCGCGGTGCAGATATTTTTTCTTATCTGGCTGCACAAAAACAAGCCGATTATCACTTTACCTTAGGAAAAAACTGGCGTTCACATCCGCGATTAGTTGAGGCGGTGAACGCGCTGTTTCAACGCGATAATCCGTTTATATTGGATGAATTAGCATTTCATGCAGTTGAACCCGCTAAATCAGCAAGCGATGGTGAATTGCATTACCGTCCAAAACTTGTTTTGGACTCCAGCCCAGTTGCGCCGATGGTGTTATGGCAATTATCACCTAGCGATAGCAAAACAGGCTATTGGGGAAAAAGCGATGCTGAAAAAGAAATTCGTATCGCGGTGTGCAATGAAATTGTCGAATTACTGCAATCCTATCAATTACAGCCCAAGAATCAGAACGTACAACCCCAAGACATAGCCATATTGGTTAGAAGCAATAAACAAGCGCAAGATTATCAAATCGCCTTGCGTGACGTGGGCGTACCTGCGGTGTTGAACAGCGTGGAGTCTATTTTTACTAGCCCAGAAGCGCGTGAACTTCATACGCTATTGCAGGCAGTAGCCAATTCTAGTGATAGTGCCTTACTGAAACAAGCCTTAACCTTGCACTGGTTTGCCTTGGATTTGCAACGTTTGTACGCGCTGTTTAATGACGAAACTGCATTAGATGAATGGATGGCGCGGTTTTTAAGTTATTACCAAGACTGGCAAAAACTGGGCTTAATGGCGATGATGCAACGCTTGCTTACTCAAGAAAAAATCCGCTTACAGCTTGCCAATACCACCCAAGTAGAACGGCAGTTAACCAATATCTACCATCTGATTGAACTGGTACATCAAGCAGCTATCAATGACCATCTCGGCATTAATAAAACACTGGATTGGTTGCAAGCGGCTATACATAAAGACAGTGCCTCCGAAGCCCAGCAATTACGGCTGGAAAGTGATGATGATGCGGTGCAGATTGTTACGATGCACCGTTCTAAAGGACTGGAATATCCTATCGTGTTCTGTCCTTGTCTTGGACAACACAATGATCATTTACACAGCGAGCGTGAATTAATCACCTGTCATGACACTGGCAAAATAATCGTTGATTTGGGTTCACAGTATTTTGAGCAACACCGCCAACAAGCCATTATCGAAGAACACGCGGAAGATGTGCGCTTATTTTATGTAGCAGTCACTCGTGCTAAATACCGCTGTTATATTACTTGGGCGAATGTGCGTTCAGAAAACAAACCGAATGCGTCGGCGTTGGCATCGCTAATGGATTTTGCTGACGGTGATTTTGTTCAGCAACAAGACAAGTTGCAAAGTTTTGAGCAAGCACAACCGCAAAGTTTCGTTTATCAGCTATTAGAAGCGGTCAATGAACCGACAGGAAGTTATAAAAAACAGCAAAAAACAGTTTCATTACGCGGCAACCAACGGCTACGAACGTCTTTATATAGCTACTGGCAAATGAGCAGTTATACCGCCCTATCTGCATTAAGCGAACATAGCGCACCAGAATTGCCCGAAGATAAAGCCCGCGAACAAATCGAGTTATCCACGCCGCGACTCCTCACGGCTAAAGATTTACCCAAAGGTGCGCATACAGGCAACGCGGTTCATGATTTGCTAGAAAATAATGCGTTTAGTGCGTTGGCACAACGTAAAGGCAGTATCACCTTACGCGAAAAAGCCTGTCAACGTTATAGCTTAAAACTTGACCGTCCTGAATTACTCGATGATCTATTGGAAAAGGTAGTGAAAACACCGTTATCGAATAATGATCCAGATTTTTGTTTAATGAATTTATCAGAATCTCAATGCTTAAAAGAAATGCCATTTTATTTAGCTATGCAGGAAATAAATGTTCAAAAAATCAATGATATTTTGCAAGCTACGCCTGCTTATCAAGTGTTAAGCAGTAAAATAATGTGCGGTTATTTAACGGGGTTTATCGATCTGATTTGTGAATACCAAGGGCGTTATTATGTAATGGATTATAAAACTAATTTCTTAACTGACTACGATGACGGCAATTTAACCCTCGCTATGCGTGAACATAATTACGGTTTGCAGTATTGGCTTTATACTGTGGTACTGCATCGGTATTTACAAAACCGCCTGCCTAATTATGACTACGAACAACATTTTGGCGGTGTGCGTTATTTGTTCGTGCGTGGTATGTTTCCCGATGTCCCCATGAGCGGCGTTTATCATGATAAACCCGATTATCAGCGCATCAATCAGTTACTAATGTTGTTCGGTGAATAAAATATTTTCATGCCAAAAAAGTTTTTTCTGAGTAACTATAACTCTTTAATACAAGGTTTTACACCTCCTTCTTAATGTAATTAGCGCATTTATAATACTTTCTTTGCACTCTACTAAGTAGATTTATGCTTGAATTACACTACTATTGGCATTATGTTAGTGCCGTTAACATACTTTGTGTAGCAGTAACTATGTCCGATTTTGATCCACTTGATGATAATAGCGATGATTTAGCAACTAAAGAAGCTAAACCACAGCTGCAAAGACCGCCTTTATATAAGGTGATTTTATTAAATGATGATTTTACGCCTATGGATTTTGTAATTGAAATTCTGATGGATTTTTTTGCTATGCCTGAGGACAAAGCGACACAGGTCATGCTACAAATACATACGCAAGGAGTAGGAGTGTGCGGTACATACAGTAAAGATGTAGCAGAAACTAAAGTAGTTATAGTCAACGAATATTCTCGTGAACATCAGCATCCATTGTTGTGCGCGATGGAAGAAGTATAAAGTGGAGCATTTATGTTAAGTAAAGAACTTGAAGTTACCCTAAACACCGCCTTTAAAAACGCGCGTGATAAACGTCACGAATTTATCACGGTAGAGCATTTATTACTGGCATTGTTAGATAATGCGGCAGCCGAAACTATTATGAAGGCGTGTGCTTGTAATATTAAAATGCTACGCGGACAGTTGACGCAATTTATTGACGAGACTATTTCATATATTCCCGAAGGTGTACAACGCGAAACCCAGCCGACCTTGGGATTTCAGCGCGTATTACAGCGTGCAGTATTTCATGTACAGGCATCTGATAAAAAAGAAGTGACAGGCGCGAGCTTATTTGTTGCCCTGTTCAGTGAGCAAGACTCACACGCGGTTTATTTACTGAATAAACAAGAAATAACCCGCCTCGATGTAGTCAACTTTTTGGCACATGGCACGACAAAAATGGATCAAGATTCCGAAGCTGACGAGCGTAATACAGACGTTAATCAAGCTGATTCAGATAATTCCAGTAGTCCCTTAGAAAAATACACCACTAATCTGAATGAAGAAGCGCGACAAGGTCGTATTGATCCATTGATTGGTAGAGAGCCAGAAATCGAGCGCACTATTCAAACCTTATGCCGCCGTCGTAAAAATAATCCGTTATTAGTCGGTGAAGCAGGCGTGGGTAAAACTGCCATTGCGGAAGGCTTAGCAAAACGCATTGTGGAAGAAGATGTGCCTGAAGTGCTGAAAAACAGTGTGATTTATTCACTCGATTTAGGTGCGTTAGTAGCAGGGACTAAATATCGTGGCGACTTTGAAAAACGTCTGAAAGCCTTGGTTACTAATCTAAAAAAAGAGCCAGATTCAATTTTATTTATTGACGAAATTCATACCATTATTGGTGCGGGTTCGGCTTCTGGCGGCGTGATGGATGCCTCCAATCTAATAAAACCTGTACTCGCTTCGGGGCAGTTGCGCTGCATAGGTTCAACCACTTATCAAGAATATCGCGGTATTTTTGAAAAAGACCACGCCTTAGCTCGCCGTTTTCAAAAAATTGATGTCCTTGAGCCTTCAGTTGAAGACACTATTTTGATTTTGAAAGGTTTGAAATCCCGTTTTGAACAACATCACGACGTTAAATATACACCCGAAGCCTTACGTCTAGCGGCTGAATTATCTGACCGTTATATCACCGATAGACATTTGCCCGACAAAGCCATTGATGTGATTGATGAAGCAGGTGCGAAACAGCGCATGGCGACAAAAGCCTTGCGTAAACAACTGATTGAAGCGGTTGATATAGAAGAAATTGTGTCTAAAATAGCCAGAGTGCCTGCCAAATCAGTGTCATCTAACGACATTGATAAATTAGGCAACTTAGAGAAAAATCTAAAAATGCTGGTGTTTGGTCAAGATGAAGCGATTAATGCTTTAGCTTCTGCTATCAAATTATCACGCGCTGGGCTAAGAGAATCGCAAAAAACCATCGGTTCATTTATTTTTGCAGGCCCTACGGGTGTTGGAAAAACCGAAGTTACTCGACAATTAGCGAAAGTATTAGGCATAGAATTGATTCGTTTTGATATGTCCGAATACATGGAACGTCATACGGTTTCAAGATTGATAGGCGCACCTCCTGGTTATGTTGGTTTTGACCAAGGCGGTTTATTAACTGAACAAGTCACTAAACATCCACACGCTGTTTTATTGCTCGATGAACTGGAAAAAGCCCATCCTGATGTCTTTAACCTGTTGTTACAAGTGATGGATCATGGTTCATTAACCGACAATAATGGACGTAAAGCTGATTTTCGCAACATTATTCTAGTCATGACTACTAATGCAGGTGCGGCGGAAGGCAGTCGCGCTTCTATCGGTTTCACTTCTCAAGATCACGCTACAGACAGCTTAAAAGTGATTGAAAAAGGCTTTTCACCCGAATTTCGTAATCGTTTAGATGCCATTATTCAATTCAAACCCCTCGATATTTCTATCGTTGGCTATGTAGTGGATAAATTCATTTTTGAATTAGAAGCCTTATTATCCGATAAACAAGTCACCCTTGCTCTGGATACCGAAGCGCGTTTATGGTTAGCTGAACATGGCTGCGATCCAAAAATGGGCGCAAGACCGATGGCGCGATTAATCCAAGAGAAAATTAAAAAACCTCTGGCTAATGATCTGCTATTTGGCAAGCTCGCGCACGGCGGACACGTTAGAATTTATGTGGAAAATAATGAACTGGCTTTTGCCATAGAAAGCAAAGAGCTGGTTGTTTCTGACTAAAGGATGCAGTAAATAATGACCTCTTTACATGAACAAGATTTTTACGCATGGACAAAACAGCAAGCCGATATTTTAAAATCGGGTGATGTTCGTGTGTTAGATGTTCATTATTTGATAGAGGAATTAGAAAACATGGGGGCGCGTGAAAAGCGCGAATTGGTTCATAGGCTGACTTTATTACTGGGGCATTTATTGAAATGGGTATATCAACCAGAAAGACGCGGCAATAGTTGGATTGCAACTATTGAAGAACAGCGTTTAGAGGTTAGTGACTTAATACAAGACAACCCTAGTTTAAAATATCAGCTAGAACAACAATTCGAAAAAGCCTACACCAAAGCGATTTTATTTGCAGTAAAGGAAACTAATTTATCCAAGTCTACTTTTCCCAATGAATCGCCTTTCACTTTGAAACAAACCTTGAACAGAGACTATTTACCAGAATAGGACGATAGCGTTAATTCCATCGCAAGATGGAATTAACGCATACGGAAAGTGATACGACCTTTAGTTAAATCGTAGGGTGTCATTTCAACTTTAACGCTGTCACCCGTCAAAATACGAATATAATGCTTGCGCATTTTTCCTGAAATATGAGCGGTTACAACATGACCGTTCTCTAGTTGTACACGAAACATAGTATTTGGAAGGGTGTCAATCACCTTACCTTCCATTTCAATTTGATCTTCTTTGGCCATTGTGTTTAATCCAAGCAATTAAAAGTGTCAATTATACCACAAGCCTGATTTTAACAACACAATCACGTTCATTCCAAATTAGCTATAATTTCGTTAATCCATAAAATTGATGCCCGTTACACGATGGAGTCCAATGGCTTTAGCCATTGCTAACGCTGTTTTACTCCTGCATTTTTTGTTTTGAGCATGACTGCCAGTCATTACAAATTTTTTATTCTTTCTTGGATTTGAATCGCGAGCAAGGCTCGCTCCTACGGGTTTTTGATGTGTGATAACAGAAATTCTGTAGGAGCGGCTCTTAGCCGCGAAAACTGTGTAGATACTAATGCCTTTAAAGGATGGTATTATTTTATGGATATGGTGTAGCATACAGCTAGAATATTTTTCGACCTTTATAGAGTGCCGTTTATGACGACCAAAAAAACCACTGATACTACGCCTACGCCGCACATCGCAAATACGAATTTCTCTATTGTTGGCATAGGTGCATCAGCGGGTGGCTTAGAAGCTTTTGAGCAATTTTTTCATGGTATACCTGAGAATAGCGGACTGGCTTTTGTGTTGGTGCCGCATCTTGATCCCAGTCATGGCAGTTTGCTCGTTGAAATTTTACAACGTGCTACCACTATGCCTGTGATTGAAGCACTGGATCAACTCCCTGTTGAAGCCAATCATGTCTATATCATTCCACCTAATCGGGATATGGAAATTTTTCATGGTGAATTGCAACTAACTATACCTACTGCGCCACGCGGGCAACGCTTGCCGATTGATAATTTTTTGCGCTCATTGGCGGAAGATCAGCAAGAAAATACCATCGGTGTTATTCTCTCTGGCACAGGAACAGACGGCACACAAGGAGCGCGGGCTATTCATGGTGTAGGCGGTATTGTGTTAGTGCAAGAACCTGGCTCGGCTAAATATGACGGAATGCCAACTAGCGTGATTAATGCGGGTTATGCCACCCATAGCCTGCCTATCGAGAAAATGTGGGCAACACTGCAAACTGATATGCGTAACATTACCCTGCATATTGAGAGCGTTCCGCCTTCCAAAACGGTAATGGGCATAAAACACATACTGCTTCAATTACGCGCCACTACAGGTCATGACTTCTCCTTATACAAACAAAGCACTATCGGACGGCGCATTGAGCGGCGGATGTTGCAACATAATATCGACAACATTGACGTTTATGCGCGTTATATGAAAGAAAATCTAGCAGAGGCACGGATTTTATTCAAAGAATTGCTGATTAATGTCACCAGTTTTTTCCGTGATACCGAGGCGTTTTCGGTGCTTGAAAATAATATACTGCCCTCTCTGTGTTTGGATAAATCTGAGGATTTTGTATTTCGTGCGTGGGTAGCAGGTTGCTCGACGGGCGAAGAAGCTTACTCGATTGCCATATTGCTACGCGAATTTATGACTAAAACCCATCGCGAATTTAAAGTGCAGATATACAGTACTGATTTGGATGAAGATGTGATTTCTATCGCCCGCACAGGTTTTTATGCACCCAATATCGTATTAGATGTCACGCCAGAGCGATTGAATCGCTTCTTTCTTAAAGAAGATAATGGGTATCGCATCAAAAAAGACATCCGTGAGATGGTGGTGTTCGCCATTCAAAACGTCATTAAAGACCCACCGTTTACCAAACTGGAGTTATTGAGTTGCCGCAACCTGATGATTTATCTGGAAGCTGAATTACAAAATCGCTTGATTCCGACTTTTCACTATGCGCTCAATCCCAATGGCGTACTGTTTCTATCACCGTCGGAAGGTATCGGCAATTATACCGAGCTGTTTGCAACACTTGACCGCAAATGGAAATTTTACCGCGCCATACCGTCTTTACTATCCACCCATTTACTGACAACCCAGCCAGCAACCTTTGCAGAACAACACAAGGTTAAAACCAGCGAAAAAACTACCCAGCCTAACAAATCGCTCAACTTTGTTGATGTCGCACCCAGACTATTAGCACAATTTTTCGCGCCCGCGTCAGTGATTATCGATGCCAAGGGTGATATTTTGTATGTGCATGGCGATACGGGTAAATACCTGCGTCCCGCGCTGGGGTTAGCATCACTGAATATCGTTGAGATGGCACGCGAGGGACTGAGTCTGGAATTACACGCGGCTATTCACGCGGCTACCAGTCATCATACGCTCACGCTGAATCGAGAAATGCAGGTTAAAACCAATGGTGGATTCAGTACCGTTGCCCTGAGTGTTCGTTCACTGTTAGACTCTGAAGGTATGCAGAACCAGTTACTGGTCAGCTTTCAAGATGTCATCAGCCCAAAACCGTTGCGCAAAAAAACCACTAAAGCCTCTGAAGTAACGCGCATTGGCGAATTGGAGCGTGATTTACAATTAGTGAAAGAAAATTATCAAGTCAGTATTGAAGAACAGCAAGCATACAACGAAGAACTCAAAGCCACCAATGAAGAGCTGCAATCGACTAATGAGGAATTGCAATCCACCAACGAAGAGCTGGAAACCTCCAAGGAAGAATTACAATCGGTGAATGAAGAACTCATTACCGTCAATTCAGAACTGCAAGCCAAAATTGAGCAATTGGCGGAGATGCAGAACGATATGAAAAACTTGCTCGATAATGTCAATATCGGTATTATTTTTCTGGATACACAGCTCAAAATTCGCCGTTTCACGCGGGAGACAGTGCGATTGTATCGGTTGGTTTCCACCGATGTCGGGCGACCGTTAATTGACATTAAAAGTGTGGTGGCAGTCGATGATTTGCTGGTTGCCGCTCAACAGGTATTGGAGTCACTGATTCCCTTCGAGCGTGAAATACACCTAGACGAATCTACTTGGCTGTTAGCCCGTATTCAACCTTACCGCACACTGGACAACGTAATTGACGGCGTGGTATTGACCTTCACCGATATTAGCAGCCGCATTAAGGTACTGGTGAACCAAGAGGCACTGCTATTGGCTGAAGGTATCGTCAATACGATTCGTGAACCGTTTCTGGTGCTTGATAATCATCTGACTGTCATCTCTGCAAGCCTGCCGTTTTATGCGTTATTTAAAGTCAAACAGGAAGATACCGTGGGGCGAAAAATTTATCATCTTGGCAATCAGCAGTGGAATATTTCTGCCTTGCGTGAACTATTGGAAGATATATTGCCGCATAATCAAGTCTTTGAAAACTATGAATTAGAACATGATTTCCCCGTTATAGGTCAGCGCAAATTACGACTCAATGCCCGTCGTATTGTCAGTGACACAGGATTGTTACAACTGATTCTATTATCAATGGAAGTTATTTTATGAATGATGAGATTGACGACATTTATCAACAGCTAGCGCAACAATTGCGGGCAAAAGCGGAAGAAAAACTAAAACTAACTACATTGCCCAGCGTCCCAGACGATCAACTACTGCACGAACTGTATGTCCATCAAATTGAATTGGAGATGCAGAATGAAGAATTACGACGAGCGCAACAGGCATTAGAGCAAGCACGCGACCGCTATGTTGATTTATACGAATTCGCCCCTGTAGGGTATCTTACCCTCAATAGCGATTGCCTCATTACCGAAGCCAATTTCACCGCAACGACCCTACTCGGGATAACGCGGGCAAAACTGCTTGACCGTCATTTTGCGACTTACATTACTCCCGAAGATAAAGACAGCTGGCATCATTTTTTTCTGAGCTGCAAACGAAACCAAGGCAAACAACGCATTGAACTGACACTGCGCCCTACCGATAATTCACCTTTAATCGTCCAGCTCGATTGCTTAGTAAAACAGGACGAGGAGTTCTCGCTACGCATCACCCTGATTGACATTACTGAACGCAAAAAAGCGGAGCAACAGTTACGCATTGCTGCCGTTGCCTTTGAAACACAGGCGGGGATTATAATCACCGATGCACACAGAGTAATCCTCAGTGTGAATCGAGCATTCACTCAAATCACAGGCTATTCTGCCGAAGAAGTCATAGGAAAGACCCCATTCTTTCTGCGCTCTTGGATGCATGATCAGAATTTTTATGTAGACATTTGGGCATCTACAGTAAGCAATGGTTGTTGGCAAGGTGAAATCTGGGATAAACATAAGAATGGTAAGATATTCCCAGTTTGGTTGACTATTGCCAGCGTCACTGATAGCAATGGCTGCATCACGCATTATGTCGGTTCTTTCACCGACATTAGCTTACAAAAACACGCGGAACAAATATTATTAGAGTCACGCCAGCATTTGGAGTGTATGGTCATAAACACCCAAGAGGAATTGCAAAAAAGCAAAGAAGACGCGAAAAGAATCAATACCGCATTGGATGTGTTTCTCCAACACCGAGAAATAGACAAAACCGAAACACAAGACACGCTGTCACGCGATGTAGAAGGATCGGTTATGCCTTTTTTGAAAAAGTTGAAAAAAAATGTTAACTATAAAGATCAGCTAGATTTAATTGATATTATTCAAAACAATTTAGAGCAAGTGGTAGCCACCTATGGGCGGAATAACAAATTGTCCAGTGTTTGCCAAAAGCTAACACCTGCTGAACTCCAAGTGGCATCAATGGTTAGGCAAGGACTATCCACCAAACTGATCGCGACTACTTTACAACTATCATCGGGTACGATTGGCATACACCGTAAAAATATTCGTAGAAAATTAGGCTTGAATGGTAACAATGATAGTCTTTATGGCTATTTATCCGCGCTGGATGAAGAGTAAGTATGCTTTTTTACTCCTGCTTTTCAACAGACTGGTAGTCCTTTAAAGGACTGCCAGTCATTAATATCGCTATAACAGAATTAACCCACAACCCCATTTTCGCGCTACATAGCCGCTATTCCCCCCTCAATGGGTATTTTTTCTATCCATTTTATACCCAATAATACCCCATTCGCAGTGCTTGCCTCTGTTACGTTTTCACGCGAGAATAGTCACGCGGTGGAGATGCTCTCTGTTAGCCGTAAGTGATTCGTTTGATTCACTATTTTTATACTGCACTCAAAGTCCATACACAAGCGGAGTATTGGTGAGTGCAGTTTTTTTAAAACGCTTTTATACGCGGTACTTCAAAATGAAAATTAACCAAATAGATGCGATTGCTAGGACTCATGGCATTCGGGCAAACGACAAGGTTTCAAAAGTCCAATTGATAAAAAGTATTCAAATCAGCGAAGGCAATTTCCCTTGCATCGCTACCGCCTATGAGAAACACTGTGAGCAAATGGCTTGTCGTTGGCGGGAGGATTGTTTTGCTGTTTTTGACAGCTAAATAGTCGTTCAAAAAAACACAGGAGTAAAACAGCTTTAGCTGTTTACCGCCTATGGCTAAAGAGATTGTGAAAGTATTCAAAATCCTGCTAAAAAACACCGTCATTCCAGCATGGATGCTGGAATCCAGTCACAAGGATGTGAGACTGCATGAAGAACAATATTATTTATAATCATGTAGTTACCATCCTTGGCACTGGATTCTGGCATCCATGCCAGAATGACGGGTTTGAATATTGTTGCGTCTAATAACGTAGTTTGCTTGAAATTATGAATACTTTCACAGTCTCTAAAGCTATTGAACTCCATGCTATGGGCAGTGAGGCAGAGCCTGCCCCTGCCCCTGCCCCCCATGATACAGAGAACTTTTCTAATGCCAAACGATAAGAGGGTAGATTATGCGTAAAAAACAGCATGATAGTTGGCAACTTGATCGTCGTCTTCGAGAACGTGCAGAAGCAAAACTGGCAAGTATGCAGCTAACTGACAGTGAACGTCAGCGGC
The DNA here is from genome assembly GCA_037133675.1 of Methylococcales bacterium. Classification (GTDB taxonomy): domain Bacteria; phylum Pseudomonadota; class Gammaproteobacteria; order Methylococcales; family Methylomonadaceae; genus UBA4132. Next base: position 80,124 of record JBAXNR010000004.1, read on the forward strand.
TTATGCAGCCCACCGATGAAATCCTGCACGAATTGCAAGTCCATCAAATTGAATTGGAGATGCAGAATGAAGAATTGCGTAGACTACAGCTTGAGTTAGAAAAATCCCGTGATCGCTATATTGACTTGTACGAATTCGCGCCTATCGGCTATCTGACACTGACCGAAAAAGGTCTCATCGATGAAATCAATCTTATGGGTTCTGCCTTATTAGGATCAGAATACAGTAAACTCATTCGGCGACGATTTGCTAGCTTCGTAGCCTGCGAAGATAGAGATCGTTGGCAGCGTCACTTTAAATACAACAAGCAACAAAGAAACAAACAAACCATTGAATTACGGCTATGTCGTGCTGACGATACCCTTTTTTACGTCAATCTCGATTGCCTAGCTGTTGAAATGTCTAATGCACCGCCCATGTTACGCATTGCCTTTAGTGACATTACTCAAATTAAAATAGCTGAACAGCAGTTACGCATTGCCGCTGTGGTGTTTGAATCGCAAGAAGGAATGTTTATCACCGATAATCAGACTGTGATTCTGCGCGTGAATCAGACCTTCACAAAGATTACGGGTTATACCGATGAAGAAGTCATCGGTAAAACACCAAAAATTCTTCAATCAGGCCATCACAATGCGCCTTTTTATCAAACGATGTGGGATAGCATTCAGCGCACAGGCACATGGAAAGGTGAAATTTGGAATCGGCGAAAAAATGGTGAAGCCTATCCAGAGTACCTAATCATTACCGCTGTGCAAGACAACAACGGTCTTATCAGCCATTATGTTGCGACCTTTGATGACATCACTGCAATCAAGCAGGCAGCCGATGAAATTGAGCATTATGCTTTCTATGATCCCCTCACTGACTTGCCAAACCGCCGACAGCTAGTCACACGGCTAAATCAAGCACTGGCATCCTGTACCCGTCATAACAAGGTAGGGGCAGTTTTATTTATTGATCTGGATAATTTTAAAATCCTAAACGACACCCACGGTCATCATCAAGGCGATTTACTGCTAAAACAGGTTGCACGGTATCTTATTGACTGCACACGAGAAGATGATACCGTGGCGCGATTGGGTGGTGATGAATTTGTGGTGGTACTGGAAAATTTGAGTACCGATATTAAGGCTGCAACCAACGAAGCCAGAACAGTGAGCGAGAAAATCCTTGTGACACTCAATCAGACCTATTCATTGTATGACTGCGAACACGACAGCTCTTCAAGCATTGGCGTGGCAATGTTTCGTGATAACCAAAATTCGGCGGAGAAATTACTGAGACAGGCAGACATTGCTATGTATCAGGCGAAAGCGAACGGACGGAATTCGCTGTGTTTTTTTGATCCAACTATGTAAATAGGCAGAACGCCAAAGGTCAACGACTGCCAGTCCTTTAAAGCATAGGTATCTACACACAATTCAGCACAATAAAAACAATGGCTTATAAAAACACCAAACTCCCTCTCCTGCTGGAGAGGGTTGGGGTGAGGAGAATAAAATCAAGTAGTTACATTTCCCCTCATCCCAACCTTCTCCCTCTGGAGAAGGAGTAATAGCATTAAAGGAGGCAGTCGTTAAACAGAACCTACGTTTACAAATTTTCGATAATCACATCGGCAAATTCACTGCATTTCACTTCAGTTGCCCCGTCCATTAAACGGGCAAAATCATAAGTCACACGCTTGCTGGCAATTGCCGCATCCATTGCATCAATAATAGCATCGGCAGCTTCTGTCCATCCCATATAACGTAACATCATTTCGCCTGATAAAATCAATGAACCAGGATTGACCTTGTCCAAATCTGCGTATTTTGGTGCTGTCCCGTGGGTGGCTTCAAATACTGCCACACCTGTTGCATAATTAATATTTCCCCCAGGTGCAATACCAATACCACCGACTTGTGCGGCGAGTGCGTCGGATAAATAATCACCGTTTAAATTGAGCGTGGCAATGACATCAAATTCATCGGGACGGGTTAATACTTGTTGCAAAGCAATATCGGCAATCGCATCTTTGATTAAAATCCGACCGCTAGCCAGCGCGTCTTTTTGTTCTTGATTAGCGGCGGCTTCGCCTTGTGCGGCACGAGTTCTTTCCCATTGTGACCAAGTGTAAGTCTGCTCCGCATACTCACGTTCTGCTAAGGCGTAAGCCCAGTTGCGAAACGCACCTTCAGTGAATTTCATAATATTGCCTTTATGGACAATAGTGACGCTTTTACGCTTATTGGTAATCGCGTAATCAATCGCGGAGCGAATTAAACGCTCTGTGCCTTGTTGTGACACAGGTTTAACACCAATACCCGATGTTTCAGGAAAGCGAATTTTTGCGTATTGCTTGGGAAAATTTTCTTGTAACAACCGCAGGAATAACACCGCGTCAGCACTGCCTTGTTCAAACTCCACACCCGCATAAATGTCTTCGGTATTTTCACGAAAAATCACCATATCAACTGATTCTGGTTTTTTCACAGGTGAAGGCACACCATTAAACCAACGTACTGGACGCAAACACACATACATATCCAGTTTTTGCCGCAATGCCACATTTAATGAACTAATGCCGCCACCGATAGGCGTGGTCAATGGCCCTTTAATCGACACCAAATAATCTCGACACGCATCCACCGTGGCATCAGGTAACCAAGTATTCAGCAACTCAAAGGCTTTGCCTCCTGCATACACTTCCAGCCACTGAATTTGTCGCTGTCCTGAGTAGGCTTTGGCTACTGCCGCATTCAAAACCCGCACCGTTGCTCGCCATATATCAGCTCCTGTACCATCGCCTTCGATATAGGGAATAATTGGATGGTTAGGCACGATTAACTTGCCGTCTTGTAAGCTGATTGGACTGCCATTTACTGGGGGAATAACATTAGTCATTTATAACTCCTGAGTTGATTTAAGTAGGTAAGCATATCTCTTTTAACATTTCGCTGAAGCCCAATAGCTTTAGAG
>JBAXNR010000005.1:0-78205 GCA_037133675.1 Methylococcales bacterium
CTTGAACGCAAAGCCGCATGAACTCTGGAATTGCATTTATGACTTGAATCCAAGATTTTAGAATAATCGGATAAATTTGTTTATTATCAATATTATTGACTTTAGCAACCGCTAACACTTCATATAAAAATAAACTGGGTGCAATAATTTGATAACTTTGTTTGGTTAAGTGATTAATTAACGCAATCGCTTTATCTCTTTCTGGTTCTTGCAGAAATATTTTATTAAACACGCAAGAATCTAAAACTATTTTATTACTCATTATTCGCCATTATTTCCGTTAATTCGTGGTCTTTGCCTTCTCTCAAATATCTGACCATTTCCTCGGAAGATAATGGAGCTTTAACGGGCTTAATATCGGCTATTAAAGCCATAAGTTCTTCTTGTTGCTGGGCTTTTTGTTCCTGTAAAAGCTTGGCTTTAATTGCATCAAGTGCAAATTGTTTTATATCCTGTTGGTTTAGTATTTTCTGAATATCAAAAGCCAATTCATCGGGTAATTCAATCTCTAATGTGTGCATTTTATTTTCTCCAAAAACTCATAACTCATAATAAAAATAATGTTTCTATAGTTTGCATGGCTAAAAATAATTGTCCATTGGTTAATGTTTCAAAACCATAGCGTTGATAAAAATCCTCTGCTTTTTCATCTATAGCATCTACCACTACCGCCAACGATGCCACTTGTTTTGCTGAAATACTGCAACGATATAAAGCATCCATTAATAATAAATCACCTAATCCTTGTTTTTGATAATTTTTATCAATCGCTAGTCGTCCTAATAAGGACACGGGAACCAATGGATATTTTGGCAGTCTTTTAGCCAGTTGTTCGTTTAAATCACTGATATTAATGGCACTGGCTGACAAGGTATAAAAACCAATGATTTTATCCATTTCCAGCAAAACATAAGCAACGGCAAGACGTTTTTTAATATCTTGCGAAAGCTGTTGTTTTAAGTAGCGATTTAAAACGTCATTGCCACAATCAAATTCTTTGCGTGAAAACTGTTTGTCAAATAACTTAATTTCCCTATTTTCTGACACTTATAACCCCATTTTTTCTTTGTAACTCAACACCGATTGTTTTAATTTATCGTTAGCAGGTTTAGGATTTAATAAGCTATCAATAAAGTTTTGTTGTTGTTCTTGATTAAGCTGAATGCTGTTTTGTTGTGTCGCTTGTTTTTGTTCCAATAGCAGTCTTTTAATGGCTTCTTGGACAAATTCATTAATATTTGCTTGTTGTAAAAGCTCTTTTTCTAATTCTTCAGGTAATTCAATGGCTAATGTCATGGTTAGCTCCTTAGTTATCAAAATGGCGTGTGAATACCTAGTTTTTTGCAAAATACAGCGATATTTTCATCAGTGGCTTTTATCTCGTTCTCTAACGCCGATAATTCCCCCGCTATCTGTTGCAAGTCTATCCGCTGTTCTTCTTCAAAGGTATCGACATAACGCGGTATATTCAAATTAAAGTCATTGGCTTTAATCTCGGCAATCGTGGCAACACGGCTATATTTTTCTTCATTGCTGCGATTTAGATACGCGGCAACAATCTTGTTGATATGTTCAGGTAATAATTTATTTTGCGTTTTAACCTTTTCAAACTCTGAACTGGCATCAATAAACAAAATATCATCGGGATTTTTACGGCATTTTTTAAACACCAATACACAGGTTGGAATACTCGTACCATAAAAAATATTAGCAGGTAAGCCTATGACAGCATCCAAGCAATTCAATTCTTCAATGAAATACTGGCGTATATGCCCTTCTGCTGCGCCACGAAATAACACACCATGCGGCAATACACACGCCATAACGCCATCATCGGCTAACTGGTAAATCATGTGCTGTAAAAATGCCATATCGGCTTTAGTACGCGGGGCAAGTCTGCCATAAACGCTAAAACGATCATCATCGGCATACACATTTTCTGGCTTCCAATCGGCTGAAAACGGTGGATTTGCTACGATAGCATCAAAGCGGTGCTCAAGATGCTGGGGATGTTCTAAGGTGTTTTCTTGGCGTAAATCAAAATCCGCATAATGCACGTCATGCAGTATCATGTTCATACGCGCTAAGTTGAATGTAGTACGGTTTAGTTCTTGTCCGTAAATGGTGATATTGTCATTGTCTGCTGCTTCTCGTTTTACCCGCAACAATAACGAACCACTGCCGCAGGTCGGATCATAAACATTTTTAATCTTTTTGTTTTGACAGGTAACGAGTTTGGCTAACAAAGTTGATACAGGTTGCGGGGTGTAAAACTCCCCTGCTTTTTTACCTGCACCACTGGCAAATTCACCGATTAAATACTCGTAAGCATCGCCTAATACATCGGCATTAGGATTCTGTATCTGAAAATCAATTTGGTCGATATGCCCCATCACTCCAGTGATTAACTCATTCTTGGCTTTCTCACTGTTACCCAGTTTTGATGATTTCAAACCCTCTCTTAAATCTTCAAACAAATTAATAAATTTATCAGCACTCTCTGTACCTTGAGTGCTTTGTTCAATATTATTAAAAATCTTCATAAGGTCTTCGATAATGAAACTATCACTGCTTTTATCATCGGCTTGCTTATGATTTCCCTTTGCGGCAATCGCGTGAAATAACTCTGCTGGTGTTAAGAAATAGCCTAATTCATCAACAGCGGCGTGTTTTACTGCGGCAATAAGCTCTGCATCCTCGCTGTCCTTTTCATTCAGGCTAGTGAACTCCCGTTCATCAGATTCAAGCTCACTATCTGCAAACCGCCGTATTTTTTCAGACAGATATTTGTAGAAGATAAAACCTAGCATATAGTCCCGAAATTCATCAGCGTGCATTTTGCCGCGTAAGTTATCGGCTATTTTCCAAAGTTGTTGTTGTAATTGGCGGCGTTGTTCTTCTGACATTGGGAGTTAATTTTTTCGTGAATAAAAAACCCGCATTGTAGCGGGTTTGAGTGGGGTGTTTGTTATGTTTCATGGCAATTACAGCACCCTGCGTTAGTTTTTGCATTTTTATCGCTTACTTGCCCCATCAATTGCAATATCAGTAGTGCCAACATGAACTCCAAGATTAAACGCGATATTTGAACTATATAAGCAGGGTATCCATTAAATCAATCATAAATTCCATTTCTTCGTCTTCAACTTTAGCCCACGCATTAAAGCCTAGGCTGTTTAAAACGTTTTTTCCCTTGTCATCGTTATTCATGGAAAGTAACAGGGCTTGAATTTCAGTTTGCCTCTCGGCTAATTTTGGACCTATCATTAATGAATGGTGAATCACGCTAATTTGACTGCGCACTAAAATTTTCAATTGCTTTTTCGTTAAATTCGATAAGTCATCGAATGCTTTTGCTAGAAATATACCTACATCTGCTTTGTCTTGTATTAGATTTTTTACAATAAGAATATGGTTTTTACAAAAACAAGTTTGTATATTGCTTGCATCAAGATCGCCTGCTTCTAACATAATCATGCCTATCATGTGTACATCGGGATCTTCTGTGACTGCAACACGGATACCCGTTGATAGCTGTGCCACGTCTTCTACGGGGTTATTGACATTGACGGCAATAATGGCTTCATCAAAAATGCCTTCGGCTTTAACTAACGGTAAAAAACCTTTTTCACGCACTAGCATCGCTGCATCGAAGGGGTTGGCGTAAATTAAATCGATTTGATTGGCTTGAATAGCGGTGCGTTGCGCTTGAAAGTCATCGTATAGCTCCAAATGTATGGCTTCGCCTGTTTGTATTTGTAGCCAAGTATTAAAAATATACCAGCCAGCCAGATGATTAGGTGAAAAATCTGGACTTACGGTGAATGTGTACGACACGATAAACCTCCTTTGTTAAAATAATGTCGGATAAAGTTGAATGCACTCGTTGACTTTTGTTCGTGAGGGTTTTCGACGTACCGAGGTATATCCTACTACTTGACCGTTTCTGATATTGGGAATAACAGTGGCTTTAACCCAATAGTAGCCGCCATCTTTACGCAAATTTTTAACGATGCCTTGCCATTTCTCGCCTTTGTTAACGGTGTCCCATAAATCTTTAAAGGCAACGGAAGGCATATCAGGGTGTCTTAGAATGGAATGAGGGGCATTGATGAGTTCCTCTTCACGGTATCCCGACATTTCTACAAATGACTGGTTGACGTGAGTAATAATGCCAGCTTTGTCGGTGGTTGATACGATGAGTTTACCGTCTGGGTAAGGCGTTTCAATTTCGGTGTAATAGATTTTTCTTGGGGTGCTGCCATATAGATTAAGAATAGCTTCCTTATACTCTCCGACTATATTTTCTAGCTGCATATCTTGGAGCATAGATGTCTTTCCTATAGTGACTAGCGTTTATCTACAATAAATCAGCGATACTAGCAGCGGCTCGTTTCACATCAAGAAAAATTAGCCCTAGCTTCGCATTAGGTTTTGCTAAAACCGTTAATACCGATTCTGCACCTGCATAAGTCATCAGAACATAGCCTTTAGCTCCTTTAATCAGTACTTGCTCTAATGCGCCTCTTGCTAGTTCTTGAGCTGTTCTATCCCCCAAAGAAAGCATGGCGGCACTCATCGCACCCACTCTGTCTTCATCCATGTCAATAGGCAATACCGATGCTATCATTAAGCCATCTGTGGATATAACACCAGAAGCTTCAATATCTACTGAAGTCCCATTCAGTTCCGTTAACACGGAAGTCAACATATCTGCTCTCATAGTCTATTTGTCTCCTCGTTAATATGAATGTACTTTAAGCACAGTAATATCTTTAAATTTAGCTCAACTACACGATTACATTCTAATTGCTTAAAAGTGATCGACTATAGCAAATCAGCAATATTGGCTGCTGCTCGCTTTACATCAAGAAAAATTAGCCCTAGCTTCGCATTAGGTTTTGCCAAAACGGTTAGTACTGATTCTGCACCTGCATAAGTCATCAGAACATAGCCTTTAGCTCCTTTAATCAACACTTGTTCCAGTGTCCCTCTTGCCAATTCTTGAGCTGTTCTATCCCCCAAAGAAAGCATGGCGGCACTCATCGCTCCCACTCTGTCTTCATCCATGCCACTAGGCAATACCGATGCTATCATTAAGCCATCTGTGGATATAACACCAGAGGCTTCAATATCGGCTGATGTTCCATTCAGTTCCGTTAACACGGAAGTCAACATATCTGCTCTCATATTAGATTCCTTTTTTTCATTATGTGCGTACCATTAAAAATTAACTACTTTTGTCTGCGTAGCGGATGCTTAGTGCCCAAACCAGAGAAACAAAATCGGGTTGGTTAAAATGTGGGATACCCAAAATGGCAATAACAAAGCGGTTTTGACCAATAAATAACGGCCAAAAACCCACATGACTGTTGCCAAAAACATCAACGACCGCCCACGCATTACTTCCCAGTCCCATATTATTCCGAAGTAATCCTGAACGACGATCATGAACGGTTGCAATTTCTGCACTTAAAGCAGACAACTCTTCGGCAGCTTCATGCGGAAAACCAATGCTCACTAGATAAAATCCCTCTTTATCAGCGAGTAGCACTTTACCATTTTCTGAAATACCTCCCAGTAAGTCAGGCAAAATATCCTCTAGTGCGCCAGCGGGGTATTGTTTCGCCGACTCTATGCCCTGAACCCAGCCTAGTTTTTGACAATGATGCAGTAATTCTAAACATTTTTGTTCGTCATCATACTCAGTCAAGGAGTGTAAGGTTTCAAGATTAAGGCTTGGCGTTTGTTGTTGTAACAAGATATTTTTTAAGAATTGACGTGGTTTATCCTTGTCCATAGAACTCACGGCATAATAAGCACCTGCGGGAGTGAGATACAAATAGAGTCCTTCCGTTAAAGAGTAGTGACTCATTGATTATTCCTCTAATCCAGGATCCAATGAGTAGAGTAATGATTGTATTAAAATAGAAATATCGTTTCTGACTCTGGCATCAACGGCAAAAACGGGTAACTTTAAGCCCATGCCACCTAGCTGAACTTGGTAATCGTGAATGGTTGGTTTTGCACTCACATCCATTTGTGTCACACCGATAGTCACCGCTGTATCACCAATAAATTTACTGAAAGCATCCAAAAAAAACTTCATATCGACAAAGGGGTCGGCACGGGTATTATCAAGCAACAACACTAAACCAATGCCGCCTGTCACTAAAATATCCCACATAAAATCAAAACGCTCTTGCCCAGGCGTTCCGTAAAGGTGTAGTTTTTCGCCACCTGGCAAATTCATTACACCATAGTCCATCGCAACCGTGGTTGCAGACTTTTTGGATTTAGCCATATCACTAGCAGCGGCATCTGTTTTTATAGGAGGCAGGTCGCTGATTGAATGAATAGCTGTAGTCTTCCCCGCACCCACAGGACCTGTAAAAATAATCTTATATTGACTCATAATCTATTTATTCCGTAAGGCACAGTTATTAACTGCGTAATTTGCTCATAATTCGACTGAGAAAACCTTTATTTTTGTTTGCTTTGATTTCAGTTGATTGTGCTACTAAGGCATCAGCTTCCCTTCTTGCCTGACCTGTCAAACCTAACGCGCAGGCAGCACTGATAAAAACAAAAACATATTGCGGTTTAATATTCAGAACTTCTGCGACATTGCCTAAGGTTCTAGGACCTCTAATCAAGAGTGCCGAAATGCGCAAAGCATGAGGTGTAATGAGTAAACGGGTAAAGTTAGGCCAGTTTTTTAAATAAACTGGGTGAGTAATATCAATGGAAAAGGGATACCTTCCTTTTGATGCCCAACAGGCTACTTTCCATAAAAAAGCATCCATAGAATGAAATTTTTCCAACGATCTTGATAAAGAAGATGATTCAAACGTTAGCTGAGTTGTAGACATCTTTCCATCCAAGGTATTACTGATGACTAATCCAGAAAATGCGCGAAGCTGTTTATCATCTGCATCTAGCCAGATTTCATCATTTTGTGGAAAAATAATGAGCGGACTCCAGCCTGAATTTAGCTGCATTATTTCGTTTTGTTCACGACTTATTTTAAAAGCGGATTCAACATAGCTCTGAAAATAATCTTTTGGATTGTATTTTGCGATAGCAAATTGTTTTGGATCATTGACATCAATGCCCAGAACATTACCAATGAACGCATTAAAGCTTTTTTCATTTAGCTGCATAGCAGCTTGATGTTTTGCGGTCTTTTTTTGTTCGTCATTATTGATAACAAACGATTTAAGATTGGATTTTTCTGCTTTTTCAATGAGGGGTTCAGCAGGAACAGGATTATTTTTAACCGTTGATTGAGTCGGAGGAGCATCCTCGCTTAACCTTAATTTTCCTATCAAAGCACTCGCTTTATTAAGTGCAGCCAGCATATCATCGGTTTTTACTGGCTTTTTGATATACAAAACATAGTCTAACGTGCCGTCGCGTAATGATAGTGCAATAGCGGGTCTATAGGGTTTCTTAGCGTGATGCTCTGCTATTAGTTTTCCTGCGTCCACTGTATCAGCATCAAAAATATCAATACTTGCATCGCTATCATTAACCACCACAGCCGCACCTCTGCATGGTCCTTGCAAATACATCACCATTGTTTTGGATGTCCGCTCTTCCATGCAGTGTAGTGCAACCTTTAATGGACTTTTGCTTTTATCCATTGTTATTTCTGCCCTTTAAAATAATTGTTTAATTGATTCCAGTCATCCGTCATGCCCACGCCCAACCGAGTTAATTTAGCCATCATTTGATGAAACCCACTTGGATCACCTGTCAATTTGTAAAGATCACATAACTCCTGACGCAAATCTTGTCTTTCTGGCTGCACTAAAATGGCCTCCTCAAGCACTTTTTTTGCATCATCCAATTGGCTATATTCAATATGATCAAGCGCGATGGTTAAAGGGTCGTCCTCTTTTTCTTCCTTCTCAATCTGCTGAATCAGCTTATTAACACCGACCAGTCCTTTACTAAAAATCGAGTATTGATTCCCAGACAGTAGATTAATATCCGTGTGTTTACCTTTCAAATAAACCTTGAGTTCTTCAAATTGTTCTGTGGTCAATCGAGATTTCGCGCCTAATACGACGCGCCAACTAATGGGCTGACCTTGCCGATTTAAAACAATCAAAAAATCGACAATAGCAGCAAAAAGCTGTTTATTTAGATTTTTTTGAAAACAGTAATATATTCGCTGTACATGATTAGTTAGTTGCTTAGGTTTTTTAGCAATCAGAAACACCAGTTTTTCTAGGCTTTCGTTAGGTTGCAAAACTTCCGCACTACCCCAAAGGATACCTGTATTTTTTAGGGAGAAAAGCCCTACCACTTCTGATTTCTCAGGAACATCACAGTCATCACAAGTAACCAAATGGGTATTATTACTCATATAATAATTTCTTAATATCAGGGTTAGAGAATAGCTTTAAGTTATCATTTTACAAGCCTATTGCCTAATAAAAATCTACAGGCATCTCAGTGACAAAATTACATCAATTTAGTCATTCTAGGCTGTTTTTACAAAGACCGCTTCCAAAACACATAAGCAATAACAATGTGTTTTTAAAGGTACAATTATAGATAGCCAATAAAATAATTGTTTACTTGATTACATAAATCATTAATATCAAATACATAGATAAGCATTACTTTTCCAGCTTAACGTTTAAAGTTTGACTGGATAGCGTAGCATAAAAAGTAATGATCGTAGTTGAATTCAACATTTTCCCACATTTTAACGGTATACCATGTAAAATTACCCCCTCACACAATCGTAATTTTAGGATGTATTCAACGTGTTTAGAGGAACAACCATACTTTCTGTTCGTAGAGCGGGCAAAGTTGTCATCGGCGGTGATGGTCAAGTCACCTTAGGCAATACAGTGATGAAGAGCAACGCCCGCAAAGTGCGCAGATTATATCACGGGAAAATTATTGCGGGGTTCGCAGGTGCGACAGCCGATGCGTTCATGCTATTTGAACTCTTTGATGCCAAAATAGAAAAAAGTAACGGTAATTTAACCAAAGCCGCTGTTGCAATGGCAAAAGAATGGCGTACAGACCGTGCTTTACGCAAGCTTGAAGCCTTGCTTATCATTGCCGATGCCAAAACTTCGCTGATTATTTCAGGTTCTGGTGACATCATTGAACCCGAATATAATTTACTGGCTATTGGGTCAGGCGGTATGTATGCCCAAGCGGCAGCGCGTGCTTTACTGGAAAATACCAATCTAAGTGCGCGAGAAATTGTCGAACGCTCACTCAATATTGCCGCTGATACTTGTATTTATACCAATCATAATTTGCGCATAGAAGAACTAGACGCAGAGCTGGACACCGAACTAGACGCAGAACCTAACGAGTAAAATTATGACCCAAATGACCCCGAAAGAAATCGTAAGTGAGTTGGACAAACACATTATTGGTCAAGCCAACGCCAAACGTGCGGTAGCTATTGCGCTACGCAACCGCTGGCGCAGACAACAAGTCGATGTTGCCTTACGCGATGAAATTACTCCCAAAAACATTCTTATGATAGGACCTACAGGCGTTGGTAAAACCGAAATCGCCCGCCGTCTTGCCCGATTAGCTAACGCGCCATTCATCAAAATAGAAGCTACTAAATTTACCGAAGTCGGTTATGTTGGACGTGATGTCGATTCCATTATTCGTGATTTAGTCGATACCGCCGTCAAAATGACCCGCGTCGCTGAAATGGAAAAAATGCAAACCAAAGCCTTTGATTCCGCCGAAGAACGCATTTTAGATATTTTATTACCCAGAGCCGATGGCGGTATGTTATCTGACACAGAAAGCTCCACGCGCCAAAAAATGCGCAAAAAACTGCGTGAAGGTAATCTGGATGACAAAGAAATAGAAATCGATGTTCATGTATCACCGATGGGCGTAGAAATTATGGCTCCTCCAGGTATGGAAGAAATGACCAGCCAATTACAAGGAATGTTTCAAAGCATGGGATCAGGCAAAACCCGCTCACGCAAAATGAATATCAAAAAAGCCCTGCAAACTCTGCAAGAAGAAGAAGCAGAAAAGCTGGTCAACGAAGAAGAAATCCGCTTACGCGCCGTCGAAGCCGTCGAACAAAACGGTATCGTGTTTCTGGATGAAATCGACAAAATTTGTAAACGCTCAGAAATGGGCGGCGGCGGTGGCGAAGTCTCGCGTGAAGGCGTACAACGTGACTTATTGCCCTTAGTCGAAGGCAGTACCGTCAGCACTAAATACGGCACAATAAAAACCGATCACATTTTATTTATCGCCTCAGGCGCGTTTCATGTCAGCAAACCCTCTGATTTAATCCCAGAATTACAAGGTCGTTTCCCGATTCGAGTCGAACTCAACGCCCTAACCGCCGATGATTTTGTCCGTATTCTAACTGAGCCGAATGCCTCACTAACAGAACAATATGAAGCCTTATTAGCCACCGAAGGCGTATCGCTTACTTTCGCTGAAAGCGGCATAAAACGCATTGCTGAACTGGGTTTTCAAGTCAACGAAACCACCGAAAACATCGGCGCAAGACGCTTACACACCATGCTAGAACGCCTATTAGAAGAAATTTCTTTTAACGCACCTGATTTAATGGATAAAACCATCATCATTGATGAAGCCTATGTCGATGGACATTTAACTGAATTTGCCGAAGATGAGGATTTGAGTCGATATATTTTGTAAATGGATAAATACCATAGTCAAAACGGCATCACCTTTGTTTGGGATCAAAATAAAGCCGCAACAAACATTGCCAAACATGATGGCATATCGTTTGAACAAGCAACACAGGCTTTTTTTGATCCCTTCTTGCGCATCGTAGAAGCAAGTCAAAACAACGAAACAAGAGATGCCATTATCGGCATGGATAAACAGTGGAGCTTTATTTGTCGTGCATCTTTTAATAGAAGAAAACGATGTCATCAGGATTATTTCTGCCAGAAAAGCCACACGAACAGAACGAGGATTTTATGAAAATTGAAACACTCAAAAAGCGACTAAATAAAAATCGCCAAATGACAGAAATAACCCTTAATATCCCCAGTGATGTAGTGGACGATTTAAAACGTGTTGCTATTAAACTCGGTTTTACCGATTATCAACCGCTAATAAAAGCCTATATTGGGCAATGTTTGCGTAAAGATTTAGAATTACTGGAAGAAGAAACTATCACCGCTTTTATTGCCAGTTTAGAACGGCACGGCGTAAATAATGACACGATTCAAGAAGCGTTATTAGAAATTGTGCATCACTGAATAAAATAAAACTAAATACCGAAACATTATGTGAGTCAGTTAAATAATACATCGTTCCAACGCTTTGCGTTGGAATGTATTTGAAGACGCTCCAGCGTCCTTATAATGAATTATTTTAAATAGTCCAATACAGCAAATAATCAGCGTTAATATTTAATAATGTATTTGGTTTAAATTATGAAGACGCTGGAGCGTCAACTGAGGCATTCCAACGCAGAGCGTTGGAACGATGAAACAACGATATTCCACGCAGAGCGTGGGAACGATAAATAACTTTATATATAAACTATGAAATCAATGGAATATGCCATACGCGAAGAAAATATAAATACGGGTAATGATCCATTCTCTGATCTGGTATTAAAAGAATCTAAACTTTCCCCGAATAAATTAGTTTATCGGAATGATGATAATGGCGTTTGGCTATATCAAGCGAATTGCTTAGAATTTATGGATATATTAATTGCCAAATTTCCACAAGGTAAATTTGATATGATATTTGCTGATCCGCCTTATTTTTTATCGAATGGCGGTATTAGTTGTCAAGCGGGAAAAATGGTGAGTGTGCATAAAGGTGATTGGGATAAATCACGCGGGGCGGAAGTTAATCATGCGTTTAATCTTGAATGGTTAAAACGTTGCCAAGCCTTATTAAAACCCAATGGCACGATGTGGATTAGTGGCACACAGCACGTTATATTTTCTATCGGTTATGCCATGCAACAATTGGATATGAAAATTCTCAATGATATTATTTGGGAAAAACCAAATCCACCACCTAATTTATCGTGCCGTTATTTTACTCATTCTACGGAAACTGTTTTGTGGGCGGCAAAAAATCAAAAGTCTAAGCATTTATTTAATTATGCCGACATGAGAAAAGAAAACGGCGATAAACAAATGAAAAATGTTTGGCGACTTAATTCCACGACACAAGAAAAAAATGAAGATGAACAGATAATGAGTAATATTTGGAATTTTACTTCACCACCACGCGAAGAAAAAGAATTCGGCAAACATCCTACACAGAAGCCTATAAAATTAGTTGAGCGTTGTATTTTAGCTTCAACGAATCCAGATGATTTTATTTTTGACCCGTTTAATGGTAGTGCCACGTCTGGTGTTGCCGCAATTAGACACGGTAGAAAATATGTAGGTATTGAATTAGAGAGCGAATTTATTGAATTAAGCAAAAAACGCTTGGATTCTGAGATAGCAAAAAAATCAAAATAAAAGAGGTGGTAATCATGCAACAATCAATTAAACATAAAGATAATAATTCAGAATCATTTTTATGGATACCAACGAGACAAAATGCAATAGAGAATGGTGTGATTGATGATAAACCAATCACCGAAGAAGGCTATATGTCTAAGCAAGACGTGGTAGATTTACTTCGTAAATACAAGAATAATCCCGAAGCAATTCATTACATTGCTGACATGATGGAAGATTAAAATGATAGAAGGCGGACTGGGTGGTTCAAATACTCAAACAGGCTTGGAGTTTGAAAAAGAAGTCGATTTTCATGATTTATTAGCATCTATTGATGGCTACGAAATAAAACCGATATTTTCTCAAGCGGGTAAAGGTGTTTTCTTTAACGGTGAGTTAGTTGCAAGATGTTTTAGAAAGTACGACTTTTACCGTTACTTGGAAGAAAATGGAATTGATTGGAAGGCTATTTTATCAAAAAGACTATTACCCGATGACGCACTATTAGTCATAGTAAGAGAAACTCTTTTTATAATCGAAGTGAAATATCAACAAGTCGCTGGTTCAGTTGATGAAAAATTACAAACCTGTGATTTTAAACGTAAGCAATATCAAAAACTGGTTATTACCATCGATTTAAAAGTCGAATATGTTTATGTATTAAATGATTGGTTTAAAAAACCTGAATATAAAGACGTTCTCGATTATATAAATAGCGTCAACTGTCATTATAAATTTGGGAAACTACCGCTTGCATGGCTTGGCTTGCCTGAATAGCCCTGTAGGATAGCAAGTAGTCCTGTAGGGTGGGCAAACAGCTCTATCGTTTGCCCACCATTTGCCTAGCAATAGATAAAAAACAAGCTCACCTCTTTTGGAGATAATAAAATGCAAACGGTATTATTAAAAATAAGCGATGACGTTAAAGATAGCGTATTATCTTTTTTGCATACATTTCCCAGTGATGCGGTAAAAATATTTGAATATGATGATACAACTTTTACACCAGAGGATGAAATAGATTATTAGACGGCAGTCGCTGAAAAAAAAGCAGGGGAGAGTATTTCACTAGCAAGCCTAAAAGAAAAATATGGCTTATAAGTTAGAGATTTCCAAACAGATTGTTAAGTTTTTAGATAAATCTGAACATCAGTTAAAAATAAAAATTATCACGGCTTTTGAACAGCTAAGTAATAACCCCCGTTCTGCGAGTCTTGATATTAAAGCGATGATAAATAAAAAAGGACACTTTAGGCTCGTATCGGAAAATATCGTTTTTTATATGAAATTACAAATACTGAATTATTCATTTATGTTTATAAAGCGGATAGTAGAGGCGATGTATACAAATCTTAATCCCTGTCGAATTCCAATGACACAATAAACCAAAGAGAAAAGCTCAGTTGTGTAGAGTGCGCATCACACACCTTTATTCACCTCACACACCATTGGCACACAATCATGCTAAAAAGTTACGCAGCAATTTATAAACAAGGTCATTTAGATTGGCAGGATGATGCACCTGAACAAGATAATGTAAGAGTTATTGTTACCTTGGTTGAATCTATACCCCAAAACCCTCCAACACGCGTGCGGATGTATTGAAAAACCGTGTAGTATTGAACAAATTGACGCAGATATTACACAAATGCGTTCTATTTTTATTGAAACCAATTAGAGCGCGGCTCGAACGATATTTTTTACACTACAAAAATATATGACTCATCACCACTCACACGAACATTCACACCATCACAGCCCCGCGCCTCAAAGCGGGCGGGCGTTTGCCATTGCTATCGTTTTAAATACTGGCTTTGTGATAATAGAGTTTATCTATGGTTTTATCGCTAATTCCACCGCCTTAATCGCCGATGCAGGGCATAACCTGTCTGACGTATTGGGCTTGGTGTTGGCAGGAGGTGCAATATTATTAGCGCGTAAACAACCCTGCAAACGCTACACTTACGGCTTGCGTAGCACCTCCATACTCGCCGCGCTTGCCAATGCTATGTTGTTATTAGTTGCTTGTGGGGCGATTGCGTGGGAAGCGGTAGAACGATTTAATCAGCCGCCCGTGGTAGAAAGTCTCACGGTATCGGCAATTGCAGGCGTTGGCATTATCATTAATAGTATATCCGCGTGGCTGTTTCTTAAAGGCAGTCAACAGGATATGAATATTCGTGGCGCGACTCTGCACATGGCGGCAGATGCGGCGGTCTCGCTGGCAGTGGTTATTGTCGGTTTAGTCATGTTTTATACCAATAATTATTATTGGCTAGACCCTGCGATTACTTTATTAATTGTCATCGTCATCGTCATCGGCACATGGAGTTTATTGCGTGAATCCATGCGTCTCGCGCTCAGTGCTGTGCCTGAAAACATAGACGGCGCGGCAATTGAAGACTATTTATATCAATTAGATGGCGTGACCGACTGCCACGACTTACATATTTGGGGCTTAAGCACCACTGAAACCGCGCTCACCGTGCATTTAGTCATGCCTAATGGGTGTCCTAATGACGCTTTTATTGATAAAGTCACCCACATCCTAGAACATGATTTTTCCATTCATCATTGCACCTTGCAAATTGAACAAGGCGACACCAATCATGTTTGCTCACTAACACCTAAACACTAAACATAATGCGCTTAACCAATAAACCTTGTAACAGCAGACCGACTAACATTATTCTGCACCAGCTTTCTCGTAGCCTTGAAATCCATTTTGATGACGGCAAAATCTTCAACTTACCCTGTGAATACCTACGCGTCTACACACCTTCGGCAGAAGCACTAGGACACGGAGTAGGACAAGAAATTTTACAAGTCGGCAAAGAAGACGTAGGCATTAGCGAAATTAAACCTGTTGGTAACTATGGCATTTCGCCCGTGTTCACCGACGGACACAACAGCGGCATCTACACTTGGGATTTGCTCTACCAACTGGGTGATGACTATTGCACACTATGGACAATCTACCTGCAAGAGCTACAAAATGCAGGTCATCAACGACACACCTCACACTAATTCAGAGAATCATCATGACTACAAACACCACCCATTTTGGCTTTAAAGAAGTCGCCACCGAAGACAAAGTTAAATTGGTGCGCGGCGTATTTGATTCAGTTGCAGGACAATACGACATCATGAACGACCTCATGTCGATGGGCGTACACCGCTTATGGAAGCGCGTTGCCGTGCAACTCAGCAACGTTCGTCAAGGCGAACAAGTGCTAGATTTAGCAGGTGGCACAGGCGATTTAACCACCCTATTTGAACAACGCGTCGGCAAAAACGGACAAGTCGTCCTAGCCGACATCAACTCCGAAATGCTACGCACAGGACGCAATCGCCTCATCGACAAAGGCTTAGTCGGCAATATCCTCTACGCCCAAGTCAACGCCGAATGCCTACCGTTCGCCGATAACACCTTCGATTGCGTCTGTATCGCCTTCGGCTTACGCAACGTCACCGATAAAGATGCCGCCTTACGTTCCATGTACCGTGTATTAAAACCAGGTGGTCGCGTCATCGTGCTGGAATTCTCCCACCCCGTTGATAAAATCACCGAAAAAGTCTACGATTTCTACTCATTCAAACTACTGCCTAAAATCGGCAAAATCGTTGCCAAAGACGAAGACAGCTACCGCTACCTAGCCGAATCCATTCGTATGCACCCCAAACAAGACGAACTCAAAGCCATGATGGAAAACGCAGGGCTAGAACGTTGTGAATATTTCAACATGACGCAAGGGATTGTTGCAGTACATAGAGGCTACAAATTTTAAATAAAGTTTCGTTCCCACGCGCCGCACCACTGCCCACAGTTAAGAAAGATTGTCGATAACCGCGTAGCGGTGAAATGGTTGTAGCAACAAAATATAAATACAATCAAGCCGCGTAGGGGTGAAATGTTTGCTCTCATTCAACATTTCACCCCGCTGGGGTTTTTTCCTTAACTGTGGGCAGTGACGCGCCGCACCCGTGGAAACTAAATAACTAGGAGAATAATCATGTATCGTCTAGGCTGGATTTTCAATGAAACAACTGAGTTATCTTATTTTTTTATTAGGCTTAATTATGGTGGCTTGGGAATATCCAATACTCTACCCACTAAAATTATTGGTAGTATTTTTTCATGAATCCTCTCATGCAATAGCCACAATATTAACAGGCGGTACAGTTAAAGAATTAGTTATTAATCAGCAACAAGGTGGTCATGTTATTTCCCAAGGTGGTAATCGATTTATTACCTTATCAGCAGGTTATATAGGCTCATTACTTTGGGGGGTTGTTATTTACCTTGCCAGTGTTAAAAGCCATTATGACAAAGCGATTATGACGGTATTAGCTTTCAGTATTATCATTATCACCGTTGTATTATCCAGCAGCCTATTTAGTTGGCTATTTGGTTTATTAATAGGCGGGGCAATGCTATTAATGGCAAAATATTTAGCTGAACAATATAACGATTTTGCACTGAGATTAATCGGCTTAACCAGCATGATGTACGCACCGCTAGATATTTACAGCGATACTATTTCACGCAGTTATTTACAATCCGATGCTTATTTATTAGCCGACTATGTAGGTGGCACAACCTTATTATGGGGCAGTATTTGGATTATTATCAGCGTAGCGGTTATTTTTTATTGTTTGAAATGCTCGTTAAATCAAATCAATAATTAGATAAGCTTCTAGCTATGATGCTGATTAATAAAGCCCTACGAGATTATATAAAGCAACCTGATAACGCAGTTAATTAAGTAGATTGGGTTAGGCGATAGCCGTAACCCAACATAATGCGATGATATTGTCGGGTTATGCTAACGCTAACCAGACTTACAAACTAAACCAGAATAAAACAAAAAATGAAAGCATCAGAAACTAATTTCCAGACGCTTATTGAAGGCACAAAACAATATCTTGTGCCTTTGTTTCAACGTCCTTACAGTTGGCAAAAAAAACAATGGCAAGAATTAATAGACGACTTAAATGATTTGTATGAAAACGATGATGCAAGTAATCATTTTATTGGTTCTATCGTTACCATGCCAACTAATTCAAAACCTGAAAATGTCACACCGTATTTATTAATCGATGGTCAACAGCGTTTAACCACTATTTTTGTTTTGCTAATTTTATTGCGTGATATTGCACAAGTAGAAGGTAAAATACTTGCTGATAAAATTCAAAATACGTTATTAACAAATCAATATCATGATGGATTGAGTCATTATAAATTAATGCCTACGCAACAAGATCGTGACGCTTTCTTAGGGTTAATAAACGGACAATCTGAAATACAGAATAATAATTTACTTGTTAATTGTTATCATTTTTTTAAAAAAGGTATTAAACAACTAGATTGTGAAAAATTAAATCAAGTTATAGCTAATCGACTGTCTGTTGTTAGTATTATTTTAGAAAATGATGATAATCCTTATATTGTTTTTGAAAGTTTAAATGCTAAAGGTCTTACCTTAACTCAAGCCGATTTAATTCGTAATTATTTTTTTATGCGAATTGATACAACACAACAAGACCATATTTATAAAAATTATTGGTTGCCTATGCAGGATGCGTTAGGCGAACAACTAACGGAGTTTATGCGTCATTATTTAGCAAGTGACGGTGTAATCGTTAAAAAGGACGAAGTTTATTTAGTATTGAAGCAAAAAGTTGATCGCCATAAAGATGCGTTAGCAGAATTAAATCGTATTAAACAGTTTTCCGATTATTACGATAAAATAATTAATCCAGAAAAGGAAAAAAATTTAGCTATCCAGCAAAATTTAATTCGTATTAAACGCCTAGATTTTACAGTGTTATATCCATTTTTACTAAATTGTTATTTTCATTATAAAACGAACGAATTAACATCTATTGAGTTTGTTGAAGTATTAAAAATTTTAGAGAACTTTTTAATTCGGCGTTTTATTTGCAATATGCCTACGCAAGGTTTAAATAAGATTCTCCCCACGCTTTATATCAATGCTATCAAGCAATCACCAAATTTTGTCGATGGATTACGCAGTTATCTTCAATCACAAAACTACCCAAAAGATAGCGATTTTAGACGTAGTTTAATTGAATCTCGATTATATGGTAATGGTGATAAACAGCAAAAAACACGGTTAATATTGGAAACAATAGAACGCTCATTTAACCATAAAGAACAACCTAATTTTGATGGAAAAATTAGCATTGAACATATTATGCCGCAAACACTTTCAAAAATATGGCAAACTCAATTGGGTGAAACTTGGCAACAAGATCATGATTTATATTTGAATACTCTTGGTAATTTAACACTTACGGCTTATAACCCAGAATTATCAAATAAATCATTTAGTGAGAAAAAACAATTATTTATACAAAGTAATTTTTCATTGAATAAATATTTTTTTGATATTGAACAATGGAATAGTGAAGCCATTGAAAAACGTGCCGATTATTTAGCAGATATTGCTTTAAAAATATGGCACTATTTTGGCGAATGCAATCAAGCTAAAAATGATGACGGTGTAACAGGTAAAAAACCTAATTTATTGGTTATTTCAGGTCATAAGTTTATTGTAAAATCATGGAGCAATCTTTTTGTTGAGCTTTTAAATTGGATTGCGGAATATGAATCCGAATCTTTTAAAGAATTAGCAAAAGATTATCCACGTTTTATTAATGATGATTCGACAAAACTTCGTAAAACAAAAAAATTAAAGAATGGATTTTACGTTGAAACAAATTTAAGTGCTGAACGAATTCATCGTTTTTGTAATCAAGCTATACAAATAGTCGGCTTATCTAGTGAAGATTGGCAAATAGAAATTGAATGATGTTGAATACAATAGCCCACATGGAGCTTGCGTAATGAGGGGCTTTTCGTGGGCTACCACTGTTCCCTGTGTTCCACGCTCCGCTCCACACGGGCTTGTGCTGGGTTATTCACTTTCAGTTCACTCTCATTCTGTGATACTGTCACCGACTTGATACGATACACAAACCTATCATCAAGCAAGCCCCATATTACTTTTTAATCAACATTGAGCGAACTCAGTCATGAAATTAATACTACAAATTACCCTAGGTGTCAGTCTAGGGATCGTGTTAGGCGGCTCATTGTTGTATTTATATACAGGGGCATTCGCGGAACAATTGGTTAGTGCTGCATTAAAAACACTTCCGCCACCTAAGTCTAGTTCTGTTGATAGTTTATTGCCCGCAACACTACCACCACCCATCGCCCCCAAACCCATAGAAGAATCTATTCCAGCACCACCGATCAGCACAACACCAGCACCGATTGCCGAAATTAATCCAGTAGTTAAGGATCCCGCTGTTATTGCCGAGGAAGAAGATCAAAAACAAATGGGGATAAAGTTTAAAGCGTCTTATAAAAAACCAGACAAATGCCAGTCGCCCAATCAAGATCACGATCTTTTAGTTACTTGTGGCAATGAATACATCCGTGCTAGAGATAAGTTTGAAAAATTATGGCGGCAGGGAGAATTTAAAAAATAATTGCTAGACACAAAGACGAAAAAATTTATCATCATAAAAAGTAGCTCCCTCAGCCAATAAGCTGACAACAGAAATACGATCTGTATGCTTTTTTTCCTGTTCGACATAAGACAACATCCCTTCGATGCAATCAAAGCTAACTGCTTGCGTTTTTTCTAATGTAGTGCCATTGCCTTATTCTTATGTTCCATTTAAAAACCTGTGATTACTCCGTTTTGATTCAAAAACCGTATAGTTGCCATTTCAGCACGGATAACATCCCTTCAAGGGATGTTATCCGTTATTCTGCAATAAAAAAACTGCACGTTTTCTGACTAAGAAAGGAGTAGTTGTTACATACCCAGTATATTATTACCATTATCTTTTTTAACTAAATCATAAATTATTTCGACAAAATCCTTCATCGCTTGTGGATTATTTTTATCGAATAGCATTCTGGCAATAGTATTGTCATGTGAAGACCTTGCTTGATTTACCTCATGCGTAACAGCTTTTGGCAAGCCGCAATTTATCGCATCCTCCTTGTTATTTGCATTAATTAGCTCAACAATCGAATTATTTTCCCGTGTCTTTTGTGCAATCTGTGCGGCAAAATTAAAATACTTTTGGTTATTAATAGGCGCGATATTGCCAAACACGTTATTAATGCGCTGAATAATATCCTGTAAAAATTCCTTCTCGCGGTCATTGGGTATTCCCTCATCTGACTTAATCGGCTTTAAAACTAAGTCTTCTTTCACGCCATCAGGCATAGCCGCTGGTTTAATTTCATACCCCGTCATCATCAACGCTGATAAATCAATTTGCTCTGGTGTGATACCTTGCAAGCGTTTAGCTAGCAACTTAGCGAATGCAGCGAAATTTTCCAGCTCAGCATCATCGAGAAAAATCAATTGTGCGATATAGCTATACACTCTGACAAAACGCCCCAAACGGGTTTTAAATAACATCAACGCTTCACGCGCTTTAGTGTACTCACTGCGTTGTTGTTCATATTGTTGTTTGAAGAGTGCGTTACCCGCCTTGTGTGCCTTTTGATAGGCATTTTCACAATACTGAATACTCTCTATTAAATTTTTTAACTTGCCGTTAAAAACATCGCTAGGGCGTTGCGTAGTGGCGTATAAACGCTTATGGATAGCCTCATCTTGATTTTTCAATACTGATTCGGCGCGTACTTTCTTAAACGTATCCAAGTCATCCAGATTATAAATAGTTTGCGAATCAAGCTGTCTTTTCAGTTCATAAACCACATCCAAGTCCTGCACATTTTCCACAGTCGCGCCATCATCATATTGCTTAAAAGCACTCAGAATCACATCCGCTTCATTGGCAAAATCAATGACAAAGGTTTGATCCTTACCTGAGTATGTTCGATTTAATCTTGATAGGGTTTGCACGGCTTCCACACCGCTGATTTTTTTATCCAGATACATTGCTACAAGCTTTGGCTGATTAAAACCCGTCTGAAATTTATTAGCGACCAGCATCAAGCGGTATTCTTGTTGCTCAAAGGCTTTGCGTAACTCTAAAGAACCAATTTCAGGATTAAGATTAGTTTCTGTATATTCCTTTTCAGAATCAACATTAAACCCTTCGCCCAGTTTTTTACCCGACACCTTGCCAGAAAAAGCCACCAAAGTACGAATATTCTGCAAACCCTGTTTTTTAATGGCTATCTCAAAAGCCAGCTTATATTTAACCGCTTCCGCACGACCACTTGTAACCACCATTGCTTTTGCTTCACCATTCAGCAAACGCGCCACATTCTCTGAAAAGTGCTGCAAAATAAATTCAACTTTTTCCGTGATATTAACCTCGTTTAAAGACACCCATTTTGCCAATGCCCGCCGTGCATATTTTTTATCAACGCGCTTGTCATCCTCGATTGTTTTTTGCAGATTATAAGCAACGCTATAAGGCGTGTAATTTTCCAGCACATCCAAAATAAAGCCTTCTTCAATCGCCTGACGCATGGTGTAAAGATGAAACGATTTAGGTTTGTTATCAACCGAATCAATACGCCCAAACAGCGTTAACGTGCTATGTTTAGGGGTAGCAGTAAAGGCAAAATGACTGACATTGCTAGGTCTGACACGGGATTTCTGCACTGCCAACAATAAATCTTCAACCGTCATTTCATCCATATTCTGTCTTGATTCCATTGCTAACACGGCGCGTAAACCTTGCGCGGTACTGCCTGTTTGCGAGTTATGCGCTTCATCAATAATCACCGCAAACTGGCGCGTTGCTAATGATTTTTCCGTTAAAATCGCTTCCAGTGCATAAGGAAAAGTTTGAATAGTCACCACAATAATCGGCGTTTTTGCAATCAACGCCTGTGCCAATTGCTTACTTTTGGGCAACGACGACTGCTCACGATCAATCGCGCAAATCGTGCCGAAATCATGGTCAATTTGTTGTACCGCGTCTTGTAACTGAGCATCCAATACATTTCTATCTGACACCACAATCACCGAATCAAAAATCGCTTTACCGTCGGGGCTACGCAAACGAATCAAATCATGACACGTCCACGCAATGGTGCTGGTTTTGCCTGAACCCGCGCTGTGTTCACATAAATACTGTTGACCTGCACCGTTGGCTTTCGCATCGGCAAGCATTAAATTAACCGCTTGCAATTGATGAAAGCGCGGAAAAATCTGGGTTTTTTGCGTATAAGCTTTGCCCTGTGCCGTTACTTTGTCTTGCTTTTCCTCATACACAAAATTATGAAAAATACGCAACCACGTTTGCGGCTGACACACCTGTTCCCAAAAATAAGCAATCGGGTATTCGCCATCGGCTCTGGCTGGATTACCTACATGACCGTTATTGCCCTGATTGAATGGCAAAAAAATCGTGTTAGCCCCTGCCAATTGCGTTGTCATACGAATATCACTCTCCGACACCGCAAAATGCACCACCGCGCCGCGTTTATACGTCAATAGCGGTTCATTTTTTGGTAAACGGTCTTCCCGATATTGACGCATAGCCGATTCAACATCTTGGGTAAAATCGGTTTTTAATTCAGCCGTTGCCACGGCAATGCCATTAATAAAAAACGCTAAATCAATTTCCCAGTTACGGTGTTTGCTGTATTTAAGCTGCCGCACTACTCGCAAACGGTTCGCGGCATAATCCTGTAACAACGTGGCGTTGCGCTCGTCTTCGGGTTGTTTCTGGCTTAAATCAATCTGCCCAACACCCGCAATCTCAACACCATTGCGTAACACATAAAGTGTGCCGCAGTCGGGTTCATTCAGTGTTTTTGCCACTCTATCCAATAACACCGTTCGCGCCCGTTCGCCATTCAATTCCACCAGCTTATGCCAAACATTGGCTTGAGTGGTTTGCACCCACGCCACCACATCCTCAGGGTATAAAGCACGTTCAATATCATAATCGTGCGTTTGACCTTCAAGCCAACCTTGTTCGATTAATTTCTGGGTGATATAAGCTTCTAAATGAATTTCGTGATGGTCTTGAGGCATTGGATATACTCAGTTTTGCGGATGATTTAAACGAATGTTTCGTAGGTCTCGCTCCATTGCCATTAAGTTAAGCTCGTCATTCCAGCATGGATGCTGGAATCCAGTCACAGGGATGTGTTTGAGTGTACGCCATCCTTGGCTTCTGGATTGCGGCAATCCCTGCCGCAATGACGTGGTTTTCCTTAACTTAATGGTAGTGAGGTCTCGCTGACAGGTGAAATAATATCACCCAAAATTTTAATTTTTCCTGCTAATTTAGCAGGGGGTTTTCTGTAGATTGTTTTTTTAGTATCCAATTGGTTTTCTTCGTTAAATAATAAAATCAATTCAACAGTTTGATTAGGCATAAAATCAGGTAAACCTTCGAGTTTACCTTGCGCATTGGTTTTTAATAATAGTTTTTGTGCTTGCATTTTTTCACCTTAATTTAATATTTAAGTTCATCGTAATTAGTCGCATATATAAAGCACGTCATTCTGGCAGGGATGCCAGAATCCAGTCACAGGGATGTGTTTAATATAATGCCATCCTTGGTACTGGATTCCAGCATCCCTGCTGGAATGACGATAATCTGGCTTGAGCAGTATATACCCGCTGTTTTTTGTTATGAGCTTATATCTATTTTACCTGTGACTGCCGCGCTGATTAAGGCGGCGCGGTGTTCTTTTAATAAGTTGATGGAATTTTGGGTTTCGGTAATGAGTGCGTCTATTTTTTGGGTTTGTTGGTTTAGGTAGTTGGCTATTTGGTTTTGTTCTTCGATGGGAGGTAATAATATAGGAATATTATTTATATCACTCATATTAAAATGAATAACTGTTGTACCTTGTGATAAGGCTTGTATAAATTCTGCCGCTAACCCACCATAAATAGAGAATAAACCATAATTTGATTCAAGTAACTTATGATTGACTTTCATTAGTACGGTTCTTTGTCCCATACAAAGATTTATATCTTCTGGTACAAGACAGGCTTCACCTGCTGGAGCTTCACGAGTAAACATAATATCACCCGATTGTGGCTTTCCACGTTTAGTCCACTCAATATAACCAGTGTAATCAGTGTACTTTGCCCCATCAATTAAAAGCTTTCCGTTTTTTATATTAGTGGTTCTGACTACAAGATATTCTCCTTCATCAAAGAAAGTTACTGTTTTGTGTTCTGTATCAATTATTCCTTTTAATACATACTTAATTGGTGTTTTTATCCAATGTTCAGGTATTTCACCTAGCCAAGCTATCCCTGAGTTTTTCATTTTAACCGTTGGGTTTAAACCTTTAGTGACTGCATGACTAATTAAGGCTTGCCGCTTTTCTTTGAGTAATTCAATAAAACGTTGTTTCTCTTTGCTTAACTCATCAATGTGGCTGGTTTCACGGTCGAGAAAATTAGCGATAGCGGTTTGTTCTTGGGTTGTTGGTGGTAATGGTATTTGAATATTGGCAATAGTATTTTGACCTAATCCAAATCGAGTAATGCCAAGCGACATAATAAATAAATAAAACTTAGTTTTATCGCTTTGAATTACCCTATGAATAAACCTATTAGTATCAATATTTCCAGATGAAATAACAGTTAAATGATAACCGCACACAACATTATCCAAATTTTCAGAAACTATCGCAGGAATTCCAATATCGTTAGAATCTTCTGAATCTTTAGTGATAATTACATCACCATAAGAAAGTTTCATAGTTTCTATTTCTGCTTTAGAAGCAGTAGCAATCATAAAATTCATGTCATTTTTTATGAACTCATTGCAGTAAATATCAACATAATTACAGAGTCTGACGGACGACTGCCCCTCATAACTTTTTTTATCGACATTACTATTTTTGTATGTAGCAATGAATCTTAACCGCTTAACTTGCCAATGCTCAGGCACAACCCCCAACCATTCAACCCCAGAATCTTTATAACTGGAATAAGCTTGATATTTCATTATTTGGTTTCTTCATCAAAAGGATTTAATAACTTTACACCACTGCGTTCGACATCTTTAATATTGCGAGTGACTAAAGTTAAATTATGGACTAATGCTGTCGCGGCTAAATAGCCATCAATAACGGGCAGTTTATCAGGCACGTTAATACGTCCCCAGCAATCAGAAATAGGTTGAGTAATGGGTAAAATGCGCGGCGCGTATGTGACTTCGATTTGTTCAAGCCATTGTTGTAGTCGGTTTGCGGCGGTTATATCACGTCGTTTTAATTGTTCTATGCCTTGACGAATTTCGCCCAATGTCAAAACAGAAAGATAAACCTGTTCATCATTAATGGCGGCAAACCAGTTTTTTACCCCAAGATTGGCTTTTTCGTTTTTGCGGTTTTCTGATATTACATTGGTATCAATTAAATATCCCATGAGGTTTCTCTGCCATAGTCCAAAGGACGTGCAAAATCATCATCCGTGCCTACATTGGGCATAGAGGCAATCAGGCTTTTTTGTGTATTGGCAGTTTGATTTTTTGTGTCATCAATCAGCACTAAAAAGCGCAATACTACGCCATCTGGAATAGTTTCAGGAATGCGAATGGTGTGTTCAAACGCCGTTGCTTCAAATTCAATCGCTTGCATGGTTTGTGTCCTGTTTAATAAGTTTGTTTTATGATGAAACCGAACGGGCAATTTCAATATCTTCGTCTAATTTAATGGACTCAGGCTCTAAACACATTTCTTTATACTGTTGCATTTTTTCATCATCAATTATTCCACTTGTATGAAAATCATTCATGGTTTCGTAAATAGCTTCAAGTATTTTACTTTTATTTTTTATTTTAGTTTTCATGGTGAATTTCCATTAAATTCTGATTTGTTAAAGCCAATTACTTGGCTTTATTCAAAGTCCCAATTCGTCTAATTCATCTAAGAGTTGCAATGCGCGTTGAGGATTGCCGCGTAATTGCGCTGCCATAAAACGTTGCTTCGCCTCTTCTTCTGTCAAAACTTGAACTGATAATTCAAACATCAACTTATTCAAGCTGATGTCACGCATTTTGGCAATACGTTTGAGCTTTTCTGCCATGTCATCGGGTAAGCGTATGGATAAGGTGGTCATGATTTTAATAGCCTCAATAATTGTTCTGGAGTGATAACTTCATACCCTAAATGCTTGAGTTCAGGATAAGCAAAGTCTGATATATTATTGGTAATGATGTAAGCGGCTTGTGCAGCTATGGCAAGTTCAACTAAATGATTATCGGCTTCGTCACGCAAATTGGGTCGCCACAGATAACGGGCATCAACCGATTTACAGACGTGGGCAAAACCATCCAAAAACTCCATTAACGATACTGATGTTTGTTGACACAACGCCTGAATTTTTTCTCTATTCAGCAAGTCTTGATATTCCAGATATAAGGCATTGCCAACAAAAGGCTGCAACTCTCCTTTAAGACATAAGCGCAGAATTTCACGGTTCGAGCCTTTGCTACTGATTAATCCAGCCACTAGAACATTAGTATCAACAATCACTTTAATCGTCATGTAAAACTGCCATCATATATGCACACAATATATCGTAGCATAGTCAATAAAAAAACATACGTCACTCCGCTATCTCAGCCAACATCGCGGCAATTCTAGCTTCACTGGCTTTTAAATCAGCATCAATGTCATGCAAGGCACGCGGCGGGGTGTATTGGTAAAAATAGCGGTTAAAGTTGATTTCATAACCGACTATGCCTATTTTTCCGTCCAGTTCATCGCATTTTGTTTGGTCAATCCACGCATCGGGAACGTGCGGCAATACTTCACGCTGAAAATAATCATCAATGTTTTGTGACAGCGGGACGTTTTCGGTGTCGCGTAAATCGGCATCGGCTTCGGGTTTGCCGTGTTTGTCGGTGCAGCCATCGGCGGTTTCTGAGGGTTTTCTCACGCATTTTTCAATGACTTTCCAGTGCGTTTCTTTGAGTTTTTTAGCCGCCACTAACTCAGCAAACGCAAGGCGAAAACTATCGCGGTTTATGATTTGGCTGTGTTGCTCACGACACGCACGCGCCATGTTATTCAGCACGGTTAAAACCTCAGTTTGTAAGTCGTCATCCCACGATTGAAAGCTTTTGTTGTCTTGCAGTTGTTGAATGCTTTGTGCATCACCATCAAACATAAAGCGATAAGGACGCTCAATGGTGATACGTCGATAACCAAACTCGGTACTGTTGAAAATTTTGCACAGATCAGATTCACTAAAGCGGTCGTAGTCCTGCACGATGTCATTAATCTGTTCATCGGATAAATAGCGGCGTTTACTGCCTTCTGATTTACGCATGGCTGTCCAAGTGTTGCTGAGGTTAATCAATTGGACTTTGCCTTGTCTCTCAGGCGTTTTGTGATTGCTCAGTATCCAGATGTATGTGCCTATGCCTGTGTTAAAAAACATATCGTTAGGCAAAGAAAAAATGGCTTCAATATAGTCGTGTTCCAGTAACCAGCGGCGAATCTCTGATTCACCTGAACCCGCGCCACCATTAAATAACGGTGAACCAGACAGTACGATACCCACACGCCCACCGCCTTTTTCTGGGGTTTCCATTTTTGCAACCAGCGTTTGTAAAAACAGCATCGAACCATCGTTAATACGCGGTAGCCCTGCGCCAA
Organism: Methylococcales bacterium; assembly: GCA_037133675.1. GTDB lineage: Bacteria > Pseudomonadota > Gammaproteobacteria > Methylococcales > Methylomonadaceae > UBA4132. The sequence continues at coordinate 28,084 of JBAXNR010000005.1, forward strand.
AGCGTCCTAATTCGCCAAGTTCTTTGCGTTCTTGTAGCACCGCTTTTTGGTCTTTTTCCCACGGAAAACCAAACGGCGGATTGGCTAAGCCATAATGAAATTTACTGCCTTGCAATTGGTCGTTCGATAAGGTGCTGCCTTGTTTGATATTGTCGGTTTCACAGCCTTGTATCATCATGGCTATCATTGCCATTGCGTGAGTTTCTGGGTTTAATTCTTGACCGAAGGGGACAATATTCGCCTGTGGGTTGAGTTCTTTGATTTGTTTAATGGCATCAGATAAAAACCCCGCAATACCACAGGCAGGATCATAAATGTTACGCGCCTTTTTGGTAAAAATATCTGCATCGTTGTGTATCACTAATTTAGTGACCAGCCGCACGACATCACTGGGAGTCATAAATTCGCCCGCTTTATCGTTGACCGATATACCGAATTTGCGTATTAAATGTTCGTAGGCATTACTCAAAACCCGCTCTGAAACCACATCAGGATGTAAGTCAATTGCAGCAAAGTCATTGACCAGTCGAGACAATAACTTGGCTCTGTCTAACCTAATCAGGGTATTGGCAAAATCAAATTCTTCAAAAATAACGCTGACATTGTCAGAAAATTGCGAGATGTAATCTTCGAGATTTTTGCGGGTGTCGGTCGCACCTAGTGAGGCTAAGGTGTAGTCGCTGGTATTGTAAAAGGAATAACCCGATCTGTGCGGCAAAATCATATTCAAATCCATACCAGAGTCTTGTTCTTTCAAACATTCGGCTGTAACCGCTTCTCTAGTGGGTTCTAAGACACATTCCAATCGCCGCAACAGTAATAAAGGTAACATGACGCGGGCAAAATCAGTGTGTTGGAAATCACCCCATAAGACATCAGCGATTTTCCAAATAAAATCTGATAGTGTCGTGCTGTTGCTGGTTTTTAGCTGTTCAGCCATTAATGCGCTCCTTGTGATGTTGTTTTTGATTCCTCAGCTTAGCAGTCGGACTTTAGTGGCATTATAAACGTAATCATCATTCACAAGCCGTGAATCCCTGTTTTTTCCTGTTAGTTCATAGCAGACGTTTCATTGAACCCTGTTTTTTATGATTTTTTGCCATTTTACGGAATTTTCAAAAAAGGGGAGATAAAAAGGGCAAAAACAACGGGATTTAGTGGGATAGTATGGGAACGTCTAGGTATAAAAAACCCCGCTAAGTCAGATAACTTGCGGGGTCTTGGGACTGCTTGGGATTGCCTGAAACAGGCTTAGCTCTTACAAGCTGTAGTACATGTCGTATTCAACAGGATGTGTACTCATACGGATACGAGTGACTTCTTCCATTTTCAATGCAATGTAGCCATCGATTACGTCGTCAGTGAAAACACCACCGCGTGTTAAAAATTCACGGTCGTTGTCCAATGCGTCTAAGGCTTGGTCAAATGAATGACACACTTGTGGAATTGCTTTTGCTTCTTCGGCAGGTAAGTCATACAAATCTTTATCCATCGCATCACCAGGATGGATTTTGTTTTGAATACCGTCTAAGCCAGCCATCATCATAGCAGCGAATGCTAAGTAAGGGTTTGCTGTTGAGTCAGGAAAACGTACTTCGATACGACGACCTTTTGGGTTGTTGACGAAAGGAATACGAATAGACGCTGAACGGTTACGCGCTGAGTAAGCCAACATAACAGGGGCTTCAAAACCAGGTACTAAACGTTTGTAGCTGTTTGTTGACGCGTTAGTGAATGCGTTTAAGGCTTTAGCATGTTTGATGATACCGCCGATGTAGAACAATGCAGTTTCAGACAAACCACCATACAAATCACCTGTGAACAGATTTTTGCCGTCTTTAAATAACGATTGGTGAACGTGCATACCACTACCGTTGTCACCAACTAAGGGTTTAGGCATAAAAGTAGCTGTTTTGCCGTAAGCATGAGCAATGTTAGCAATAACATATTTCAGTACTAATACTTCGTCGGCTTTTTTAACCAGTGTGTTAAATTTTACGCCGATTTCACATTGACCCGCAGTCGCTACTTCGTGATGGTGAACTTCAGTAGTTTGACCCATTTCTTCTAATGTTAAGCACATTGAAGAACGAATGTCTTGGAATGAATCAACAGGTGGCACAGGAAAATAACCGCCTTTAATACCAGGACGATGTCCTGTGTTGCCGTCTGGATAAACTTTTTCTGAATTCCAACCTGCTTCTTCTGAGTCAACTTTGTAGAAAGAGCCGCTCATATCAGTACCCCAACGCACGTCATCAAAGATGAAGAATTCGTTTTCTGGACCAAAGAACGCCATATCAGCAATGCCAGTTGATTGTAAATAAGCTTCTGCACGTTTAGCTAATGAACGAGGATCGCGCTCATAGCCTTGCATGTTTTTAGGTTCGATAATGTCGCAACGCAAAATTAAGGTGTTGTCATCAAAGAAAGGATCCATTACCGCAGTCGTTGGATCTGGCATTAAAATCATGTCGGATTCATTGATGTGTTTCCAGCCCGCGACTGAAGAACCATCAAACATATTACCTTCTTCAAAGGTATCTTCATCAATACTGTGTGCAGGGAAAGTAACGTGTTGTTCTTTACCGCGTGTATCACAAAAACGAAAATCGACAAATTTTACGTCGTTGTCTTCGATCATTTTTAATACTTTTGCAATAGCCATGTATAGCGTCTCCTAAGATTATTGGGTTGATGTTTTATGAAAACGAGTTAAAGATACCATCTTTTTTATTGAGTTAGCCACTAAAAAAATAGTCATGATAACTTAGTTTTTACATTACCGAAAAATACGCCCACTATTGGTTCAATATTTGCATTATATGCACTTCTTTGGGTCGAATATTAGCTATAATTCTGAGCAATAACGTATAAGCAACGGTTTTATCATTAAAACAACGATTGGCACATTATCTGCTAAAGTTATTGTAATTGAGGGGAGGTTTCTTTGCCTTTCCTCTTTCATATTTGATTATCGAAGGAGCTAATAAAATGAAACACTTGTTGTTAAATCGCAAAAACCGAATGATTTCAGCGGCTATCGGCAGTTTATTATCGTTTACTGTCGGAACAGCAGCAGAAGCGGCAGAAGATGCAACAGAGGCAGATATTAACGCAAAAGCTGAACAATATGAGGTGTTGCCAGAAAAAGGCATGATTAAGGCTCTGACAAAATACGATATTAATGAAACCAAGTTTTTAAAAAATAATGGTATTGTCGTCGGTGGCTGGCTAAATGGAGGTATTACCTATAACGCAGTCAATCCAACCGATAGATTTAACGGTCCTGTTACCTTTGCCGATCGTGCTAGCGAATTTCAATTGAATCAATTGAATTTATTTATTCAACGTGCAGTAGCCACTGAGGGTGATAAATGGGATTTCGGTGGACGTTTTGATTTTATGTTTGGTACTGATTCAGTGTTTACTCAGGCTTACGGCGTTCCTGCTTATGATTTCAATACCTTACAACCTCTGAACCGTAGCAACTGGGATTTACACATGCTACGCGGTCAAAATCGTTTTTATGATATAGCGTTGCCACAAGCCTATGCAGAGGCGTACATTCCTGTGGGCAATGGTTTGAATATCAAAGCGGGACATTTTTATACACCGATTGGTTATGAAACAGTTCCTGCGCCTGATAACTTTTTCTACACTCATGCTTACACTATGCAATATGGCGAACCGTTCACCCATACAGGTATTTTAGGTAATTACGCTGTGAATGGTAACGTGTCGGTCATGGGCGGTGTTACGACAGGCAGCGCGTCAGGCGGATGGGATGGCGGTTGGAATAAACAATTAGGTAATTGGGGCGGCATTGCGGGTGCGACATGGACAAGTACCGATAAAGCTTCATCGGCAAATATCAGTGGTACTTACGGCAGCACCTCTGAACACAGTAGCCAATCATGGGGGATGTACAGCATTGTGTTAAAACACAATATCACCGATAAAACTCATTTAATCGTACAACATGACCACGGTTATGCGAATAATGTACTTGTAGCCAGTGGTCTCAAAGATGCGCAGTGGTATGGCATTAACAGTCATATCTACTACGATATTCAAGATAATTTATCAGTAGGAATGCGTGGTGAATGGTTTAGAGATCAAGACGGTTTCCGTGTGTGTTCACCTGGACGTGTTGGAGCAACAATCAATGTAGTTGATGACGCTGGCACTGGCGTAAGTTCAGCTCGCGGTACTGCTACTTGCCAACCTGCAACTTATTACGCGCTTACTGCGGGTCTAAATTGGAAGCCTAAACCGTGGATAAATGTTCGTCCTAATGTGCGTTATGATTGGAACGACGGTAAGAATGCTAATGGTACGCCATACAACGTTTTTGACGGCGGCGACAGACAATCTCAATTTTTGTTCTCTACGGATGCGACTATTACGTTCTAAGTTTTTCAGTATTCAGCAATTAAAAATACGCCTACAGGCGTATTTTTTTGCTTGCAATTTATTTCCAGAACTTGTTCAAGCGATTGCAGTAAATTATGGCGACCATATTAGTGAAACAGGCATCAATAAACCTGAATCCATTGAAGGGCTGGGTGCGTGGTTATACTGTGATTGCCGAACCTTAATCTGTACGGCTGTGCCTCTTTAAAATAGGCTCAATTGCTTTGTCTGTGCCGAACTTTCATTCCACTGGTATCGAACTGGTTTATTCAATTTTTTAATTGCGCCTTCATGCTCTGCTTGTTCTAGCCAATCACGAACTTGCAATTTATGAAGCTTGGTATAATCAGAAATTTCATCAATGCTTTTGGCATCGCTAGAACAAACTCGCTGTAATGTTTGTAAGAAAAGTGAATAAAAGTTGCAAGCTGATGCTGGATTATCGCTGGTTTTTGTTTCTAATAGCTCCTCCATAACATGGGTATCATAGCATTTTGAAGTATTTTCTACTGGATAGGCGTTATCTTCGACTGATTCAGTATGTTGGGGATTTGCAAACAAACTGTTTATGTCACAAGCTTCAACAACGCCTTCACACCAATGTGCGCCTTGCTTAACAAGCTCTTCATTACCCGCTTCGCTATCCTCAGTGGGTTTTACCCAAATAGGAATCCACGTTTTTTTAAGGCATTCAACCGCACCGTTCCATGTTCCGCCCGTCTTGCCAGAATGCACAATAACCGCCGCATCAGCTAAGCAATAAATATATTTATTGCGTGCCATTGCGTTGCCAATATTGAACCCTGCTTCTGGATAAAAAGGCGAAACCAGAACCAGATTGTTATTTAGTAAACCGTTACGCCATTTTTGCGCAGTAGCTGTTTTTAACAAACTATCCGCAAGCACACCAATGACAGAACCCTCAACCGATAACGCGCCTGACATTGCGGCTTCATCAATACCTTTTGCACCGCCAGAGACGATATTGACACCCGCTAAGGCAGACTTAACGCCCAGAGCATCCGCATATTGCAAACTTTCTTCACCCACAGAACGTGAACCGACAACGGCAATACCGCCATTATTCAGTAGTTGTGGATTACCTGCGCCAAACAAAAACGGCGGTGCATCATTTTTAAGGTGCTGTTTCAAGCGTTTTGGATAAGCGGCATCTGATCGGGTCAATACCCATATTCCTGCACGTTGCCATTTTTCCATTGCCAATGCCAGTGCGTGTCCTCTTGTTAGCAAGGCTTCTAAGCGACTTAAGGGTATTTTGCTGTCCTGCCACGTTGCCAAGCTATCGGCAACATTGCCATTCAATAATTGCGTGGGCGACAATTTCTGCTCTTTTAGCCACGCGGCAAAGCGTCCCCATTCAGTTGGAGTCAGTGGTTTTACGGCATCGGATACCGATTTTGTAAAGTGGCTAGTCAGTAATAGCACTGCCTGTGTATTTTCAGATAGATTCATGATTATTCGTTTGTTGATGTCGATGCCAACGCAAATGGATAAACTTTTCCACTGCCAGCTTGTTGTAAAAGTGCTGCTATGACGGTAAATGTCCAGCCCGAATCAATAATATCATCCACCAGTAATACACTGCCTGACTTCGTCTGCTCGATTGAAAACGCACCATCGAGGTTGTGGCATTGGTGAAAACGGTTTTGCTGAATTTTTTGCGGTTCATTGGTTTTGACTTTTTTCACTGCATCAATAAAGGGCAAACCCAATGCAGTTGCTAAGCGATAGGCAAAATCAGAGACCAGTGCAGGATGTTTCAATGATGGCACACAACAAACCCAAACGGGGAAGTCTTCTGGCTGCCATCTTTCTCTAATCATGGTGACGGTTGCCGTGACCAGTTCATCACGGAAACGACCTGTATGCTTGTCATCTGCCACCATTTTTCCCCACCCTGCATCACCCCAACGAGATAATACTCGTCCTTCCTGTACTTTTAAACTGGTGGGTAAATTACCTTTGAAGCCATATTCATTGAAAGCATTAGCTGCTACTTGAATCTTGGGTGTTATGGATGATTCTGCCTGTTTGAGAAATACCATTGCCTTTTGCGTCAGACCAGAATCAACTTGCGTTGAAATAATGGCTTTATTGATACAGACGGCACATTGACCACATGGCTGATTTACGTTGTCATCCAGTGCGTTGCGTAGGAAATTCATTAAACAATCGTTAGTATGCAAATAACGCTGTACTTCCTGCCACTCCATTTCCCGTTGTAAGGTGAGATGTTGAATACGCTCGTTATCTATCACAAACGGCACCAGTGTTCTACGCCACTGACTACCCATTTTTATAATGGGGGCAGGATTTTCTACACTCAAAAGTTTCAGTACTTTCTCAATTTGACCGTAGCTCAAATTGGTTATTTCCTCAAGTTGCCGCTGAGTCAAACCATCACTTTGCTCAAGTTTATCAATAATTTCACTGACTTGTTGTTCAGAAGGAAACGCGGATTTACGAAAAAACGTATGAATATCATCATCTTCCACACCGCTTAGTAAAACACCGATTGCAGACTCGATAGCACGTCCAGCACGTCCCACTTGCTGGTAATAAGCGACTATCGAACTAGGGGCTTGATAATGAATCACAAAACCCAAGTCAGGTTTATCGTAACCCATGCCTAACGCTGTTGTTGCCACCAATACTTTAAGCTGATTTTTTAACAATACGTCTTCAAGGCGTTCTCGGTAAGCATTGCTGTCTGCAAAATAACTATGCTTAACATCACTGTGATAGGCTCGTGCGACAATACCGTTTTGTTGCAACCAGCCGCTGACCTGCTCAGCATCACGCTTGGTTAAAACATACACGATACCTGTGCCTTTCAATATTGGAATAATTTGCGCCAACCACGCTAGACGCGCTGACTGGTCAGGCATAAGTATCGTTTGTAAGGCTAGGCTGTCACGAATCAGAGAGCCGCGTTGAATTTGAATATTACCAAGCTGATTTTGTATATCGGTGATGACACGATTGTTTGCAGTTGCGGTTGTTCCCAATACAGGCGTATTGGTAGGTAAAAAACGCAGAATATTAACAATACGGCGATAGTCTGGACGAAAATCATGCCCCCAATCTGAAATACAATGCGCTTCATCTACTACCATCAGCGCGATACGATCCGCAATAGGTTGTAAAACGGTTTCCACAAACTCGTCATTCGCTAAGCGTTCGGGAGAAATTAACAGGCAATCGACTTCATTAGCCAGAATCTGCCGTGTTACTGTCTGCCAGTCATTATTATTGGTAGAATTCATGGTAACAGCATTAATCCCCAACCGCCGAGCTGCCACAATCTGGTTACGCATCAATGCCAACAACGGAGAAATGATAATAGTCGGACCTAAACCTCGATCACGAAAAATACGCGCACTGATAAAATACACCGCACTTTTTCCCCAGCCCGTGCGTTGCACGACCAACAACTTCTGCCGATGATTCACCAGTGCATCAATCGCTTCCCACTGACCCTCACGAAAATCTGCCTCTGGATTGGCTAATGCGGTTTGTAATAGTTGTTGTGCTTTCAAGCGATTCACTGGATGTCTCCTGTTTTATTTTTCCGCTACTAAATGCCTAGCAAGTAGCCCAGATGGAGCGTAGCGTAATCAGGGGCTGTTCACAAGATACTACGACTCTTGTATATCAATCCCGCATTCCGCAAGCTCCATTCGGGCTACTACTTGCTGTGGACGAACGCTTATGGCAACTTTACTTGCTGACAAGCAGCATATCTGGAAAGAGAAGTTTCTAGGCTGAATTTAACCTGACAACGCGATAAGATGCACTAAATAGAATCAAGATATAAGGATGCGCTAATGTACGACGCACTCATTTGAATTGACGCGAATGATGCACCTCCTATCGTCGGCACATCCTTGCACTATCTAAAAAACTACGCACCAAACGATAAATCTAACAGCGCGTTATCTAATTGACCTGCACGGAAACTTTTGCCTGAATCCACTGCGGTGACAATCACGCTGGCTGGGCTAAACAACATGGCATCAATTTTGAAAAAGTCGTATTCATATTGTTTAAAGATTTCTGCAAAGGGTTTACCGTAGTCTTTAGAGGTTGAGCTGGGTAGATTTTTTGCCAGTTCTTCTGCCGCTTCATCACTGCCTTTGACAAATAAATGTACTTGCCCTGCGAATAAAATTGCATCGTTGGTGCGTCCCATTGCTTTGACGAAGTTAGGATGTGGCGGACAAATTGGTGCAGAACCGCTGCCGTCAATAATATTTTCTAACGGGAAATGCAGGGCGTGGGCTTTGTGCATGGCGACTTCTAATACTCTAGCCACGACTTGTACGCCACCTGCTAAACTGCTAGTAGGTGTTACGATGATAGTTAATTTGTCTGGTGAAATACCGCACGCTGTCGCTACTTTTTCTATAATTTCCAGTGGTGGCAGTTTGTCGTTTTCAATAACTAATACGGTGCTGTCGGCATTGTCACGGTAAGCCAATTCTTTATACAGTTCTTCAACAGGTTCAACTTCGCCGTTTTTTACTTTGGTTGCCATTGCACGCGCTGGGCCTGAACCTAATGCGTAATATTTTTCATGAGATAAACTCCAGCCCGCATATTGACTGCCTAAACAACCCAGTACAGGATTGCCTGTGTGGACGTTGACGGATAACGGCCAGTTAGTAGTGTAAGAACTGTGGCTAATAGAGACTGTTCCCATACCGCCTAAACAGATTTCCGCAATAATGCGACCTGCTTCCAAACCACCGATGGCATTGATACCTGCATCGATGACGGTGCAGCCATTGGCTAAAACTTCAACGCCAAGGCGTAGTTTTGCGGCATTATCCAACAGGTGTTGAACTAGGGGTTGAGTGAGTTTGTTAACACTGGCGTTGTTTTCCATGAGTATAAAGACCTTTTTATGATGTGTTGTTTAAGGGTTAATTCGTTCAAGACCGCGTGGGCTTGGTGTTGGTGGGCAATAATACTGCAAATCGGCTGCCCTGTCTTACAGATTACCCCCGCTGCGGGACTATCCATCACTCCGTTTTCCCAGATATAGCCGTCTGGAATGCGTATATCCTGTTCGGCATAGATGATTTGATAGCCTGTATAAACTGATTGTGGTGGTGGCTGTAAACATGACTGCCAGCCCTTTGAAGGACTGGCAGTCATTATGTGTCGGCGCAATAAATCAGCATCGTAACACTGCATACTGGCAGGTGGACGCGGGTTGATTTCTAACGCATAACTTTCGCCATCGGCATGAATAAAATCCAGTGAGTTTAAACCGTTTAACTTAAAGGCTGGAACAAGTTTTGTTAGCCAGTCGATGATTTGTGTTTTGTGTGTCTCGGCTAGATTGCAATGATTAATAATGCCAGAAAATATAAATTCTTCGCTGTCACTTAAACGGGTAGTCCATTGGGTATTGAAGCCAATAACTTGCAGATGTTGCCCATTGGCTAAAAATAATACAGAGTGCTGTGAACCCGCTTGATATTTTTGCCAGTACACTTTGGAGTTCAAACTCAGGTTTGTATTCCTAAGGCGTTGAATACCAACACCACCCTGCCCTCTGCTGGGCTTAATTAACCAATTTTGTGTGTTGTTTGGCTGTACAAAAGACGTTTCAGGAGTGGGGATTTTAAATTTATTCAGTACGGCAAAAAAATCGACTTTGTTTTGTACCTTAATAAACGTTTCTGGCGTATTACCTAACAGGATTAAACGCGAGTGCAAATAATGCAAACTATCAGGGTATTGTTCAAAACCACTGCCAATAATAAGCTTTGTGACTGCATAACGCTGGCTAAAATAATTCACCGATGGAACAAGAGACGCAACCGTTAAATCGGTTATTTGTTGGTAGTCTAGTGCATAAGCTTGAGTATCGAGGTCAGCAAATAAATCAATGACTAAGGGTTTTAACCCCGCACAGATTGCCGCTTGTGCCAGCATACGCGCTGAGTTGGCGATGATGAGAATGTAGTCAGATTTCAAGGCGACTTAGCGTAAACCTACTCCGAATCCGAATCACCAACCACTAAACGTCTAAGCGTTCTATTGATCGCCTCAATATCAAAATGAGCAGGATTAAAATCCTCACCGAACCAAGTGAGTATTTGTGTGTCTTCAGGATTTTCAGGATCTTGCAGTGATTCCAACATATCGGTATAACCCCATATACCGCCGCAATCTTCAGGTGGACAGGCTTTTTCACCTTTGATACAACGGGGTTGACGGGCATTAGCATCGACGGGTAGAATTTTTCTCAGTTCGATTTGATGTGTCCAACTGTCACCCAGATCATATTCATAAACAATACTTGCACCTTCTTTAGTAAGTAGACTCCCCAGAGTATATTTTTTTTCATTGCAATTTTGTTTTTCTAGCTCTTCCGTATCCAATAAACCATAGTCATCATCAACGTTGTTACGATCTGTGTCATTGCTATAAAGCACTTTTTCTACGATAAAATGATGTTCATGAGAATTTTCCCACCCCATCACTGTTTGTATAATATAGTGCAAATTTTCTAAGGTGACATCACTAGGTACTAAAATATCACGCCATATCACTGGCTTAGAGTTTTCCAAAGTGACTCTAAGATAATAAACAGAGAGTGGATAGAGTTGTTCTGTCGCCATAAAAACGCCTTGTGCTTGATTAATAAACATCCCTAACATAACGTTTATTCTTTTTTAGTTGATTCACATAATCAATCGCCTGCTGTTCAGATAACTTGCCGTGTTCGGCAATCACCTCTAACAAGGCTTTATCGACATCTTTTGCCATACGATACGCATCACCACAGACAAAGAAATAACCCCCCTGCTCTAACCATGCAAATAGTTCCGCGCCATATTCACGCATTTTATCCTGTACATAACACTTCTCGACTTGATCTCTGGAAAAAGCTAATTCTAAACGGCTAAGTACGCCGTCTTGTTGCAAACTTAGTAATTCATCACGATAAATAAAATCAGTCTCCTTATTACGATCACCAAAAAATAACCAATTTTTACCTGTGGCTTTTCGGTATTGACGCTCTTGTAAGAAGGCACGAAAGGGTGCGATACCTGTGCCAGGTCCGACCATAATCATTGGCAGACTATTATCATCTGGGACTCTAAATACTTTATTTGGCGTAAAGAAACAACGCACTTCGGTTTGCTCATCAACCAAGTCAGCCAGAAAAGTCGAGCATATACCTTTATGCTCGCGCTCATAACCATCATAGCGCACACTAGCAACGGTTAAATGTACGCTTTCGGGGTGCAAATTACCGCTAGAAGAAATGGAATAAGCACGGTGTTGTAACGGTTTAAGCAAGGCAATAAATTCGGCAGCGGTAAATTCACACACAGGATTTTGATGCAATAAATCTAAGCTATCACGTCCCCATAAATAATTGGCTAATTGCTCTTTATCGCCAGTGCTTAAAATGCCATTCAACTCTTGATTACCTGAGCGAGTAGCAATTTCTTGCACTAATTCTTTGCTAGGGGTTTTAATTTCAAATTGGGTGCGTAGCGCGTCTTGTAAGCGGATCACTTCATCATTAACGGGTTCAAGTTCATCACCATTACAACCGATAGCTTGAATAATATCACTCACTAATTCAGGGCAGTTAGTTGGTAGCACACACAACGCATCACCAGCTTCATAATGTAAACCAGAACCAGCAATAGAGATTTCATAATGGCGGGTTTCTTTGGAAGAATCAGCCGCCGTGAGTAAGCGATTAACCAACAAAGACGCGAGAAAAGGATTTTTGCGGTTGTATTGTGGTGGAGCGGAGGTAACAGCCACCTCTTCATCAATCACACTGCCGTTACTCAATTGCGGAATCACTGAGCGCATCCAATTTTCTGCGGGAGCTTCATAAGCCACATCACAATCGACGCGCTCATAAATGCGGGTTGCGCCCAATTCGGCTAAGCGGTTATCCCAATCAATACCCGCTTGACAGAATAAATCGTAACTGGTGTCGCCTAAGGCCAATACTGAATACTGGAGTTTTTCCAAACGCGGCATGGTGTCTGCATTAACTGCTTCCCACAGCACAGAAGCATTATCAGGCATTTCGCCTTCGCCATAAGTGCTGGTGACAATCAACACGGTGTCCATTGTCGCAAAAGCAATGCTATCAATCGCATCCATACTATTGACCACAGCTTTTAAACCCTGTGTCTTAGCCATAGCAGCGGCATCATTTGCCACAGATTCGGCAGTGCCTGTTTGACTACCGTATAAAATATTAATCGTGCGAACTGTTGAGCTAACCGCCCCTGCGTTTTGGATACTATGCGTGTACATACCCGCAAAAAACCCGCTTAACCAAGCTCGTTGTGCTTCACTGTAAGGGGCATCATGAAGTAGTTGAGGTGTTTTCATGGCGTTACTGACAAATCAATGGTTGTGTGGGTTAAGTGTGTAATGCCATTATCTTTGATTTAATAACTAGAACAAAGTAAGACTTACATATTGATGAATTAAATACGCTATTTTTCTGTTTTTATACATCGTATTTATTTTACTTGCTCCCACGCGGCGGCGCGTGGGAACAAGTAAACTGTTAGCTGTGGATGTATGCTTGTGGAACAATACAGTACCCTAGTATTTGAGGCTGAATAGCCTCATTACGAACATGAATGTCTGAGGGATTTATCGTAATGCCTTCAATATCGCTTAAATTTAAGGTTTCAAACTTTACAACAAAAATCACATTATCATGTGCAGAGTTTTCCCCCCTATGTGTTAGACAACTTGAACTGTTTTTTGCATACGAGACTGACATTAAAGGGTAAAAACATATTGGCTCTTCTTTACCTAAGGTACTAGCAAACAGAAATCCTCTTTTAATTATACTATCGAAATTTTCACTTGGTGTGATGTGAAAAAATACAAGCGGGTCATTTTCCAATTCGTCTGGAAAAAGATTGTAATGATTTACTTCATTGGGAATTTGAAATTCGTATTTCTGCATCTGTGCCGTTCTCATGTCAAACCTATAATCAACGCGGCAACTCAGACGACCCCATCAAATATTCATCCACCGCTCGCGCTGCCTGTCTACCTTCACGAATTGCCCAAACGACTAAGGATTGTCCACGTCGTCCATCACCTGCGGCAAACACTTTATCGACCGAAGTACGATATTGTTTATCGTTGGCTTTGATGTGACCACGTTCTAACTCAACACCTAATTCGGCTAATAAACCTTCATGTACGGGATTAGTAAAGCCCATTGCTAAAAATACAATGTCCGCTTCTAAGCTAAATTCGCTATTCGGCTTATTGCTCATTTTCCACTGACCGCCTTCTTGCTTCCATTCCACTTCGACCGCATTAAGGTGGGTGATTTTACCGTCTGCCCCAGTTACGCTTTGGGTGTTGACACTAAAATAGCGTTGTTTAACGCCTTCTTGCTGGGAAGAACTGGTACGGAATTTATTGGGCCAGTTAGGCCAAGTGAGTAGTTTATTTTCTTTTTCTGGGGGCTGGGGCAAAATTTCTAACTGCACAACCGATGCCGCACCTTGGCGGATAGAGGTACCAATACAATCAGAACCTGTATCACCGCCACCAATCACCACCACTCGTTTACCAGTCGCGGTAATCGCTATGTCATCAGCAACAATGTCGCCTGCATTACGTTTATTTTGTTGACGCAAAAAATCCATCGCAAAATAAACGCCTTCCAAATCGTTACGTCCTGCCACTTCTAAATCACGCGGTTTTTCTGCACCGACTGCCAACACGACAGCATCATAATCAGCCAGTATTTTTTGCGCTGAAATATCTTTACCGATATGGCTATTCGGTCTAAAACGCACGCCTTCTGCCTGCATTTGTGCAATCCGACGGTCAATATGCGATTTTTCCATTTTAAAATCGGGAATGCCGTAACGCATTAAACCGCCAATACGATCATTTTTCTCATACACCACCACTTCATGTCCAGCGCGTGCCAGTTGTTGAGCCGTTGCTAAACCCGCTGGGCCTGAACCGACAACCGCCACTTTTTTACCTGTGCGTTGCTGTGGAATTTGCGGTTTTACCCAGCCCATAGCCCACGCTTTATCGATAATAGCGCATTCGATGGATTTAATCGTGACTGGTGATTCTTGTAAATTCAGCGTACAAGCGGCTTCACAGGGTGCTGGGCAAATCCGTCCTGTAAATTCAGGAAAGTTATTAGTGCTATGTAGCACACTTAACGCTTTCTCCCAGTCTTGGTGATAAACGTCATCATTCCATTCGGGAATAATGTTGTTTATGGGGCAACCTTGATGACAAAAAGGAATACCGCAATCCATACATCTAGCACCTTGACTAGCAACTTCGCTATCACTTGGCGTTAGAATAAATTCACGATAATGTTGAATACGCTCTTCAGCAGGTGCATAGCTGCGCTCAGTGCGTGGTAGTTCGATAAATCCAGTGGGTTTGCCCATGTTAAATAGCCTCTTTTTGAACGGTGGCAGCTTGTGCTAACTCAATTTTTTTCAATGCTTCGCGGTAATCGACAGGCATCACTTTGACAAAACGTGGCAAATAGTCTTTCCAATGAGTCAAAATATGTTTCGCCCGCTGGCTGTTGGTATAGTGCTGATGATTTTGAATGAGTTTCTTCAAGCGTCGTGCATCATCACGCGTCATATCAGACATCAGATCAACCAGTCCGTGCATTTCCAAATCGCCGCCTTGATGAGCAGTGACTTCCAGCGTTTCATCTTCTATAAGAAGAGGCTCAAGTTCAACCATTGCCATATTACACAATTTATCAAAATCGCCCGCTTCATCTAATACATAAGCCACGCCGCCTGACATACCCGCAGCGAAATTGCGTCCAGTTTTACCCAGCACAACCACAACACCGCCTGTCATGTATTCACAGCCGTGATCGCCCACGCCTTCAACGACAGCAATCGCGCCTGAGTTACGCACCGCAAAACGTTCACCTGCGACACCGCTGAAATAACATTCACCGCTGACTGCACCGTATAACACGGTGTTACCAACGATAATATTTTCTTCGGGTTTAATCGGACAGTCTTTTGGTTGATAAATGGCAAGTCGTCCGCCACTCATGCCTTTACCAACATAATCATTACCATCGCCTTCAAGCTCGATGCTAATGCCTTGTGCTAAGAACGCGCCGAAACTTTGTCCAGCGGTGCCTTTGGCATAAATCGCAATGGTGTCATCGGGTAGCCCTTTATGACCATAACGTTTCGCCACTTCACCTGATAACATTGCCCCAAAAGTCCTGTTTAAACTACGAATTGGGGTATGAATTTCAACAGGTTTACCCTCATCTAGCGCAGGTTTAGCTTGCGCTATCAGGGTGTGATCCAAGGCGTGTTCCAAACCGTGATCTTGTGTTTCGGTTTGATAAACCGCTGTGTTGGCATCGACTTCAGGTTTATAGAAAATACGGCTAAAATCTAAGCCTTCAGTTTTCCAATGATTAATCGCTTGATTCATGTCTAATAAATCTGAGCGTCCAATGAGTTCATTCAGGTTGCGGAAGCCTAGTTTTGCCATCCACTGACGCACATCTTCTGCCACCATGAAGAAATAATTCACGACGTGTTCAGGTTGTCCTGTAAAACGTTTGCGCAATTCGGGGTCTTGCGTTGCCACACCGACTGGGCAAGTGTTCAAATGACATTTACGCATCATTAAACAACCAGACACAATCAGCGGTGCGGTGGCAAAACCGAATTCATCCGCACCTAATAACGCACCGATAATGACATCACGACCTGTTTTTAACCCGCCATCAACCTGCACGGAAATACGTCCGCGTAGTTTGTTCAACACTAGAGTTTGATGAGTTTCAGCTAAACCAATTTCCCACGGTAAACCCGCGTGTTTGATAGATGTCATAGGGCTTGCACCTGTGCCACCATCATAACCTGAAATGGTAACGTGATCGGCGTGCGCTTTGGCAACCCCAGCGGCAACCGTACCGACACCAACTTCTGATACCAATTTCACACTGATACGCGCTTGTGGATTAACGTTTTTCAAGTCATGAATCAATTGCGCTAAATCTTCAATCGAATAAATATCATGATGCGGCGGTGGTGAAATTAAACCCACGCCTTGGGTAGAGTGACGCACTTTAGCAATCACTGCATCAACTTTATGACCAGGTAATTGACCACCTTCACCAGGTTTCGCGCCTTGACTAACTTTAATTTGAATATCATCGGCATTGACCAAATATTCAGTGGTGACACCAAAACGACCCGACGCGACTTGTTTAATTGCTGAACGCATGGAATCGCCATTCGGTAATGGTTTAAAACGTTCAGGTAATTCACCGCCCTCCCCTGTATTGGATTTACCGCCGATACGGTTCATGGCAATCGCTAAGTTAGTGTGTGCTTCATAAGAAATTGAACCAAACGACATAGCCCCAGTCGCAAAACGTTTAACGATGTCAGCTGCTGATTCCACTTCTTCTAATGGCACTGGCGTTGCTGCTTCTTTGAATTTCATCAAACCGCGCAAGGTCAGTAAGTTTTCATTTTGATCGTCAATTAAACGGCAAAATTCCGCGTATTTTTCGTAGCTGTTACTGCGGGTTGCGTGTTGCAAGGTGCTAATGGTTGCAGGTGTCCAAGTATGCGCTTCACCGCGTAGACGAAACGCATATTCGCCGCCAATATCCAAGGCATTGCGATATAAAGGCGCGTTACCAAAAGCGATACGATGACGACGGATGGTTTCTTCACTGATTTCAGCAAGTCCAGCACCTTCTGTGGTGCTGGTTGTACCAGTGAAATACTGATCCAGAAACGGTTCAGCCAAACCAATCGAATTAAAAATCTGTGCGCCACAATAGGATTGATAGGTTGAAATGCCCATTTTTGACATGACTTTCAACAAACCTTTAGAAGTCGCTTTAATATAACGCTTATGCGTTTCATATTCGGACAGTTGTATTTCTGCACAGAAACTAGACAACGTATCCAAGGCTAAATAAGGATTGACCGCTTCTGCACCGTAAGCCGCTAACAGTGCGAAATGATGCACTTCACGCGCTTCACCTGTTTCAACGACTAAGCCCACTTTAGTACGCAAGCCTTCGCGAGTTAAATAATGATGTACCGCAGAGGTTGCTAATAATGCTGGAATAGCAATGTAAGCGGCATCCATATTACGGTCAGACAGTACCAAAATATTATTGCCGTCTTCAACCGCTTGTTTTGCTGCAAGGTATATTTTAGCTAACGCGCCTTCCATACCGCTTGCACCTAAATCAACCGAATAACACAGCGTGACTGTTTTAGTTTTAAACGCCCCACCCGTGCGTGATTCAATACGGCGAATTTTTTCTAAATCCTGATTGCTTAAAATCGGTTGCTCGACTTCCAAACGCTTGTGAGTGCCGCCTTCATCCAAGCCCAATAAATTAGGACGAGGACCTATCAATGACACCAAAGACATCACTAATTCTTCTCGAATTGGATCTATCGCAGGGTTAGTAACTTGCGCAAAGCCTTGTTTGAAGTAGTCATATAACAAGCGCGAACGGTCTGATAATACTGCCAACGCTGCATCGATACCCATTGAGCTTATGGCTTCCTGCCCTGTTTGTGCCATTGGTTTGAGGATAAACTCGATGTCTTCACGCGTATAGCCAAACGCTTGTTGACGACACAACAAGGTGTCGTTATCGGGTGCCATTGCCGATATTTCGGACGGCAATTTCGCCAGTAAAATTTGGGTTTTATCTAACCATTCTTCATAAGGATGACTGTTAGCTAACACCGCTTTAAGTTCCGCATCATCAATAATGCGACCTTGTTCAGTATCGATTAACAGCATTTTTCCTGGTTGCAAACGCCATTTTTTAATGATTTTGTGTTGGGGAATATCCAATACTCCCATTTCTGATGCCAAAATAACAAAGTCATCATCGGTGACAAGATAACGCGCAGGACGTAAACCATTACGATCCAAGGTCGCGCCAATTTGGCGACCGTCGGTAAAAGCAATCGCGGCAGGTCCATCCCAAGGTTCCATTAGGGCTGCGTTATATTCATAAAACGCTCTGAGTTTTTCATCCATCAATACATTGCCAGCCCACGCTTCTGGAATAAGCAACATCATGGCATGAGCCATTGAATAACCACCTGCAACCAATAATTCCAGCGCGTTATCAAAACTGGCTGAATCTGATTGCCCTTCGGCAATCAACGGCCACAGCTTATTGACATCATCACCTAATACTTTAGAGGCAATGGAATGACGACGTGCAGCCATCCAATTGACATTCCCGCGCAGGGTGTTGATTTCACCATTATGGGCAATCAATCTGAAAGGATGTGCTAAATCCCAAGTGGGAAACGTATTGGTAGAAAAGCGTTGATGCACCAAAGCTAAGGCACTGACCACACGTTCATCACTGAGTTCTGGATAAAATGTACCGACTTGATCCGCCAGCAACATACCCTTGTAAACGATAGTGCGTGAGGATAACGAGGGCATATAGAAAGAATGTCCATGCTTTAAATTTAAAGCGCGGACTGCATTTTCCACTTGTTTACGAATCACAAACAGTTTGCGCTCGAAGCCATTTTGATCGATACAACCATCACCGCAAGCAATAAAAATTTGCCGTACCACAGGCTCAAGCGATTTTACTGAGTCACCTAAACCATCATTATTGACAGGCACATCACGCCAACCGAGTAGCACAGCTTTTTCTTGCGCAATAATGTCGGTTAATAGCGTCTCACAACGGCTACGATTACCAGCATCCTGCGGGAAAAACACCATACCAACCGCATACTCACCTTTTGCAGGTAAGGTAATAGCTAATTTGCTACATTCGGCGCGTAAAAAGGTATCGGGAATTTGAATTAAAATACCCGCGCCGTCTCCTGCTTTTGGATCAGCTCCAACCGCACCACGGTGCGTTAAATTAGTCAGTAACTGCAAGCCTTGTTGGACAATTGCATGACTTTTCTGTCCCTTTATATGAACAATAAACCCCACGCCGCAAGCATCATGTTCATTGCGCGGATCATATAAACCCTGTCTAGTTGGTAGCGTACTTTGATTCATTGTTACCTCTAAAGTGTGTGTTGAGGATTACTATTATATTACTTACAGACCACTGTGGTATATTTTTACGAAGCTCAGAAGCTCACGCGTTGGCAAAACTGCTAAATTTTACAGATAAAAACCCAGTGCGTCACTCGATTTTTTACCTTTTACTTCCTAGTCATGCTAATAACCGCCCGTTTTTCATATTAACTTGTACCAATCGCATTCATCTACTACCTTAAAAATTAATTCTATGTTTACTGTTAGCGCACAAAAATACACTACACAGTGGATTATTACCCAACTATTTATTGAAACAGGATAAAATAGGGTATCGATTTAATAATATTAACTAGCTAAGGATAAAAAACCCATGCCGCATAGACGTTTTAAAACCAGTAGCCCAAAGTCTACTATAACAACCCTTCCTAATTTAGGAATGGATAAAGATCACATGGAGGCTGATTTCAAACGCTATTATGGACACCGACTCGGTAGGGATGAAAATTGCCTTTCTCTACACTACGCTTATGAAGCCTTGTCTTTAGCGATTAGTGATCGGCTTACAGAACGCTGGAAAAAAACCTATAACGCGTATAAAGAGCAGGATTGTAAAAGAGCTTATTATTTATCAATGGAGTTTTTGATGGGGCGTACCCTCAGTAATGCCATGATTAATTTGGGC
Organism: Methylococcales bacterium; assembly: GCA_037133675.1. Taxonomy (GTDB): domain Bacteria; phylum Pseudomonadota; class Gammaproteobacteria; order Methylococcales; family Methylomonadaceae; genus UBA4132. Next base: position 48,266 of record JBAXNR010000005.1, read on the forward strand.
ATTAACGATGTTGTTGATAAAACGTTGTACGATTTAGGTTTAGATCTCGAAGAATTGGTTGAAACAGAAGCCGATGCAGGGCTAGGCAATGGTGGTTTAGGTCGCTTAGCTGCGTGTTTTATCGATAGTTGTGCTACTTTACAATTACCCGTGACAGGTTATGGCTTGCGTTATGAATACGGAATGTTTTCGCAGGATATTACTAACGGTGAGCAGGTAGAAAAACCCGACCATTGGTTGCGTAATGGTAATGTCTGGGAAATTGAACGCCTTGAATATACCCAAAAAATTAAATTCTGTGGACGTACAGAAGTTCATACCGATGAAAACGGTAATAAGCGCGTTTGTTGGATTGAGAGCCATGATGTATTGGCAGTGCCTTTCGACACACCTATTCCTGGTTATCAAAACGGCACAGTGAATACCCTGCGCTTATGGAAAGCCGCTGCAACCGATGAATTTGATTTGCAAGAATTTAACGAAGGTGATTATGCAGAATCGGTAGCAGCAAAAAACACCGCTGAAAATATCACCATGGTGTTATATCCCAATGATGCCAATGAAAATGGAAAAGCCCTGCGTTTACGCCAACAATATTTGCTCGCCTCTGCCAGCTTACAAGATATATTACAAACGTGGGTTGGTCGGCATAATAATGACTTTACTGATTTTGCCGCGAAAAATGCTTTCCAATTAAATGACACCCATCCCAGTATTGCGGTTGCCGAATTGATGCGTTTGTTGATGGATATTCATGGTTTCTCATGGGATAAAGCATGGTCGATTACTAGTAGCACGATGGCTTATACCAATCATACGCTATTGCCAGAAGCCTTGGAAAAATGGTCGGTGGGTTTAATGAAGCAGTTACTGCCCAGAATCATGGAGATTATTTTTGATATTAATGCCCATTTTATGTCCGAAGTCTCTTTGCATTGGCCAGGTGATAAAGACCGCTTAACGCGGATGTCGCTGATTGAAGAAGGTCACGATAAAAAAGTTCGTATGGCTTATTTAGCGATTGTTGGCAGTCATTCAGTGAACGGTGTGGCTGCACTGCATTCAAAATTGTTACAACAAGGTTTATTTAACGATTTTTATCAGTTATGGCCTGCAAAATTCAATAACAAGACCAACGGTGTTACTCCACGTCGTTGGCTAGCGATGTGTAACCCAGAACTAGCAGAATTAATTACCGACACCATCGGTGATGGTTGGGTGACAGACTTATCTTTGTTACAAAAATTAGTGCCTTATGCCGATGATCAAGCCTTCCGTGATCGTTGGTATAAAGTTCAACAAGATGCTAAACAAAGATTAATAGACTTTAAAAAACAAGAGTTGGATATTGATTTAAATGTCAACGCGTTGTTTGATGTGCAAGTCAAACGTATTCATGAATATAAACGCCAATTACTCAACGTCCTGCACGTCATTCACTTGTATGAACGCATTAAACGTGGCGATACGGTCAATTGGGTGGATCGTTGTGTCTTAATCGGCGGTAAAGCCGCACCTGGTTATTTCATGGCAAAACGCATTATCAAGTTCATCAATAATGTCGCCACTGTCATTAACAATGACCCCGATGTTGGTGACAAATTAAAATTAGTGTTCCTGCCTAATTATCGCGTCTCAGCGATGGAAAAAATCTGCCCAGGTGCAGATTTATCGGAGCAAATTTCGACTGCGGGCAAAGAAGCATCGGGTACAGGCAACATGAAATTCATGATGAATGGCGCGATTACCATCGGTACATTAGATGGTGCAAACATCGAAATTCGTGAAGAAGTCGGCGATGATAATTTCTTTTTGTTTGGCTTAACGGAAGAAGAAGTCGAAGCCTCACGTCATCATTATGATCCTGTCGGCATCATTAGTCAGGATGAAGAGTTGCAAAGAGTCATGAATTTGCTCGAATGTGGACATTTCAATCAATTTGAACCCAATATTTTTGACTGCATTATTGACTCGATAAAAAGTCCGAATGATCCTTGGTTAACGATTGCCGATTTCCGTAGTTTTGTGAATGCGCAAAAACAAGTGGAAATAGCGTATAGAGATAAAGAACGTTGGACACGCATGAGTATTTTAAATACTGCGTGCAGTGGCAAGTTTTCCACTGATAGAACCATCACCGAATACAATGACGAAATCTGGAAACTCGACCCCATCAGCATTAATAACGACTACTCATAATGTTTCATATTGTTTTGTATGAGCCAGAAATTCCAGCAAATACGGGCAATATTATTCGATTGTGTGCCAACACAGGGGCGCATTTACATTTAATCAAACCGCTAGGCTTTGACTTAGATGACAAAAAATTGCGCCGCGCAGGGTTGGATTATCATGAATGGGTGGCGGTGCAAGAACACGATTCTTACGCCGCTTTTCTCATGACCGTTAAACCACAACGGCTATTCGCGCTGACTACCAAAGGTCAGCGCGTGGTCAGTGAGGTAACATTCCAAGCACAGGATGCTTTATTGTTTGGACCTGAAACCAGAGGACTCCCCGCAACTATCCTAGCCGAACTCGGTGCAGAATACTGTTTGTATCTACCCATGACCCCCACCAGCCGCAGTTTAAATTTATCTAATACCGTATCAATTGTGCTATACGAAGCATGGCGACAATTGGATTTTTCGGGGGCGTTGATAAAAGAGCTTGGATAGTTTTAACGATTTAGTCTGTAATTCCTCTTCCTTTAGGTTGAGGATAAATGCTTTGACTTTGTTTCTATTTTCACCTATCTTATTCCCTGTGTTGATAGTGCTTGTTCACCCTGTAGTCAACTCTGCCGTTGGGAATCATCGGTACTGCCAGTCGAGGGGATATAAGACTCCCGCATTCGTGCCGAGCATCACCCCCGTTGAAGCTGGAAGCCCCGTCCTTTAGGTCGGAGTAGTTCAGAAGTAAGGCTGTTATTTTGCAAAATCATGTTATTTTTAATTCAACAATAAATCTTAGTAGGATACGTTATGAAAAAAATATTAGGTGCGTTATCAATTGCTATATTAATGTCAATCAGTGCGCAAGCGTTTGCTACGCCTGAAGAAGATGCTGCGTGGATTGCTAAATGTGAAAAAGATAATGCCAAAGAAGGTGCAGCCGCTGGTACTGTGACCAAATATTGCAGCTGCATGAATAACAAAATGAGCGAAGACGAAAAAAAATCAATTACTGAATGGGAAAAATCACACGGCACAGAAATGAAAGCCTGTGAAGCTGAAGCTGGCTGGAAATAAACTGGCGGTGAATCCAAAAAAGCGCGACTTAGCTTTTGCTAGTCGCGCTTTTTTATTGTTTATTAAATGCCAAATAAGGCTATCAACGCATTAATCCGTTGCAAATCAAGTTTATCTTGATACACGCCGCTCACAGGCACATCAGGCAACATCCCGCGCACTAATAAATAGCGCGTAGCCATATTGCCTCTATAATGATGCAGTATTCGGTGGATTACGCTATCACTAATCCACCCTACATTTTCGTGAAACCTTATTTGGCTTTTTCTTTTCCCGCAGGTTTAATCAACCGAATGCCTAATTCTTTCAATTGCTCATCAGTGACAACAGCTGGTGCGCTCACTAATGGACAGGCGGCAGATTGGGTTTTTGGAAAAGCAATCACATCACGGATAGAGGTTGAGTGAGTCATTAACATCACTAAACGGTCTAAGCCGAATGCTAAACCACCATGCGGAGGTGCGCCATATTTTAACGCATCTAACAAGAAGCCGAATTTTTCGCGGGCTTCTTCATCACCAATGCCCAGTAACTCAAATACCGTTTGTTGCATAGCGGTACGGTTGATACGAATTGAACCGCCGCCGACTTCTGTACCATTCAATACCAAGTCATAAGCGCGAGACAAGGCAGTCGCAGGATTTGCCACCAAGTCTTCTACTGAACAGCTAGGCGCGGTGAATGGGTGATGAATCGCGTTGAAGCGTCCTGCTTTTTCATCCCAGTCGAACATTGGGAAATCAATTACCCACACAGGTTTCCATTCGCCCTGTAACAGTTTTAAATCATGCCCCAATTTAACGCGCAACGCGCCCATGGCTTCATTAACGATACTGGCTTTATCCGCACCGAAGAAAATTAAATCGCCTGTTTGTGCGCCCGTTTTTGCCAACACGCTAGCCCAGACTTCGGCAGGGGCGAATTTAACAATCGGTGATTGCAAGCCATCAATGCCCGCTTCCAAGTCGTTGACTTTGATATAAGCCAAGCCTTTCGCGCCATAAATGCTGACGTATTTAGTAAGTTCGTCAATGTCTTTACGGCTTAACTCACTGGCATTCGGTACACGCATTGCCACCACACGCCCTTGCGGGTCTTTGGCAGGCGTAGAGAACACTTTGAAATCAACCAATTTCATATCATCGCCGATGTCCACTAATTCCAGCGGAATGCGTAAATCTGGGCGGTCAATACCATAACGTGACACGGCTTCGGCATGAGTCATGCGTGGGAATTTTGCATCCAATTCCACGTTGATGACTTTAGCGAATAACTGACGAATCATTTCTTCCATGATGTTCATGATTTGATCTTCAGTCATGAACGAGGTTTCAATATCAAGCTGAGTGAATTCAGGTTGACGGTCGGCGCGTAAATCTTCATCACGGAAACAACGCACCACTTGATAGTATCTATCCATACCCGCCACCATCAACATTTGTTTATACAATTGTGGTGATTGTGGCAAGGCGAAAAATGAATTTTCGTGGGTACGGCTAGGCACGATGTAATCACGCGCCCCTTCTGGAGTCGCTTTCGTCAAATACGGTGTTTCGATTTCAAAAAATTCATTGTCATCGAGGAAATTACGCAATACGCGGGTGACATCACGGCGCACTTTCATTTTTTCCTGCATCGCCACGCGGCGTAAATCGATATAACGGTATTTCAAGCGCAATTCTTCATTGACTTCAATATCGCTTTCGACAGGAAACGGCGGTGTTTCCGATTCGTTTAAGACTTCAATTTCTTTCGCTAAAATTTCAATCGCGCCAGAGTGCATATTGGCGTTCACCGTACCCGCAGGACGGTCACGCACCACACCTGTAATTCTCAGCACATATTCACTACGAACGTGCTCCGCTGCTTTAAAAGCATCGGCATAGTCAGGGTCAACGACGACTTGCACCAAGCCTGCACGGTCGCGCAAATCAATAAAAATAACGCCGCCATGATCGCGCCGTCTGTGTACCCAACCGCAGATAGAAACAGTTTGGTCGAGTTGTTGGGTGTTTAATTCTCCGCACTTGTGAGTACGCATAAGGTTTCCTTGTTGGTTAAAAATGTTTTTGGTTATTTTTGTAGGTTGGGCTGGCGATAGCCAACCCAACATGAGCGCGTGATTAAGTTGGGTTGCAAAAAGCGCAACCCAACCTACGCGACTACGCACTTAATCTTTATTGCTTAAAAATTATTCGTAATGCGTCCACATTCGTAAAACATGGACGGCTTTTTCATTTTCAACAATTTGATAAATTAAACGATGTTGAATCGAAATACGTCGAGAATAAAATCCTTGCAAATTACCCACTAACTTCTCATAAGGCGGTGGTGTTTTGTACGGATTTTCTTCCAAAAGTTCTAATAATTTTTTAGCTTGTGCTTTAAGACCTGATTGAGCAATTTTTTTCGCATCTTTCGTTGCCTGACGACTTAAAATAATCTGCCAAGTCACCAATCTAAAACCTGTAAATTAGTACCTTGTGCTAGTGATTCATTAGCTGCCTCATGAATACTGGCAACCATATTGGGAATTGAATTAAGAAATAAAGTTTCTTCAATTGACAGCCAATCTTCAGCACTAATAATCACAAAATTTTTACCATCACGTTGTTTAACGTGCAGGGTTTCATGATTTTTAAAACAAGGTTCTATTTCCTTGGGTAAATTCTTTCGTAATTTTGTCGCTGTGGTTTCAAGCATTATTATGCCCTCAATATATTTTAGTATGTCTCTTTATTTGTTGGGTTTCGCTATCGCTCTACCCAACCTACGGGCTACGGGCTACGGGCTGATTTAATTCTTGTCTGACTTGTTTTAATTCGGTTATTTCGTCCAATTTTTCAAAGCCTATATTTTGCCAGATGCCTTTTAAGCTTTGATTATTTTCAGTGGCTGGTGTAAATAAAGTTTTTAGGTATTGGTCAATTTGTTCCAGTTGTTGGTCTGATAAGAAAGTAAGTTGCTGGCTAATTTCTAGTTGTTTCAAGGCTGTGGTATTCATTTTATTTCCTCATCGTTAATTTTTCAGCAGGGATTTTTACAACTTCAAATAATCACTTTACCCAGCTACTCGCTACTTAACTTTATGTTCTCCTTCACTAATACTCCGTGATACATAAACAGTAAATGAAACTACTATAAGCACAAATCCATTTATTACTTCATAAATAGCTAAAAATTGGGAAAAACTATGCTTAGGCACTAAATCACCATAACCAATAGTGGCAATTGTAATACCACTAAAATATATTGCATCCCAGATATTGGTAATAGGGCAATTATTATTTTCTATACCACAATGATAAATCGACAACACAAATTGTAATATGCCATACAGCAGTATAAGTTCGACATAGCTAACCATTGCCAGTTTAATTCTTTCATAATATAGTAAACCACTCGAATTTGACTGTGGACTTAATTGATCTCTAGCATCACAAATAAAGGCAATAAATATTTCATTAACCCTTGAAAAAGCATAAAGACTACAAATAGCAGTAAAAAGCAAAGCAAAAAAACAATCATTTTTGCAAAAACAAGGAAGCAAAAAGCATACAAATAAGGTAGAAAAAAAGTATCGAGAATTTAACTTTTTTATTAATATTGGCTTCTCATTAGAGCTATATTTGCTGTAGCTTGCATAAAATAACGTAATCGAAAAAAAGAAAGAAACTATTTTCTTAGTAACCAGTGATTTTTTGAAATTACTATTAAAAAGCAGAACAACCACAAAATATATAATATAAACAATATACAAACAAATAATATAATATAGGAACACATTTTCAGTAAAATCTAGTTTGCAATCAGACATAAAAGTCCTTAAAAAATTAATGAGGCACAATTTCCAGTGCAAAAGGATGGGCTGTCAAAGTTCAGGCATGGTGGGCAAGCGTCTTTTTTCTTGCCTACCGATTATGCCAATTCAGCATGGGCAAACGATAGAGCCATTTACCAATTTTACACAGATTAATGCTTAACAAATATAATCCCTTGCTCTGAATCATTATTTTCTATGTTTTCGTAATATCCCTTTAAACTTAGACATTTCTTTTCGATATATTCAGAAACTATAAGATTTTGACTATTAAAATCGGCATAACAGGAAGTTACATTGTTTACTAACAACTCAAATTGATTAGATTTTTTCACTAAATCTTCTTTTGTTATATCGTGATTTGAGTTAATAACTCGTGAAAAATAAGAAAATGATTTTTTTAATTCATTCAAGTGTGATTTTCGTATTTTTAAGATATGCTTAGCTCCTTCAATATCATTTAAAATGATAAATCCACGAAACTCACCCATAGCGGTAATCATTAATGTATTATAAAGAAATACAATATCATTTAAATCCAGTTGCTCTGGTACAGATTGGATTTTGTCTTGTAAATAACCATTAAGACCTGAAAAACCCTTGCTCAGATTTAATTGAACATTTTCTATTCGATTTTGACTTGCATTAGGTAAAAGATAATCGAAACTACCTTTTATTTCACTTAAATACCCGCGTATTTCTCTTTTTTCAGCATCTTTTTTCAGTGACTCTAATCTATATAAAACATCATCAAATTTAGTTTCAATAATATTTAAACGGTTATCTATCGCTTTAAATTTTGAAGCACAAAGGGCGAAAGTTGCTAAACTGGCAACTGCTCCAATAGCACTAACACCTGCTGTAAACTGAGCAAGTCCTGTTAAAGCTTTAACTTGCTCAGTTAAGTAATCAATTTTAATGCCTTGTTGGTGTAATTGATAATTAGCGGCAAGGCTAGAAGCACAATCAACTAAGCCAGTAACCAAAGCTGTTATTGGCTCTGCACCATTGTTCATCATTGGAACAGATACTTTTAAAAATGAATTACCAACTTGGTCAACAAGATTTTTTGATTCTCTTAAATGGGCTTTAATTATCCCTGTTTTGACATCTTTAACAATTGCTCCGTAACGCATTAACTCCTTTTTGGCAATAGCTTTTGCAATTTCTGGCGGTATTTCAAAAGGAATAGTCATATCTAGTTAAGCCTCATCTTCTTCAAGTTTGTCGTTGAAAGAGTTCATTTTCTCTTTGATTTTCTCTTTTTCATTTTTTTCTTTTATATGACTCGATAGGCGGGGGTGTTTAGCCGTAACTGTCAACTTTTTGCTTATTTTATTTTTGGCTATTTCATACTCAGGATTTAACGTTACTAAATTATGAGCCGCTATTGCAACTGTAGAAGCAATTCCAATCAACCCTGTAATTCCACCAAAAAAACTACTTGCTGCTGTCACAGAACGCCACTCTGTATATACTCGACAAGTCATTTTTCTTTTTTCAATCAAGCCTTCTAAAATAAGAATTGCTTCTTTCATTTGCTCATTCAAGTCTATGACTTCAAAAGATTGATACTCTTCAATCAATTTGGATGCTTTTCCATTTTCAAGTTCATAAAATTTAAGCTGTACAGTTTCTTGACTCTCAGTCGGTGATGTTGATGACATATCTTTCTCGATGTTTAACTCGTATTTTAATCGTTCCAACGTTCTACGTTGAAATGCCTCAGTTGACGCTCCAGCTTCTTCACATAGCAGAGCGATTTATCGAATGCTCTCGTATCCACTGTGCAAAACTCGTTTCCTGTATTTCACCACTGGCAACCGCTAACAGTGTCTGCGTTGCATCCGTTTGAGTGGCGGTTAGTTTGTAACCATTCAAGCCTAAAAACAAACCCACTGCCAAAAACGCGACCCGCTTGTTGCCATCCATAAACGCATGAACTTCGCTAAGCCTATCGTGTATGCCGCCGCCAAGTCTGCAAAATCTGGTTCACTGTACAAAGCCGAGTTGACCGCCCGATTCAATGCCTAATCTAACAAACCTTCATCCAGAATACCTGACGCGCCGCCATGCAAAAGCAAACTTTCATCATGTAGCATAACCAACAGTTGTTTATTAATCCACTGCCATTTCTGCATTATTATTTAGCCAATGCGTTAAATGTTTCGTGATACTCCTGCATAAATTCACGCCCAATGTTTAACTGTTTTGCTTGCTCTGGCGTGATTACTGCGCTTGGTTTTAATTTTAATTGAGTAATTAATTTTTTTAATTCTATGAGTGAATCTTCTGGTAATTTATCAATTTCACGGAACAAATCCAGTTTATATTCTGCAATATTCATTTCAACGCCTTTTAGTGGAATGTTGGGTTACGCTATCGCTAACCCAACCTACAATTACAACATTAAGATTTTGGACAACTACTGGTATTGCAGGCACTACTGGGTGCAGAACTGGCTTCACCTGCGACATTTTTCTTCGCACCGCTTTTGAAATCCGTTTCATACCAGCCTGTGCCTTTGAGTCTAAAACCTGCCGCTGAGATTTTTTTCATCAGTTCGGGTTGCGTGCAAGCGGGGCAAACGATTAACGGTTCAGCATTAAGTTTTTGTAAAGCTTCATGCGTATGACCGCAAGATTGGCATTGATATTCGTAAATGGGCATAAAGACTCCGTAAAAAACAGTAGATAGTGAGGTGAGTGTTAGTTTTTCAACGCGCTTACCTATAGAATAACCCGCTATTTTACAGATTTACGGCTTAACAATGAAAACATTAACGATTATTCGTCCTGATGATTGGCATATTCATGTCAGAAATGGTGTAATTTTAAAAACTGTGTTGCCTCACACAGCACAACAATTTGCCCGCGCCATTATTATGCCTAACCTGAAACCCCCTGTGACTACCGTTGCACAAGCCTTGGTTTATCGGGAGGAAATTTTATCCGCTTTGCCGCAAGGTGCGAAATTTACGCCATTAATGACTTTATATTTAACGGCGGCAACCACGATTGCAGAAATCAAAGCCGCCGCTGAATCTGAACACGTTTATGCGGTTAAATTGTATCCCGCTGGGGCAACGACTAATTCAGATGCGGGTGTGGCGGATATTAATGCTATTTATCCGTTGTTAGCGGCGATGGAAAAGTACGCGTTACCGTTATTAGTGCATGGCGAAGTCACTGATGATAACTGCGATATTTTTGATAGAGAGCGCGTCTTTGTTGACCGTCATTTGACTGCTATCACGCGTGATTTTCCACACTTACGCGTAGTGCTGGAACACGTTACTACCAGCGAAGCGGTACAATTTGTTGAAGCAGCGAGTGATAATATCGCCGCAACCATTACCCCGCAACACTTATTATTTAATCGTAATGCGATTTTAGCAGGTGGTATAAAGCCGCATTATTATTGTTTGCCGATTTTGAAACGCGAAACGCACAGACAGGCATTAATCAAAGCGGCTACCAGCGGTAATGCTAAATTCTTTTTAGGCACGGACAGTGCGCCACACACACGCGATTTAAAAGAAAATGCCTGTGGTTGTGCAGGCTGTTACAGTGCGTTTGGCGCGTTAGAATTGTATGCTGAGGCATTTGAGCAAGCCGACGCGCTGAATAAATTAGAAGGCTTTGCCAGTTTTTATGGTGCAGATTTTTATCGCTTGCCCAGAAACACTGATACCATCACGCTGGAAAAACAAACTTGGACGATACCCAATGTTTATGGTGATATTACCCCGTTAAAAGCGGGTGAAAATCTGAGTTGGAAATTGGTTAGCGCGTAAATTCACATCTACCTCGCGTATGAAAACACGGCGCGGCGCACCATCACTGCATTCCCACGCGGCGCGTGGGAACGAGAAATAAATTTACTATTTGGATTAAAATCAAAACTTAATGGATACCCCAATCATCCCGCTAGAAAAACGCTTTAGAGGTTATCTGCCTGTTGTTATCGACATCGAAACCGCAGGCTTTAATGCCAAGAAAAATGCGTTATTAGAAATTGCCGCTGTTATTGTGGAACTGAACAGCGATTGTGAACTGCATATTACTGAACATTACACCACCCACGTTATACCGTTTAAAAATTCTGAGTTAGACGAAGCCGCGCTTAAATTTAACGGCATAGACCCTTATCATCCATTTCGCATGGCAATTGATGAAAAAGACGCGCTGGAGATGATGTTTAAACCCATTAGAGCGGCGATTAAACGTAATAATTGCACAAAAGCGATTTTAGTCGGACATAATCCCGCATTCGATATTGCCTTTTTAAATGCAGCGGTTCATCGCACTCAAATGAAACGTAACCCTTTTCATCCGTTTAGCACATTTGATACCGCAACCTTAGGTGGTTTGGCGTATCAACAAACGGTATTGGCAAAAGTTGCGCAAGCAGCGGGAATGGAGTGGGATAATGAGAAAGCGCATTCTGCACTCTATGATGCAGAAAAAACCGCAGAATTATTTTGTAAGATTGTAAATCGTTGGAAACATTTGGAAGCACATGAACACACTCCATCACATAATATGTAAAGAGAGAATCTATGAAAACATTTAAAATCATTAAAGCAACAGCTCTTTCACTGGTCTTGTGGTTTGCTAATGGTATTGCTTTTGCACAAAGCTATGAATACGATAAACAGACGACAATCGAAGGTATTTTAATTTCATCAACAGCCGAACCTGAAATTACATACGATGAAAAACCTCATCAGTTCCCATCTTTGAAATTGCTTAAACCCATTTCAGTGTTATGCGCTACCGCTACCAAAGAAACAGATTCTTGCCAGCCAGAAATAGGAGTTACTTTGTTGCATTTGGTATTAAAGGAAAAACAAATGAAGCAATTCAAGAAATTGAAAGGCAAAACTGTTAAATTAAGTGGAAATTTGTTCCATTCGGATAACGGTCATCATTTCACTTCAGTATTGTTGGATGTTGAGTCAATAAATCCTTAGCAAAAACGCATAAATGTTGTAGGCGCGAAGCTGTCACGCCTACACCAGTGATTATTCGGCGGTCGCTGCTAACATTGTCGCTAATTCGCCTTTTTGATACAAATCAGTGATGATGTCACAACCACCGACTAATTCGCCTTTGATATAAAGTTGCGGGTAAGTCGGCCAATGTGAATACTCTTTCAATGCTTCACGCAATTCGGAGTCTTCAAAAATATTGACTGCCAGATATTTGGCATCACACGCTGCTAACACTTGCACGGTTTGCCCAGAAAATCCACATTGTGGAAAATTGGGTGTGCCTTTCATGTATAAAACCACAGGATTATTTTCCAGTTGATCTTTAATTTTTTCTATAACGTTCATAATAATAGTCACTCAAATCAATAAAAACTGACCCAGTCTATCAACTTTGAACAAATATTGCCAACGTGTGCTTAATTGTGGCTTTATAATTACACAAAATTATTTATTTAACCAACGATATACAGGCTTACCTATGAACACCGATGATATTGCCAGAGTAAAAAACTACTTGCTTGATTTACAAGATCGTATTTGTAAAGCATTGGAAGATGTAGAACCCAAAGCGCGTTTTATCGAAGATAAATGGCAACGCGCTGATGGTGGCGGCGGTAGAACTCGCGTATTAAGCAATGGCGATGTATTTGAACAAGGTGGGGTAAATTTTTCTCATGTGACGGGCTTTAAATTACCGCCATCAGCGACTGCGAAACGTCCAGAATTAACTAATCGGCAATTTCAGGCGATGGGCGTGTCATTAGTGATTCATCCTAAAAACCCCTACGTTCCCACCTCACACGCCAATGTACGCTTTTTAATTGCCGAAGAAAAAGGTGAAGCCAGTGTTTGGTGGTTTGGGGGTGGTTTTGATTTAACGCCATATTATCCTTTTAAAGAGGATGTAATTCATTGGCATAAAAACGCACTTGCCGCTTGTCAACCTTTTGGAAAACACTTATATCCCAATTATAAAAAATGGTGTGATGATTATTTTTATCTTCCACATCGTGGTGAAACACGCGGGGTCGGCGGTTTATTTTTTGATGATTTGAATGAAGGCAATTTTGAACACTGTTTTGCCTTTATGCGTAGCGTTGGCGATCATTACATCACAGGTTACTTACCTATCGTACAAAAACGCAAAAACACGCCTTATGAAGCCAGAGAGCGTAATTTTCAACTGTATCGCCGTGGACGTTATGTGGAATTTAATTTCATTTATGATCGTGGTACGTTATTCGGCTTGCAATCGGGCGGACGCACTGAATCTATTTTGATGTCTATGCCACCTATCGCGCATTGGCAATATAATTGGCAACCTCTGTCAGGTAGCCCAGAAGAAGAGCTTTATGAAACTTATTTGAAACCTCAGAATTGGCTGGAGATTTAAACATCGTGTATGTGAGGAGTCCAAATACATATTTTTGGACTCCTTTTTTTACGCCTATCGCATCCTACTCCGATTTGATTCAAAAACCGTATAGTTGCCATTTCAGCACGGATAACATCCCTTCAAGGGATGTTATCCGTTACTACAATAAATAGTGTACGTTTTCTAGCTAAGAAAGGAGTAATTACATAACCAAACAATACGCCATCTTAAAAAAGAAAATCAAAGGGATCAAAGGAATCTGAAGCTTTTGGTATGCGGTAGGATTTGAGCCATGCTTTTAGTGCCGTCGGATTTTGCGCGAGTTTAATATCTGCTTGTAAGTATTTGATATTACCTTGCAACTCTTTCATATCACTATCTAAAGCTCTCATTAGCGTTTTGGGGTTTAGATAACCAAAGGGTGGTATGTTCATTTGCAATCTGAACGAGTATTCAATTTGCTCAATTTCTTGTGATAATTCGTTAAGCTGTTCTTGTAAGATTTTATTAAAATGTTTTAAACGGTCTTCGGCGATATTGTTCAGATGCGCTTGATCGATTTGTTCAATTTCCAATTGCAGTTCCAAAAGCCCTAATAGGTCTTTTTTGGTGTATGCCGCGTTTACTTTTTGCATGAGCTTGGTTTTGCGTTCGCGCTCTTGTTCGTCTGGCTCACGGTCTGGATGCAAACTGGCTGCCAATTTTCGATAAACTTCGCGTATCGATTTACTGACATTTTCTTGCTCTTGTTTTTGCTTGGATTCTTTTTTGAGCTGTTGTGCGGTTTTTTTACCTTGCGGGGCTTGCGCTTGTTGATTTTCTTTTTCCAGCAACTTCTCTTTCAACAGTGCTTGCATTTTTTCGGGTGAATTTATATCAAATTCATCGCCTAACTCTACACCTAAGATGTCACGCATCATGGCTTTCATCATGCCTTCTGTTGCCTCATCAAGCATTTCCTTCTCGGTGTCAAAATCACTATCTTCCGCATATTTGTTGTACAGCTCTTTCAGCTCTTCTTTACCATGATCAAAAACCAGTTCATAGCTTAATTCACCAAGTATATGTCGCAGCTTTTTTTTGTCAGTTTTGTTAAAGGCTTTATTGTCGTAAGCTCTATCTAGCAAATGTAGCCATTCAATTCTATGTTCATTAAAATTATCCAGCAATGGCTGATAGGACTCATTAATACGATGATTGTACTGTGGTAGTGTTTCTTGCCACTCAAGCATCAGCTTTTTTTGAACGTCAATTGTTTTAATTAAATTGTTGAATTTTTTTTGAGCTTTGGATAAAACTTTCTTTTCAGCTTTATCAGCAATATGCACAATGTTACGATTTGATGGTGTCATTGGTTTTACCAGAAAAGTTGCTTAGAACGCGGGTTTCTTAAAAAAATTGTGTTAAAAACAGAGTCCAAAAACTTATTTTTGGACTCCTTATTTTGAATTAGCTTACTCTACCGTGACTGATTTTGCCAAGTTTCTGGGTTGATCGACATCGGTGCCTTTTAGCACGGCGACGTGGTAGGACAGAAGCTGTAGCGGAATGGTGTAAACCATTGGAGAAATTTCATTGCCAACTTGCGGAACTTTAACGATTTGGATATTTTTGTCAGATTCAGCTGCGAGGGTTTCATCCATGAAGACGATGAGTTGTCCACCACGGGCCGCGACTTCCTGCATATTGGATTTGAGTTTTTCCAGCAAACCGTTATTGGGTGCAACCACAATCACGGGCATATCAACATCAATTAATGCTAAAGGGCCATGTTTTAATTCGCCTGCGGGGTAAGCTTCAGCATGAATGTAAGAAATTTCTTTGAGCTTCAACGCGCCTTCCATCGCGATAGGGTAATGTGTACCTCTACCTAAAAACAGCGCGTGTTGTTTTTCGGCGAATTGCTGGGATAAGGTTTTTATTTCTTCATCCAATTGCAATACATCTTCAATTTTTTTCGGCAAACTGAACAATTCGGAGGTGATTTTTTCCTCCATAAGGTTGGTTAGTTGAAAGCGTCTACCGACCGCCATCACTAACATCATGAGTGCGACTAACTGAGTGGTAAATGCTTTGGTGGAAGCTACACCAATTTCAGGACCTGCGCGAGTCATTAGCACTAAATCAGATTCTCGCACCAATGAGCTTTCTGGCACGTTACAAATAGCGATGGAATATTTTGCACCTAGTTTTTTGGCTTCTTGCAATGCAGCTAAAGTATCAGCCGTTTCACCTGATTGTGAGATGGTGACAATGAGCGTGTCGGGCGATAACACAGGACTACGGTAGCGAAATTCACTGGCGACTTCGATGTTACAAGGCACGCGTGCGAATTTTTCAAACCAATAACGTGCCACTAATCCAGAATGGTAGCTAGTGCCACAGGCGAGTATTTGTACGGATTTTATGTTATCAAATACTTCTGTCGCATTGTGACCAAAGGCGTTTTCTTGCAGGCGGTTGTTAATGAATCTGCCTTCCAGCGTTTGTGAAATAGCCAATGGCTGCTCATAAATTTCTTTGAGCATATAGTGGCGATATTCACCTTTATCAACTGCATCGGCGGTGAGTTGACTTTGTTTAATCGGACGTTTGACCAGTTGGTCATTCACATCATAAATCAGCAGTTCTTTGATGGTTATCTTGGCAATGTCGCCCTCTTCAAGAAAGATAAAGCGTTGGGTAACAGGTAGCAAAGCGGCGACATCGGAGGCAATAAAATATTCACCAAAACCCACACCTATGACTAGCGGACTACCTTTTCGACAGGCAATAAGGGTGTCGGGATCATCGGCACTCATGATGCCTAGCGCGTAAGCCCCTTCCAATTTTTTGATGGTTTGTTTAACCGCACTTAATAAACTGTCAGTAGTTTGTCGAGCGTGATGAATTTCATGGACGATGACTTCGGTATCGGTTTCTGATGTGAATAGGTAGCCGT
The DNA here is from genome assembly GCA_037133675.1 of Methylococcales bacterium. GTDB lineage: Bacteria > Pseudomonadota > Gammaproteobacteria > Methylococcales > Methylomonadaceae > UBA4132. Next base: position 64,649 of record JBAXNR010000005.1, read on the forward strand.
TGCCCGTTTGCTCGCCTCTTAAATGTTCATGGTTTTCAATAATACCATTATGAACCACGGCAATTTTGTCACGACTGATATGCGGATGAGCATTCGCGGTGCTGGGTTTGCCATGCGTTGCCCAGCGGGTGTGTGCGATACCTAAATAGCCAGCAATAGGATCAGCGTCTATTAACGCTTCCAGTCCTTTGACTTTGCCAAGTTCGCGTTTTCGGTAGATTTCGTTATTGTGGACGACAGCCAGTCCTGCTGAGTCATAACCACGGTATTCTAAGCGTTTTAAACCTTCTATTAGAATGGGAACTACATTACGTTGTGCTATACCACCTACAATTCCACACATTTTATTTCTCCTGTTTAACGGGGCGTTGCCAACCTGAAAGTGTAAACTGTTTTCCTCTGCTGAGCGTCAGTTGATTTTCAGGACAGTCTTTAGTGATTGTTGAACCTGCGCCAATAGTCGCATTTTTACCAACGGTAACAGGGGCAACTAATTGGGTATCTGAACCTATAAACGCACCATCTTCAATGATGGTTCTGAATTTATTCACCCCATCATAGTTACAGGTAATCGTACCTGCACCAATATTCACTTTACTGCCGATGGTAGTATCGCCAATATAACTGAGATGATTTATTTTACTACCTAGCCCGACGGTTGATTTTTTGATCTCGACAAAATTGCCAATATGGACATCATTGGCAAGTACCGCTTCAGGTCTTAATCTAGCAAATGGTCCAATACGACTATTATTGCCTATCACCGCATTCTCTATAATGCAGTTAGCGAAAATTTCGACATTATCACCAATAGTTGCATTTTTTATCAGGGTATTCGCGCCAATTTTGACGTTGCTACCGATATAATTTTTACCTTCTAAAATTACATTGATGTCGATTTCTACGTCTTGTCCTAGCGATTCTATTGAGCCGCGAATATCAAAACGTGCTGGGTCGATTAGGGTAACGCCTTGTTCCATTAGGTTACGCGCTTGCTGTAGTTGATAAACACGCTCTAGGTGGCTGAGCTGAATACGGTCATTCACACCTAGCACCTCATCTTCACTGTCTGCTTGACTGGTGATTATACTAATACCATCCGCAACTGCCATTTCGATCACGTCGGTTAGATAATATTCACCTTGGGCGTTATTATTACCTAATCGAGTTAGCCATTGTTTTAGCTTATCACCTTGGACGGCTAAAATACCTGTATTGCCTTCGGTAATCAATTTTTCATCGGCTGTCGCGTCTTTTTGCTCAACAATTTTAGTCACTTTACCATCACTATTTCTGACTATTCTGCCATAGCCTGTTGGATTTTCAAGATTGACAGTCAGCAAGGCGAGAGATTGGTCGTTTACGTTGCCTAATAATTGTTTTATCGTGGCTAATTTTAATAAAGGAACATCGCCATACAGGATTAATACCGTGTCGCTATCAGCGATTTGATCGCTAACTTGTTGTACAGCGTGACCTGTACCGAGTTGTTGTTGTTGTTCAACCCAACTGGCATTTAAGTCTTTTAAGGTATCTGTAACCAATTCTGCACCGTGACCGATAACGATTTTAATACTGTTATTTTCTATGTGGCTACTTGTGTCGTAAACGTGTTGCAGTAAGGGTTTATTCGCTATTTTATGCAGAACTTTAGGAAGCTCAGAACGCATACGCGTCCCTTTACCTGCCGCAAGAATAATGGTGGTAATTTTCATGTTATTTCCTGTTAAACAAAAAAAAGCCCGATAGCGTAGTGTACGTTATCAGGCTTTTAAAAATTATAAAAACGTGTAAATTCTCGTTTTTATTATTTGTTACGTTTTCTCAGTCTATCCAGCATTTTTAACTGCATCATAGCTTGAGCCAATTGGGCTTGTGCCTGTCCGTAATCCATTTTACCGCTCTTATCTTCCAGAGCTTCTTCGGCTTTTACTTTGGCTTGTAACGCAGCTGCTTCATCAATATCTTTTGCTCTTATCGCGGTATCAGCTAGAATAATAACCATGTGTGGTTGTACTTCGATAAGTCCACCTGATACATAAAAATGAGGGTCTTCATTATCAGAGGTTTTAAGTCTAACTTCACCAGCTTTAAGCTTTGATATTAAGGGGGCATGACGCGGTGAAATACCCACTTCACCCATTTCAGCGGGTGCAAATACCATCTCCGCGCTACCCGAAAATATTTCTTTTTCCGCGCTTACGATGTCTACATGTACGGTCATGGTCATAGTCGTTACCGTTTCGTTTTGATGTGCATTTCTAATGCTGCCTACGCAGCAGTGAACTATAAACGGTGGGCAAAACAGCTGCCCACCCTACATCTTACATAGCCTTCGCTTTTTCTAATACTTCGTCGATAGTGCCGACCATATAAAAAGCTTGTTCTGGAATTGTATCGTATTCGCCGCTAATAATGCCCTTAAAACCAGCAATGGTATCTTTTAAGGATACATATTTACCTGGTGAGCCTGTAAAGACTTCGGCAACAAAGAACGGTTGTGACATGAAACGCTGAACTTTACGCGCTCTAGTTACCGATAATTTGTCTTCTTCTGATAATTCGTCCATACCCAAGATAGCGATAATGTCGCGTAATTCTTTGTAACGTTGCAAGATACCTTGCACACTACGCGCAACATCATAATGATCTTGACCAATGACTAACGGATCAAGCTGACGACTGGTTGAATCTAACGGATCAATCGCAGGATAAATACCTAATTCAGCAATTTGTCGTGACAGTACCACGGTTGCATCTAAGTGAGCAAAAGTCGTAGCAGGTGATGGATCTGTTAAGTCATCCGCTGGGACATAAACCGCTTGGATAGAAGTAATCGAACCTGTTTTAGTCGAAGTAATACGCTCTTGTAATACGCCCATTTCTTCAGCTAATGTTGGCTGATAACCTACCGCTGATGGCATACGACCTAATAACGCTGATACTTCTGTTCCCGCTAAGGTATAACGATAGATGTTATCCACGAAGAACAACACATCACGCCCTTCATCACGGAAATATTCCGCCATTGTTAAACCTGTCAAGGCAACGCGCAATCTATTTCCAGGTGGCTCGTTCATTTGACCATAGACTAACGATACTTTGTCGATAACGTTAGAATCTGTCATTTCATGATAGAAGTCGTTACCTTCACGCGTCCGTTCACCCACACCTGCAAACACTGAAAAGCCACTGTGTTCAATCGCGATGTTACGAATAAGCTCCATCATGTTGACGGTTTTACCTACTCCCGCACCACCGAATAAACCGACTTTACCGCCTTTAGTAAAAGGGCAAACTAAGTCGATAACTTTAATACCTGTTTCTAATAGTTCATTGGCAGCGGCTTGTTCAGCATAGCTAGGTGCATCACGATGAATACCCCACATACTTTTTGCGCCGATAGGTCCTTTTTCGTCTATGGGTTCACCCAAGACATTCATAATACGACCTAACGTTTCTTGACCGACGGGTACAGTAATCGCGGCGTGGGTATTAATAACGACTAAGCCTCTGCTTAAGCCATCGGTACTACCCATCGCAATAGTTCTGACTACACCATCACCGAGTTGTTGCTGCACTTCCAGCACCAAGCCTTTTGTTTCTACTTTTAATGCGTCATATACTTTGGGGAGTTCTTCGCGTGAAAATTCCACGTCAACGACTGCACCAATAATCTGAACGATTTTACCCGAACTCATTCTGTGTCCTCTTGTATTGTGTTGTTAGTGCAGGGGTTTTAAACAGCGGCGGCACCAGCAACAATTTCTGAAATTTCCTGAGTGATAGCGCCTTGTCTGGCTTTATTGTAAATCAGTTGCAATTCATTGATAAGATTGCCTGCGTTATCCGAAGCACTCTTCATTGCAACCATTCTAGCAGCCTGTTCACACGCATTGTTCTCAACCAGCCCCTGATAAACGATGGACTCAATATAACGAATCAATAAATAATCCAGCACTTCTTTAGCATCTGGCTCATAAATGTAATCCCAATGACCTTTTAGATTTTGATCCAGCTCACACGCGACCACAGGCAGTAATTGTTGAATTATTGGGTTTTGCGTCATGCTATTAACGAATTCATTATTGATAACATGCAGTTCATCAATACGCCCTTCGTTATAAGCATCTAGCATAATCTTAATGACTCCGACAATATCTTGCAGATGCGGAATATCACCCAATTTAGCTACACGGCCAACAACATTAACTTTTGCATTGCTAAAAAAACCAGCTGCCTTACTGCCAATGGTCGCAATATCAACTTCGATACCATCCTTATTCCATTGCGCTAAATGCGTGAGGGATTTTCTAAACAAATTGGAATTTAATCCACCACACAAACCCTTATCAGAACTCACCACGATAACGCCGACGCGTTTTACTTCACGTTGAATAAGAAACGAATGTTGATACTCTGGGTTTGCCTGTGCTAAATGCTTAATAATTCGAGCAATCTTTTTAGAGTAGGGGCGTGTTGCCTGCATTCTGTCTTTTGTTTTACGCATTCTACTGGCGGCAATTTTTTCCATTGCGCGAGTAATTTTTTGAGTATTTTTAATACTCGCAATCTTAGTGCGTATTTCTTTACCAACAGCCATAAGGAGACCCTTTTACCAACTATGCGTTTTAACGAAAGTTTCAATAGCCGCTCTTATGCTACTACTGATTTCATTACTAAAATCACCTGTGGCATTAATGCTGTCCATCAACTCAGACTGCTCTGATTTCATGTACAACAATAAAGCAGCTTCAAAAGCGAGTACTTTTTTGATTTCAACGCTATCGAGAAAACCTTCGTTAGCGGCAAACAATGACACGGCCATTTGTGCAACTGACATCGGCGAATATTGATTTTGTTTCATCAATTCCGTTACCCGTTGACCACGCTCTAATTGTTTGCGGGTGTTTTCATCTAAGTCCGAAGCAAACTGAGCAAACGCAGCTAATTCACGGTATTGCGCTAAGTCTAAACGAGTACCACCACCTAGCTTTTTAATAATCTTAGTTTGTGCCGCGCCACCTACTCGCGATACTGATAAGCCCGCATTCACCGCAGGACGTATGCCTGAGTTAAACAAGCTACTTTCTAAGAAAATTTGACCATCGGTAATAGAAATCACGTTAGTCGGTACGAATGCCGATACGTCACCACCTTGAGTTTCAATAATTGGTAAGGCAGTCAACGAACCTGTTTTCCCTTTTACTTTGCCGTCAGTCAGTCTTTCAACTTCATGAGCACTAATACGAGAAGCTCTTTCCAATAAACGGGAATGTAAATAGAAAACGTCACCTGGATACGCTTCACGACCTGGTGGACGACGTAATAACAGCGAAATTTGACGATACGCCCATGCTTGTTTAGTTAAGTCATCATAAATGATTAACGCATCTTCGCCACGGTCTCTAAAAAACTCACCCATCGAACAACCTGTATAAGGTGCAATGAATTGTAATGCCGCTGATTCTGACGCAGAAGCCACGACCACAATGGTATGAGCCATCGCACCGTGTTCTTCTAACTTGCGTACCACATTAGCAACAGATGAACGTTTTTGTCCAATCGCCACATAGATACATTTAATACCAGTACCTTTTTGATTAATGATGGCATCAATCGCAATCGCTGTTTTACCTGTTTGTCTGTCACCGATGATTAACTCACGTTGACCACGACCGACAGGAACCATTGCATCAATTGATTTCAAGCCTAATTGTACAGGTTGATCCACTGATTGACGGCTAATTACCCCAGGAGCAATTTTTTCGATAGGTGCAGTTTCGGTGGTATTGATTGCACCTTTGCCATCAATCGGATTACCTAGCGCGTCAACAACGCGACCTAGCAAGGCTTCACCGACGGGTACTTCTAAAATTTTGCCTGTACATTTAACGGTATCGCCTTCAGAAATATGTTGATAGGCACCTAATATCACCACACCAACTGAATCTCTTTCGAGGTTTAATGCCATACCAAAGGTGTTACCTGGAAATTCCAGCATCTCACCTTGCATTGCTTCTGACAAACCATGTACGCGTACAATACCGTCAGTTACACTGACAACTGTACCTTCTGTGTGCGCTTCGGCACTCAGGTTAAAGTTTTCGATCTTCTTTTTAATCAGATCGCTTATTTCAGATGGGTTTAATTGCATGTGCTATTCTCACTCTCACTGTAGAGTTTTTTGCATGTGTTGAAGCTGGCCTCTAATAGAACCGTCAATCACTCGGTCGCCTGCGCGTACCAGAACACCACCAATTAACGATTTATCTATGGTGACATTCATGTTGACTTTTTTACCTAGGGTCTTTTCCAGAGTTGAAGCAAACTTAGCCTTTTCTTCTTTGGAAAAGGCGTAAGCAACAAAGGCTTCAACATCGACATAACCTGCATCTTCTGTCTTATAGGCTTCAAAAAGCGTAGCAATGACAGGAGCTAGGGTCAGACGATTATTGTGAACCAGTAGCTGGAGAAGATTTTCAGCTTCTACATCTACTTGCCCTTGGCAAATATCCAACACGAGTGCGGACAATGCTTGCTTGTCTATTTTTGGATTATCGATTACCACAGAAATGTCTGTATTACTTAGGACAGCTGATATAAAAGCCAAATTTTCAGACCATTTTTTAGTCGAATCGGTCTCTTTGGCTCTTTTAAACACTGCTACCGCATAAGGTCGTGCTAATGTTGCCAGTTCGCTCATACTTAACCTAATTGACTAGAGACTTTACTTATGATGTTTTGATGCTTGGCTTTATCAATTTCGGCACCCAGAATTTGTTCTGCGGCACTGAATGCTAAAGTGGCGATCTCTTGACGCAAGCTTTCTCTCGCTTGGTGTATTTCTTGTTCAATCTGCGCTTTTGCTGCCAGAATCATCCGATCCCCTTCTTTCTTACCAAGGTCTTTGGATTCTTCAATCAGTTCATTGGCGCGTTTTTGAGCTTGGTTGACAATCTCTGAAGACTGCTCTTTGGCTTCTTTGATAACATTCTTGGCTTTTTTCTCAGCCAAGTGCATGTTTTCTTGACCTTTTTCAGCCGCAGCCAAACCATCAGCAATTTTTTTTCTACGTTCTTCTAACGAGTCAAATAAAGGCGGCCAAATATACTTCATGGTAAACCATACCAGAAGTGTAAAGGTAATCATTTGCCCAATCAGAGTAGCATTGATGCTCACGATGCGTTCCTCTTGTTGCTATTAAAGTTAGACAGTTGGAATTAACCCGCAGCTGCCGCTGTTACCGCAGATAGGAATGGGTTTGCGAAAGTAAAGAATAACGCCAAACCAACACCAATCATCGTTACCGCATCTAATAAACCTGCAACAACAAACATTTTAACTTGTAGCATAGGTACCATCTCAGGTTGACGCGCCGCGCCTTCTAAGAATTTTCCGCCCAACAGACCGAAACCGATCGCTGTTCCTAACGCACCCATACCAAGAACCAGACCGACTGCAATAGCAGTCATGCCTTGTACATCAGCGATTAATCTTGCAATTTCCATGAAACCTCCAAACGGTTAATTTAAGTGATAAAAAAGTAAAACTATTAATGATCTTCGTGTGCCATACTCAGGTAAACAATCGTTAGTACCATGAAAATAAAGGCTTGAAGCGTGATAATTAAAATATGGAAAATTGCCCACGGAAAACTTAGTACAGGTTGTAAATACCAAGGCAACAAAGCAATCAAAATAAAGATTAATTCCCCTGCATACAGATTACCAAATAGACGTAATGCCAGTGAAATAGGTTTGGCAATTTCTTCGACCAATTTTAGTAGCAAATTGAACGGTAACAACCAAGGTCCAAAGGGTTGAAACATTAACTCTTTTGCAAAACCCCAAGGACCTTTTATTTTAATACTGTAAAAAATAATCAAACAAAATACCGAGATGGACATGGCAAATGTCGCATTCAAATCAGTACTTGGTACGACACGCAAATATTCAAGCCCCATCAATGAACCGACTAGCGGGAATATATCGACAGGGAATAAATCCATGAAGTTCCATAAAAATATCCAGCAAAAAATAGTCAGTGCTAAGGGAGCTATTAATTGACTGCGCCCATGAAAACTATCCTTCACTTGCTGATCGACAAATTCAATCAGCATTTCAGCAAAACTTTGCACTAAGTTAGGCACACCCGATGTAGCTTTTTCTGCGGCAGTTTTAAAAAACCAGAGAAACAACCCACCTAAAACGGCCGAAAAAAACAAAGTATCCAGATGCAGCGTCCAAAAACCTTCACCCACATGTAACGGCGTTAAATGATGGATGATATAACCAGTTGCACCTTCGGCGTGAGCTTCAGTAGCCATCGTTCCTCTCTTTAAAAAATAATGTCAACGCATTAATAATGCGAACCAAAAAACCGATAACGCTGCTATATAACTAACTAACAGCGGTAATATTTGTATGTTTGGGACTTGAAAAATTATCATAAAAAGTGCGCCAGTTAATAACAATTTTCCTGACTCACCTGCATAAAAAGAATTAACAATTTTTCTGGCTTCTTGTCCCGCTGATCGGTGTATTCGCAGTGCAAAATACAGATTAGGAACAAAAGCAGCCATGCCACCTAACATTGCAGATAAGACTTGCTGTTCGTTTCCTTTAACCGCAAAGCCAGCGGTAATAGTCAATATTATCAAAATTTGATAACCCAGTATCTTAACGACAGTAGAGTATTTTCTATCTGTCACATGACTCTCCAAACGTAATAGCTGATGAATTATAGCTATCAGAGTTCATTAAATCAAGATTTGACCATTTTCTGGACAATATCCTTGTATTATTTAGTCGCAAGTACGTCTGGTAGCGGGTTAAACCTAAATTATAGCGATATTAATAAATGCCAGTCCTTTAAAGGACTGGCATTAATACTCAAAAGTAAAAACAACAGATTTAACTCACTACCATACATTTATTGTTTAAACCTTGTCCACATTGAAATCCATAGTTTTAGTTAGTCGCAAGTACAGCCGTTGTTTAAATTCCGTCCACATTAAAATCCATAGTTTTAGTGCATCCTTAGTTGGGCATTAAGCCGCTCATATTTTGATAAGCTCCGCACAAACGACTTAACCTAAAACTACTGGTTTCTGAATAGACTCAGCTTATTGCTCCAATCATGAAAAGACGTATATTTTTGTCACATAGTGACAAAAATATACACACCTGATGCCTAATAAAGAAGAGAGAAAACACAAAAATACAATAATATCAATATATTACCTACACCTAAACTAGGTTTTACATTATTGGCATTGAATATGCTGTTTTCGTAGAATGACAAATAAAGTTGTGAAGATGACTAAACTACGTCCACATTGAAATCCATAGTTTTTAGTGCGTCCTTAGTTGGGCGTTAATCCGTTCATATTTCGACAAGCTCCGCACAAACGGCTTAACCTAAAACTATTGGTTTCTGAATAGACGCAGCTTATAGTAAAAAATTCATCTTAGGATTGTGTTTTGTTCAATCTCGACTATTTTTAAAGTAGTAATCACTGTTATTTCAGAATTTAAATTTTTAGGAATCGCCATCATGACCAGCACACTAACAACCAATGCTAAGCAATTAATCGTTATAGATAGCCGTGTCGCTAACTGGCAAAGTTTACTGGGTAACGTAAATCCAGACACTGCTATTTTAGTTCTTGACCCTACTCGCGATGGCATTAGCCAAATTGCTGAGGCGGTCGCTAATTATTCAAATCTTGATGCTATTCAAATCATCTCGCACGGCGGTGCAGGAAGCTTATCACTGGGTTCTTCTGTATTGGATAACAGCAATATAGCAGATTATGCTAGCCAGCTTGCCAGCATTGGTAATGCACTGACTGCTACGGGCGATATTTTGTTATACGGCTGTGATGTGGCGCAGGGCGTTACAGGTACAGCGTTTGTCAATCAACTTGCTGCACTGACTGGTGCAGATATTGCGGCTTCCAATAATTTAACAGGGCGGGGTGGAGACTGGGTATTAGAAGTTGCCACAGGTTCAATTGAAGCAGCTTCGGTGATTAGTCAGACCGCACAAATACAGTACGCAGGGACTTTAGCCTCTGTTCCGTCCGTTACCTTCAACACGGCAGTTCCTTATGCTGTCGGCACTACACCTCAAGCTGTCGTCGTTGGGGATTTTAATAATGACGGTAAACTCGATTTAGTCTCAGCAAACTTTTCTGGCAATAGTGTTTCGTTTTTATCGGGTACTGGAACGGGTATTTTTGCCGCAAAAATTGATTCTGCTGTGGGTTCAACCCCAGTATCTATTGTTGTTGGTAATTTCAATGGCGATAGCTTTCTTGATCTAGCTACCGCGAATGCTAATGGTACGGTTTCTGTGTTATTGGGTAACGGGACTGGTACGTTTACGCAGTCTAATTTTTCCATCGGTACTGGTATTAAAGCTCAAGTCATTGGCACGGGTGATTTTAACAATGATGGTAAAGTGGATTTAGTCACAGCGAATTACGTTAACAACAGTGTTTCGTTATTATTGGGTGATGGTCTCGGAGGCTTCACCCCACAAGCGACCACGTTTGCTATAGGTAATAACCCTAGCTCTATGATTGTTGGCGATTTCAATCGCGATGGAAAGCTCGATGTTGCTACAGCAAACTTTTTTGATGGCACTGTGTCTGTGTTATTGAATAATGGAAACGGGTTTAACTCGCAAACTACTTTTACTGTCGGTCGTAATCCTCTATCTGTTGTTGCTGGCGATTTTAATAACGATGGTATCCTCGACTTGGTTACGGCAAACTCGGCTGATGGAACTATTTCAGAATTAATTGGCAATAGCAATGGTACATTCCAGCCACAAATTACTTTTACTGTCGGTAGTAGCCCCCAATCAATTACTGTAGGTGATTTCAATGGTGATGGTACGCTTGATTTAGCGGTAGCAAATTTAGGTTCTGATAATGTTTCCTTGTTATTGGGTGATGGTTTGGGCGGATTTGCAGTGCAGCCAAATCTGCTTGTTGGTCTCAGTCCTGTCTCCATTGTCGCTGGTAAATTCAACAGCGATAATAAATCTGATTTGGCTGTGGTAAATAAAGCCGATAATACTATCTCAGTATTAAACACCAATATAGCACCAACCTTATCCGTTTTTCCCGCTCCGCTAGCTACAGCAACGCCTAGTAATGAAGATACTACAATTACGGTCACTTTTGCCAATTTAAATGCTCAAAATAATGCCCAGGATGTTGACGGCACAATTGCTGGTTTTGTGGTGAAAGCAGTTAGTACAGGGGCATTAAAAATTGGTACTTCATTAGCGACGGCAACTGACTGGAATGGTTCATTAAATAACACAGTTGATGCGACTCATAATGCATATTGGACACCTGTAATCAATGCTAATGGAATACTCAATGCTTTTACCGTTGCAGCAAAGGATAATAATGGCGAGGAATCGATAGCAACCGTACAAACGCAAATAAACGTTGTCTCAGTAAACGACGCACCGTCCAGTGCAAGTGCAACTGTGACTACCTTAGAAGATACCGCTTATACGTTTACTGCGGCTAACTTTGCATTTACTGATGTAAACGATAACCCTGCCAATAACTTGGCAAATGTCATTATTACCAGCTTACCCTCTACAGGTAGCTTGCAATTGAATGGTGTAGCGGTTACTACTAACCAAATTATTACTATCGCCAGTATTAACAATCTTTTACTGAAGTTTGTTCCATCCATTAATGCTAACGGTAGCAATTACGCGAGTTTTAATTTTAAAGTGCAGGATGATGGTGGTACGGCTAGTGGTGGTATTGATACCAGTAACGCGACTTACTCAATGACTGTCAATGTTACCCCCGTTAATGATGCACCATCGGGTACTAATAGTACGATGGTCATGGGGGAAGACACAACTCATACTTTTTCAGTGGCTAATTTTGGCTTTACCGATATTAACGATAGTCCAGCTAATAACTTAGCTAATATCATTATTACCAATGTACCCGTTGCAGGTAGCTTGCTGTTGAATGGCGTAGCGGTCACCGCTAACCAGATAATCAGTGTCACGGACATTACTGGCGGTTTATTAACGTTCGTTCCCGTTGCTAATGCTAACGGTAGCAGTTATGCAAGTATTGGTTTCAAAGTACAGGATGATGGTGGTACAGCTAACAGCGGTATAGATACCAGTTTGACTGCCAATACCTTGACCATCAACGTCACGTCAGTCAATGATGCACCTGCGGGTACTGATAAAACAGTAGCTACTTTAGAAGATACCGCATACACATTTGCAGAGGCAGACTTTGGCTTTACCGATGTTAATGACAATCCAGCCGCTAACAGTTTAGCTAACATCATCATTAGCCGTTTGCCAGTTGTAGGTAGCTTGCAATTGAGTGGCGCAGCGGTTACTTCTAATCAAGTAATTAGTGTTGCCAGTATTACCTCTGGATTATTGAAATTTGTTCCTGCCACCAATGCTAACGGTAGCGGTTATGCAAATTTTGGTTTTAAAGTGCAAGATAATGGCGGTACGTTCAGCGGTGGTATTGATACCAGTGTCACCCCCAACACGCTAACTATCAATGTGACATCAGTTAATGATGCTCCTTCTGGCACTAACAAAGCGATTACTGCACTGGAAGATACTGCTTACGCGTTTAAAGTGGCGGACTTTGGCTTTACCGATGCCAACGACAATCCTGCCAATAATCTGGCTAATGTCATTGTTACCAGTTTGCCAACGGCAGGTGCTTTATTGTTGAACGGTGCTGCCGTGACTGTTAATCAAGCGATTAGCGTTGCCAATATTACCAGTGGATTTTTAACATTCGTCCCTGTTGCCAATGCTAACGGTAGCAATTATGCAAGTTTTAGTTTTAAAGTGCAGGATAATGGCGGTACGGCTAATCTTGGTGCTGATACCAGTGCGATTGCTAATACCCTAACCATCAATGTTACTGCGGTCAACGACGCGCCAGCGAGTACTGATAAAGCCGTCTCTACCTTAGAAAACGCCCCTTACACATTCTCTGTAGCAGATTTTGGTTTTACCGATGTTAACGATAATCCTGTTAATAATCTGGCGAATGTGATTATTAGTCGTTTGCCTGTTGCGGGTAGCTTGCAGTTGAATGGTATTGCTGTCACCACTAACCAATTGGTCAGTATTGCCAATATTAACAGTGGTTTATTAAAATTTATTCCCGCGACAAACGCTAACGGTACTGCTTATGCGAATTTTGGTTTTAATGTGCAGGATGATGGTGGAACGGCTAATGGCGGTATTGACACCAGTGTGACAGCTAATACCCTGACTATCAATGTCACCGCAGTTAATAACGCACCTGCGGGCACTGATAAAGCAGTGACTACCTTAGAAGATACCGCTCATATTTTTACCGTGGCGGACTTTGGTTTTACTGATGTTAATGACAATCCTGCTAACGCTTTAGCAAATATCATCATTACTCGTTTGCCTGTTGCAGGTAGTTTGTTATGGAATGGTTCCGCCGTTACCGCTAATCAAGCGATCAGTGCTACTGATATTACGGGTGGCTTATTA
>JBAXNR010000006.1:0-77529 GCA_037133675.1 Methylococcales bacterium
GCATCCCTGCCAGAATGACGGGTTTGATTGTACAGTATCTAAAAATGAATATTTTTCTTGGAGTGATTAATACTTTCACAGTCTCTAAAGCTATTGGACTCCATTAAAACAATAGCTTAATGTTTTAGCTGCTTAATTTAAACTAGCACCAAAGGTTTATACATCCGACTAATTACGATTAACGTAATGCTAATAATTATAACTTTTTTGCGGTACTTAACTGGGTATTAAGTGTTGATTAAGAGTAAAGTTATTTAAACACGATATAAAGTGAATGTAGAGTTCAAAAGAATTTTTCTGTGTTATTAACCATTAGAAAGAAATGAATATGTTAAACAAACTTACTCACATCAAAGGCATCGGTTTAGCTAGGGAAAAATGGCTAAACCAGAAGGGTATTGCTACTTATGCGAAGTTAGCAAAGACCGATCCGAACTGGATTTGTGAACAATTGAAAATCGATGGTAAACCGTCAGTATCATTAGAAGTAGTTATGGGCTGGATTGAGGAAGCAAGCACACTAGCGACAGTCACCTCGCTTTCTCAATCAGAAGATGATAACGCACTCACCGAGGATGGCTGGGATGAATTCGCCTCCTTCTATGTCTCTTATCAATACAAACACCAAGTCCAACACTCTCCTTTGCGAACACGGGTCATCTATCGGACTTACGCTGACCATATTGAAGCTAATGAAGATCAGCAGTGGAACGGAATTGAAGGAGAAAATTTGTGTTTCTGGATTATGGATCATGTAGACAAAATTATCAGTGGAGAAAGTCCGAAAGACAAACCGACTGTCGTTCAACCTGTATTAAAAAAGCAGAAGTCGGAAAGTTGTAAATTGGTTATTGACAGTATAGAAGTACAAGATGGCACTGGAGAAATTGTTAGTAGCAAGACTGGCGCATCCTTTTTTCAAAACGTGCTGAGTAGTGAGCGTCCCTTGATTATCACACCAGTCTTAAGTGCTACTCAAGGCAATAAGGCGGCTTTCGCTTGGAAAGGCACACTCACTTTATATATTTCAAAAATGCCCAGAGATCACTCAACACAGGAATCGCAACAACAAGTTCTGAATTTTTCTAGCATTGCTGACGTTCAGCATAGACACAGCTTTCAACCAGTCTGCCTGCCAGTGGGTTTATATTGTATTCAGGTTATTTTGTGGACAGCAGAACCTTCTCGAAAACTGGCCGCATCAAAAGAATATATTTTACAGTTGGTATAAACCCGCGTGTGTGCGAATAAATTCGCGCCCACATAATTCAAACGCTTAATTTAATGGTAGTAATCTGTAATCTTACCCGCCTAACTATTTTTTTAATTCATTGAAAAATAATTATCGGCTTACTTAATAATTACTCATGAATAATCGTGTTTTGAGATTCTATATTCTGGCGACTTAGCGTATGAGATGCCAGTTTTTAGACACAAGCAATTATGGATAGTGGATTAAATCTGTTATTTAACAGGATGAAAAACGTGGAGTCCAATAGCTTTAGCTATTGGAAAATCGCAAAAAGCTAAAGCTTTTTGACTCCAGATTTAACCCACTACTAATTATATGATTGCTCACTTTTTATTGAAAACCCTGTCCACGGGGAAAAACGAGTTAGGAGAAAAAAATGTTAAAAGTAAGTATCGACAAATGGAATCAATCACCTGAAATTTTGCGTGAGTTTGCGCTCCACCATGAACATCCCAGAACACGGGAACGGTTTTTGGCATTGTATGAAATTACTACAGGCAAAACCGCAACCCAGATTAGCAGGGAAACGGGGCGAAACCATCAAACAGTGATTGGCTGGGTACACAAATATAATCAGAAAGGTCATGAAAGCCTTTTTTATCAGCATACGGGCGGAAAACCCATTCCCTTTGTAGACAAGAGTTATCGATGGCTTGGCTGCTTTGATCAACAGATGGCAGTCACTACGCCAAAAATCCAACCGAGACGCGACGAGGTATTCACACCCTCCGTTGCAAGGTTTTAAGTGTTACCCACCATTGAAACGTCTGGGGCGGGTTGAATAGCACGCCTCAGCATTTCTTTACTCAAACAACTATGGACGATTCGTAAGATGGTAAAGCCATTATTGCTACACGCTACCAAGGAGTGTTGTACTCCATTCATAAAATCTCAGGCAGAAAAAATTCACTGACTAGCATTTGCTGATGCTTAATCGCATACACTGTTCGTCTACCCCAGAGTGGTTGTTCGATGTGGGCGGTGGTCAACGCAATTGTTGTCCAATAAGTGGGATTAATCAAGGTCACATCCATTGCAATGCGTTCTAACTTGGGATAGGAAAAAATCACTTCCCCTAAAGGACGTGTTCCTAAACGCGCCAAACTACTGGCTATTTTAATAGTGGTAGCTGGAATGATGGTTCTGGCTAAAATCAGCGGTTTGCCGTCAGCGTGTAATAACACTTCACGGCTTAAACACACACGGTGTTCGGGCAATTTCAGTAAACAGCGTTCCGTTAAAAAAGGTACGCGCCACTGTTGGAATAAAACCTTAACTGCCACAGCATCACCATAAACAGCGCGTAACCGTTGCGTGAGTGATCCCGATTCGAATGTCCATGACTGCACAGTTTCTGGCAACTGGTGGCGCGTACCAATGCGGTTTTCTCGCCACGCAGGCTCTCGATTAAATAATACACTTTGAGTAGTCAAACGCGCTTAAACCTCTGCGTAGTCGGTAGGATCGCCCAGCCAACGCTCGCATAAGGGTTGTACGGCTTGGGGGTATTCGTTGAAAAATTGTTCACCGATTTGTTGGATGGACTCCAATAAATCGGCATCTCTGGCTAAATCTGCCACTTTAAAATGAATCTGCCCAGTTTGCCGTGTTCCCATGACATCACCTGGTCCGCGTAGTTGTAAATCTTTTTCAGCAATCACAAAGCCGTCATTGCTGTCTCGTAAAATACCCAAGCGTTGCCGTGCAATTTCTGATAATGGCGATTGATACATTAGCAAGCAATAACTGTCATCCGCACCGCGCCCCACTCGTCCGCGTAATTGGTGTAGTTGCGCAAGCCCTAAGCGTTCTGGATTTTCAATAATCATCAGTCCTGCATTCGGCACATCAACACCGACTTCAATCACGGTAGTCGCCACTAATAAATCCAGCTCATGCTTTTTAAAGGCTTGCATCACCGCATCTTTTTCTGCGGATTTCATGCGTCCGTGTATCAATGCAACCCGCGCCGTAGGCAAAGCAAGCGTCAATAGTTCGGCGGTTTTTTCTGCCGCTTCACATTGCAACACTTCTGATTCTTCAATCAGAGTACAAACCCAATAGCCTTGGCGTTTTTTAGCAACCCAATGATTAATTCTATCAATGACATTGTCGCGCCGTTCCGCTGGAATCACGCTAGTGACTACAGGTTTTCGATTCGGCGGTAATTCATCAATAATGGATATATCTAAATCGGAATATTGCAGCATTGCCAGAGTGCGGGGAATCGGTGTTGCCGTCATCACTAATTGATGAGGACGCAATCCATCTTGTTGTCCCTTGTCTCGTAATGCCATACGTTGATGCACACCAAAACGGTGTTGTTCATCAATAATAATTAAACCTAGCCGATGAAATTGGACGCTTTCTTGAAATAAAGCATGAGTTCCAACCACAATTCCTGCTGAACCATTCGCCAAAGCTTGCAAAATAGCAGCGCGTGATTTGCCTTTGACCTGTCCTGTTAAAGACAGCACTAGCGTTTGAAACCCCGCAAACCACGCGCTAAAATTACGATAATGTTGTTCAGCGAGTAATTCAGTCGGAGCCATCACCGCGACTTGATAACCTGCGGTCAATGCCAATAGTGCCGCATAAGCAGACACCACCGTTTTACCTGAACCGACATCACCTTGTACCAAGCGCATCATTGGATGAGTGGATTGGCAATCGGCTTCAATTTCGGCAATCACCCGTTGTTGTGCGCCTGTTAAAGTAAACGCTAACGAACGTAAAAAATGGGCTTTACTGCTTGCCAGTGTAGGGCTGGTAAATTGTGGAGCTTGCCAGACTTTAGCCGTTTGTTTTAATTTTTTCAGACTTAAATAATGGCTAAGCAACTCTTCAAATGCCAAGCGTTTTAACGCAGGTAAGCTTCCATCTTGTAAAGCTTGTATCGATACCGTTTCATTGGGCGCGTGTAAAGTTTGAATAGCTTCCAATAAAGGTGGGTATTGATAGCGTTGCAAAATAGGCATGGGAATCCAGTCATGCAAGGTTGCCGCTTCGTTTAATGCCAGATTGACTACTTTGCGAATGGTTGCTTGACTCAAACCTTCGGTCAACGGATACACAGGAGTTAAGCTATTTTCTGGGCAATAACAGTCAGGATCGGCAATAACGCGGTACTCAGGATGCACCATTTCTAAACCTACATAGCCATAACGTACTTCAGCAAAACAACTCAGCCACGTTCCCACTTTTAAACTGTTATGTAAATTGGCATTAAAATGGAAAAATTTTAGAAAAATAAAGCCCGTGCCATCACTGATACGACATACCAGAGCTTTACGCCCTTTGGGTAACACATCAACCAATTCCACTTTGCCGCAAATCAACACCGTCATGCCAACGCTCAACGCGCCAATAGCATGAATACGCGTTCTATCTTCATAACGATAAGGCAGATAAAAAATAAGGTCTTGAAGCGTCCGTATTCCCAATTTATGCAAACGGCTAGCGGTATGCGTACCAACTCCCGTCAAGCTAGTAATCGACTGGTTAAGCGTGGACGAATTGTTCATTAACAGCCTATGAGCTATGTTAAGAAGCAGGGTACTCTTGTGGTTTTAATACCATAATAGCATCCATTTCCACACCCGCACCTTTAGGTAATGCCGCCACCCCAATCGCTGCGCGGGCAGGATATGGCTCTTCAAAATACCGCGCCATAATTTCATTAACAATAGGAAAATTCTTTAAATCGGTTAAAAACACATTGAGTTTAACAATATCTGAAAAATCCCCCTCCGCCGCTAGTGCGACAGCTTTTAGATTTTCAAAAACTTGAGTAATTTGCGCAGCAATATCGCCATCAACGATATTCATGGTTTCTGGATTCAAAGGAATTTGCCCTGAAAGATACACGGTGCGATCCACTTTAACCGCCTGTGAATAAGTGCCTATCGCTTGCGGGGCATCCAATGTTTGAATAATTGTTTTAGTCATGATGAATCCTGATATTTTTAGTGTGATGGTGCATTATATTCTTACAAAGCGTTGCTGAATTTATATTTGCATAAAATTGTCAGTAGGGCAATGACTTCCATCGTGTCTGCTGAATGGTTTATGGGGTTATCGCATAGTAAATCAAGCGTTGACAAAAGCTAACACCTGCTAAGTGTTACAGTAGTATTTTTTGGTAATATTGGATACGCCACCAATAAAAATATGTCATGCTAATAGGCTGAATAGTCGTTTTAACACGGTAAACACATGAATCCAAATGAAGCAGAAACACGGTTTATCCTTGATAAAGGATTGGTGAAAAAAGGCTGGGATTATGAATTAGGTACATTAGGTTTAGAGAGAACCCTAGGTGCAAATGGCTTTGACGACCAAGGTAAGCCGTGTAAATTGAACGGCGGACGGGTTGATTATCTGTTACGCATTAAGCTTAATGAAGCTGCCCAACCAATAGCCATTGCTTTTATCGAAGCTAAAAAACGCGCTTCTGCGGTCAACAAAGGGCTAGAACAAGCCATTAACTACGCCCGTTGTCATCATGTAGCCTTTGTTTATGCCACCAATGGCGATCAATTTGTTGAACACAACTGTCATACTGGCATAACCAGCACGCCACAACCCATGGCAGAATTCCCCCATCATGACGAATTACTTAATCGCTATCTAGCATTAGCAACAAACAAAACCGCCGCGCACAGCCAAGTCCTAACCATTCCCTACGCCGAACAAGAAGCCAACACAATACGCTACTATCAAGATGCGGCAATCCGTGCGATTTTAGAAAAAATAGCCTTGTGTGAGGTTGAGCAAAAACCCAAACGGGCTTTATTGTCACTGGCAACAGGTACAGGCAAAACCCGCTTAGCCACTAACTTACTCAAACGCATCAATGAAGCGGGTTTATTAGAAAAAGCCTTGTTTATTTGCGACAGAGACGAACTAAGAACCCAAGGACATACCGATTTAAGTCGTTTATTTTCCAGTAATGCGCAAATGGTAACAGGTCAAAATGCCTGTAAAAATGCCAAAGTGTTAGTGGCGACTTATCAAACTTTAGGCGTAGAAACGGATGATAAAGCCAGTTTTTTAGTAAAAAACTACCCAGAAAATTATTTTAGTCACATCGTCATTGATGAATGTCACCGTTCAGGGTTTGGTAAATGGTCAGAAGTGTTAAAACGCAATCCTAACGCGGTACAAATTGGCTTAACCGCAACCCCCAGACAACTAAAACTCACTGAAAATAACACCGAAACCACCGAAGACGAACAAATCAGCGCGGATAATTACCGCCATTTTGGTGAACCTGTTTATCAATATGACTTATTGCAAGCCGTAGAAGATGGTTATTTATCCGTCTGTGAAATCATCCAAAATCATGTTTTATTATTCGGCGAAAACGAAAATCAGGGCTTGCTTAAAAATCAACTTCGAGATGTTGCTGTTAAAAACTATTTTTCAGGGCAAGTATTAACCACCGCCGATTTAAAAGAAAAATATTCCGCTGTTGATTTAGATGCACGGATTATCTTGCCAGAACGCACTAACGCCTTATGCAGCAGTTTATTTGCTTACCTGTTAGCCAGTGGAAAACCTGAACAAAAAACCATTATCTTCTGTGCAGGTGTCGATCATGCCCAGCGGGTAGCGACACAATTAAACAACTTATACGCGGCATGGTGTCAAGAAAACGGACAAGACCGTTTAGATAAATTCGCTTTTCCCTGTACGGGTGAAATTGGCAAAGACAACTTAACCGACTTCAAAGAAGCCAAGCGTTCCCATTTTATCGCCACCACCGCTGATTTATTGCAAGCGGGTGTTGATGTGCCTTGGGTGCGTAACATTGTATTTTTCACCCACATAAAATCAGCAATCCGTTTTTATCAAATGGTGGGACGTGGCACACGCTTACACGCACAAACTGAAAAAATCAGCTTTAAACTGTACGACTACACCAACGCCACGCGGTTATTTGGTGAAGACTTTATATCCAAGATCACTAAGCCAAAAGACTCACTACCTGAACCAAATCCTAAACCAGACCCGCCGCCATCTGAGCCAGTTCCAGAAGTCACTAAACTTCCTGTGACTATAAAACCCAGCGAAAATGGTTTTATCATTGTCAAAGACGGCAAACATACACGGGTCAGTCTTACCGACTATCGAAACTTTATGAAAAACTTGATTTTAGAACGCTTGCCCACTGTCGATGATTTTGTGCAACAATGGCTAGAGGATTCAGCGCAATTACTAACCCTGCCTATCGTGCAGACAGTCATTAAACACAAAGCCGAGGACTACGATAGTTTTGATGTGCTTGTCGATTTAGTGTATGAAGTGCCACCTAAAACCAAACACCAACGCTTTGCCGATTTTCTAAGCAACAATGAAGGCTGGTTAGTGGCAATGCCCAATCAATCCGCCAACACCTTACGCGCTTTAGGTGAAGAGTTTGAAAAAGGCGGTACAGAAGGTTTAAATAATGGCGAATTGTTTAATGTGCAGCGTATTAAAACCGCCAGTGGTGGCAGTCCGTTTAAAGCCTTGGGTTTAATTGGCAAACCCAATGAAGTGGTTAGAGACTTTAAGGCGCGAATTTTTCGCTTATAAATGTGGAGGAGTGCAAGCTTTGCTTGCAAGTCAGGCAAAGCCTGACCTCCAATACACCCTGATTTGTTGCTAAGAAATGAAACAGAGAACACAGATGATTACTAAAGAACAACTGATAGAAGAACTTGAAACCATAGACGATGTTCAGATTTTAGAACAGGTTCATCAACTGATACAGCAATTAAAACAAAAAACGGCTTTACGCCCTAATGTACTCAATGCGTTTACTGATAGTTTGCATGAATTTGATGAACTCTATCGAGAATTAGCAAAATGACCGATTATTTAACGGTAAATGAAGTATTGGAAATTCATCACATTTTAATTAATCGTCATGGGGGCTGTTTAGGTATTAGGGATTTAAACGCTTTAGAATCGGCTTTGTATCGTCCGCAAACGGGTTATTATGCAGATATTATTTTAGAAGCGTGTTCCTTGATGGAAAGTATTGCCGTGAATCATCCCTTTATTGATGGTAATAAACGGGTAGCTTTTGCCGTGACCGATGTATTTTTACGCATCAATGGTTTTAGAATTATTGAAAAGCCGATGGTTATTTATGAACAAATGATTAGGCTTTTTGATAATAAGCAATTTGAATTAAATGCGCTTGAAATAATGTTACGCGCAATCATTAAACCGATAAATGAATAATATGGAACAAGTAAACGAGTTACCGCAGGGCTGGAAGTGGGTTAGGTTGGGGGATGTTTGCGATAATACGACTACTAGAAACCCTAGTTTAGAACCTAATAATAGTTTTTATTACGTTGATATTTCTAGCGTAGATAATGAAAGTAAAAAAATTGTATCGCCTAAATTAACATTGGGAAAAGAAGCATCAAGCCGTGCAAGAAAAGTTATTTTAGAAAGTGATGTTATTGTTTCAACAACTAGACCCAATTTAAACGCAGTTGCAATTATCCCAACAGAATTAAATAATCAAATAGCCAGCACTGGTTTCTGTGTTCTTCGTGCAAATTCTGATTTATTAGATAGTCAATATTTGTTTAGCTTTGTACAAAGTTTATATTTTATAGAAAACTTATCTGATTTAGTAAATGGTGCATTATATCCAGCGGTAACAGATAAACAGGTTTTTTCTCAGTATATTCCGCTTGCTCCATTTCCAGAACAACAACGCCTAGCGACACTTTTAACCGCTAAGTTAGCCCTGATTGAGCAAGCCAAAGAAAAAATAACCGCGCAATTACAAGCCGCGCAGGAACTCACCGCAGCTTATTTACGCGAAGTATTTGAAAGCGAAGAGGCGAAAGGCTGGGAATGGGTTAAATTGCAAGAACTATGTAAAGTTATAGGCGGTAATTTTTCCGCTAATATAGAAGAATTAAATAACGAGGACAGTATAAAAGAACGAGTATATTTTATTAGAGTTTCAGACCTTAGTAATGAAAAATTTATAAATAATAACTTGCTTTATGGTAGTGAAAATTACTTTTCAATTAAGAATTTTGTTAAAAATAAATTTATAGATAAAAACTCTATTATTTTTCCTAAGAGAGGTGGAGCAATAGCTACTAATAAAAAGAAAATTATTAATGTTCCCTTTGTAATTGACCCAAATATGATGGCTGTACAATCGAAATCAAATAATTTAAATATTCAGTTTTTATATTATTGGTTTTTAAGTTGGGATTTATCTTCTATTCAAAGTGGTAGCTCAGTCCCTCAAATTAATCAAAAAGATATTGAGCCGCTTTTAATACCATTAATTTCACCAGATGAACAAACCCAACTAGCCAACTACCTAAGCGAAAAACTAGCCACCGTAGAGCAGTTAAAAGCCACGTTACAAACCCAATTAGACAGCATCAACCAATTACCCGCCGCCCTGTTAAAACAGGCGTTTAGCGGCAAACTTTAATAAAGGAAAAAAGATGAGTGTTATTATTTCCGATGAGTTTTTACAAACTGCAAAAATAACCCCGCAAGAAATCAAACAGGAAATCGCTATCTTTTTATTTCAAAAAGCAAAACTTACTCTTGCACAAGCGGCTAGTTTTGCAGAAATAAACCGTATTGCTTTTCAACATTTATTAGCCAGCCGTCATATTGCTATTCATTACGATACCAATGATTTTGACCAAGATTTAAAAACGGTTGAGGCTGTATTGCATGAAGATTGTTAGCAATACGTCACCATTAATAAACCTTGCGATGATTGGCGAGTTAGATTTAATTGAAAAACTCTACGGTACTATTTATATTCCAGCAGCAGTTTTTGATGAAATTGTCATACAAGGCGAAGGACAAGCAGGCGCGGAATACATCAAAAATAGTTCATGGATAAAGGTGTATCCTGTGCAAAATACCTTATTGGTTAAATCATTGGCGTTGCAATTAGACAAAGGTGAAGCGGAAGCAATCGCGCTTGCTATAGAACTTTCTGCGTATTTGGTATTGTTGGATGAAAAACGCGGTAGAACGATTGCGACACAGTTCAATTTATGTCCTTTAGGTTTGTTGGGTATGTTGATACAGGCTAAAAAAATGGGTTTGATTCCATTAGTAAAACCATTACTTAATAAATTGCGTCATCAGGCGGGTTTTTGGATTGATAATAAACTTTATCAATATGTTTTAAATGCGGTTAATGAATAAAACGAAAGATTCAATCAATGGAAAATAATAAAAAACACGGCTCTCAACAATCTGTTAATCAAGCGATTAAATCTATTTGCGATATTATGCGCCGCGCTAATTGTCAGGGCGCGATGCAGTATGTCCCCGAATTAACGTGGATTTTGTTTTTGCGTATTCTGGATGAAATGGAAAGCCAAGAAGCTGAAAACGCACAAATGCAAAACCAGCCTTATAGCGCGTCTTTAGAATCGCCTTTTCGTTGGTGTGATTGGGCTGCCCCTTGTGATGAAATGTATTGCAAAGAACATCCCGAAGACGATACCGCGCAAGGTTGGAAACGCTATCAGCTACAAAAAACAACCACCGTTAAACAGTGGATTAACGCGCAATTAATCCCACATTTAAAAGCCTTGGAACATAAACCTTATGCGAGTCAGCGACAAAAGGTAATTAGTGAAATTATGTCGGGTGTCGATAATACCCGCATTGATAGCGATTTAAACTTGTTAGAGATTTTCGATAAAGTGCATGGTTTAAGCGGTAGCAGCGTGGACGATCAACACGTTTTCACACTATCGCAAGTCTATGAGGGTTTGTTACTCAGCATGGGTGAAAAAGGCAACGATGGCGGGCAGTTCTTTACCCCGCGTGAAATTATTCGCATGATGATAAAAGTTGTTAATCCACACACGGGACAGACGGTTTATGATCCGTGTTGTGGTACGGGCGGCTTTTTAGCGCAAGCAATGGAATACATGGCGGGTAAGGATGACAGGGGCAATTATTTTCCTGATAAAAGTAGCCGAGAAATAGACACGCTGAAACATAAAACCTTTTACGGACGAGAAAAAGATAATCAGGTTTATCCGATTGCTTTAGCGAATTTAATTTTACATTCGATTGATTCGCCGCAGTTATGGCACGGCAATACCTTGGATGGTGCGGTGACTTATGAGGGTTTATTTAGCAATCCCCCCGCTGTTTTTGATGTGATTTTGACGAATCCCCCGTTTGGTGGCAAAGAAGGCAAAGCCGTTAAAGATAAATACGGCACGGGCGCGACACAAATCTGTTTTTTACAGCACGTTCAGGAAAACTTAAAAGAAGGCGGTCAATGTGCCATTGTCATGGATGAAGGGGTGTTATTTAGAACCAATGAATCAGGTTTTGTGGATACCAAACGCCGCTTATTAAATGATTGTAATCTTTGGTGTATTGTCAGTTTGTCGGGTGGCGTATTTACCAGCGCGGGGGCAGGTGTTAAAACCAATGTGTTATTTTTTACTGAAGGCAAGGCTACGGAAAAAATCTGGTATTACGATTTATCAGGCATTAAAGTCGGTAAGCGTACTCCTTTAACGCTGGAACACTTCAACGAATTTTTTGAGTTGTTACCCAAGCGTAGTGATAGCCAAAACAGTTGGACGATTGATTTTAAACAGCGTAAACAGAATGCTGAACAACAAGCCCTGCCATTTGACCAATTGGCAGCAGAGAAACGCCAGCAAGTCATCACGCTAAAGGAACAGGCAAAAGACTGTCGCAAAGATAAAACAGCGGATACCGTCAGCCAGGAACAGGCATTAGAAAAATCTATCAGCGCGTTGGAAAAGGAAATTAATGAGCTGGACGGTAAGGCTAAGACCATACGCAACGCGATTTATGATTTAAAAGCGGTTAATCCCAACATTAAAGAAGTCATCGACAATCGCACCCCTGATGATCTGATTAACTTTATTGCCTCACAAAGTCGGGACGTTATGGATTTATTAGACCAATTGCAACCAACGGTTATTTAACCTGATACGCTTTTGACAGCTCACGGATGAGCAAAAACTTAACTTGTTTGGTAATTGGTAATTTATCATCGAACGCAGACCAGTCATCAACGGCGTTCTGTATCCATTTAGGTACGCCCTTTTTATCAATACCAGCGGCTAACTGGTGAAGATCGCATCAAAACAAAATCGGGCAACCAAGCACAGGTCATGGCTTTGTTGCGAGGTCGCCTAACTCCCGTCGTCAATCTCTTGTTTGACAAAATGCGCTCTTATTCATAAGATTTGAATTCCACGCTATACCAAGATATTTGCATTCTCTTTTCTTGATTATCGCCTGCGGGTGTTATATTTTACGATTCAAGCAGGGTATTGAGTTTTTGGGTGACTTAACTTATATCCTTTACTGTAAAAAGTCGCCACTATAACTAATAATATTTGGAGAATGGTATGTTTAAAATTCGTTTGCTGGTGACAGCATTGACCTTAGTAAGTTCTATTTCGGTGGCTTCAGCGTGGGATGCTCTGCCAACGACAGCACCTGCTCCTGCTGACAATCCGACCACTGAAGAAAAAGTTGAATTGGGTAAAATGTTGTATCACGACCCGCGTTTATCTTCTACAGGCACGGTTTCTTGTGCGTCTTGCCATAACACTATGTTAGGTGGTGAGGATAATAGACCTAATTCAATGGGCGTTAATGGTCAAACAGGGGGACGCAGTGCGCCAACAGTATGGAATTCAGCATTCAACACAGTGCAGTTTTGGGATGGTAGAGCGGCTAGTTTAGAAGCGCAAGCCGCAGGTCCTGTGACTAATCCAATTGAAATGGGTATGAAAGATTGGGATGCAGTGGTTGCCAGATTAAAAACCATTAAAGGTTACAACGAAGCCTTTGCTCGTGCGTTTGGTGATAATTCAGTGTCTAAGGATAATGCAACTAAAGCCATTGCTGCGTATGAAAGAACGCTAATTACGCCTAATAGCCCTTATGACAAGTATGTTGGTGGTGACAAAGCGGCACTCACTGAACAGCAAGTGCGTGGTATGACTAAAGTGGCTGAATTAGGTTGTACTAGCTGTCATAGTGGAGCGGCATTTAATGGTGCAGGCGCGTTCCAAAAATTTCCTGTGCATGACAATCCTTATTTTGCCGCGCAATATCATTTCAAGAAAGATAAAGGCTTAGCTGAAGTCAGCAAAAATGAAGCCGATGAACATTTTTGGAAAGTACCAACGCTGCGCAATATCGCTTTAACCGCGCCTTATTTCCATAATGGCTCGGTTCAAACCTTAGAAGAAGCCGTTAAAATTATGGCTAAATTACAGTTAGATAAGGATTTATCAAAAGAAGAGATTGCCGATATTGTGGCTTTCTTGGACAGCTTGACTGGCGAATTCCCCAAACAAACCATGCCAACATTGCCATCTACTCTGGGTAACACAACTAATTAATCTCTAAATTAGACACCACTCGCACGGCTTAGACCTGTCAGGTTTTTAAAACCTGACAGGTCTTTTTATTTAACGGTCGAATATCGCGTAACGGTGGTGGGTTAAATCTGTAAGTGCGGAATACAAACCTAGGTTTGTACTCCAGAATACACAAGACTTAGACGTAATCAGATAGGTCATTGAAAATACAGGTTTAACCCACTACCCTACGCGCTGACTTTTTATGGCTACCAAATCTGTGCGGCATCTAGTCAATGATGATAAAATAATACTTGGTAAATTAAGGTAAGCATTCGGAATATTCAATATGAATTTTAAAGGTCTTTGTTTAAATAGAGAATTAATAGATACTTCTTTAAAAACCTATGGTGAAAACATAGATATAATTCGTGAAGAAAAGGAAAAGTTCATTGAATATAAAATCTCATTGCCTAATCAAGAAATAGCATTATTGCAGGTTTTTTATAATAAGGATGGAACAACAACTTTAGGCTGTAATGTTGGTAAAAATAAACCTTTATCTATTAAAATATCTGAGTATCTAAAGGAAAAATGCTCTGTTGCTGGTAACATTACGAGACCATCGTTATCTGTTAATGATGTAACAGAAGGTAATTTTCAATTGATTCTGGAGTTTTTAAAAGAAGAATGTGGTGCATCCGTTTCAGAACCTGTTTCAATACAACACGGGAAACAACATAAAATAACTGGAAAACAAGGCGATTTATTAACATTTAATTTATATAACACCAAAAAACTGCTAATACAGGGAAGACCATCATTACTTTATAGCGATGCAATTGAAATCCTATCAGGATTATTCGATTATAAAGATATTATTAATGCTCAATTGAAAGTAGTTCAAGTTGATATTACAGCAGATGAAGTAGTATCTGAGTTGAAAATTTTGATGCCAAATGCTTACGGTTTTATGGAAAATAAACTTATATCTATTATTTCTCCCGCATTGGCTTTAAGGAAACTAGAAATAGATTTAAGTGATTATGGTTGTTTTGCTTTTCCAGCATTAAGAGGATTGGAAGGTTATATAAAAATTCTTTTTCTAAAAAGAATGAATATAGCAATAGGGAAAGATGGATTTGGCGAACATTTTTATAGTTCGGAATTAAAGAATGATTTAAAATCTAAACATGAATTAAAACTATGTCATGCTATAGAAAAATCTTACAAATATTATAAAACTCAACGGCATGGTTTGTTTCATGTAGACTCTATAATAGAAACGACTAGAGTTATTTCAAACAAAAGTGAAGCAAATAGTATTGTTGAAAAAACAATTGAAATTATAGAAGAAACTTATACCTCGATAATAACGTGAGGTTTTTATGAAAAAGCAATATCAATTAACAAAATTCGATGGAGATACTTACAAATATATAAGTTTTTCTATTGATTATTCCCGTCCAGAAGAATATTTGTCTGATATGGCGAAGGAACTTGCACGAAAAAAATTTAAAGGATATGTTTTATTTGACTTATTATTATGTAATGGATTAAATCCTCAACGCTATGTTAAATCTTATTTTAATGGTGAAAACTTTCAATTTGACTCATTTTCTACTTTAAGTGATAAAGAGTTAGATGACAACATCAAAAAATTCACTTTCAATTTTTATTCATCTAAAAGTGAATTATTAGAAAGCAGTAATTTATTGTCTCGAGCGCAGAAATTTTTAGTGCGAAAAAATTTTCAATAAGAACTCAAACAGCCAAATAATAAAAAATAATCTTGGCAAAATTAATTTGCCTTTTATTTAAGGCAGTTAGTTTATCATCTGGAGTTATAACGAAGTGTTACAAGCTCATCCTAATCAAGAAGTTACTAATTTAAGAAAAGCAGGACAATTAACCGAAGCCTACACTAGAGGCTATGAACTTCTTAAAGAAAATCCAGATGATAAATATCTTGCTAATGCCATTGGCTGGGTATTACATGACAAAATAAAACAATTAGTTAGTGAAGCTAAACAATTAAAATCTGTCGATAATGGCTTATCAATCAACATTTACGATATTCTAAGAGAATATGCAAAGTTGAATGTTATTCGTCCAGACTTTCTTTTTAGTTTTTTACTAATTCAAACATTTCAATTTCCAAAAGAACTTAAGTTTTTACCTAAGTTTATGATGTGGGCTGGCATTGATAGCTTTAGACCAGATGATTTCCAAACACAAGATGGGAATGAGGGGGTAGTTTATGAGTCACTCGTGGAAAAAGTAGCTAGAAAAACAGCTAAAGTTGCACATGAATTAAGTTTACAAGAATATTCAAACCTCAAAGAAATACAAGAATTTACTATTGCGTTAATAGATTTAGCTTTTGCTCAAGCGAAAATTCAAAAACCAGAATGGCTTAACTACCATAAAGCATTATTACTTCATAAATTAGGAAGGTCGAAAGATTCTCAAGAACTTTTAATTCCATTTGTAAAGCAAAAAAGAAGTGATTATTGGACTTGGCACGCTTTAGCTAAAGTCGTTGAAATTTCAGAGCCTAAACGTGCTTTAACATTATATGCAAAAGCGTGTTTAACGTGTAAAGATGAAAATTTTGGAGTTAATGTTTTTGAAGATTTAAGTCGTTTAGCAAGTCAACAAAATGAATTAGCACTTGCTAAATGGTCTGCTAATCAATCGTTCACTATTCGCAATAAAAATGAATGGCACATTCCTCAATCACTTCGTAATCTTTTGGATGCTGATTGGTATATTCATACTGAAAATATTCCTAATCCAGACAACTTATTAAAAGATGTAGCTGCGGACGCTGAAAAGATTATTTGGGTAAATTGTTCAGAATATGAAGCTAACTATATTGAAAGCTTTCAAACTAAAAATGATAAAAAGATGGTCAAATTTGGATTAACTATCCAAGGGGAATCTCAAGAAATTGTTTGTCCTGCACAAAAGCTTTTAAATAATCATAATCTCGTATTTGGTGAACCCGTAACAGTAACAATTGATGAGTCTGATAACCGTTTAACCATTATTGCACTTGAAAAACGCGAAGCAGGTAAATGTTTTGATAGCCTAATGATTAAAACTGGCGTTTTTCGTTCTGCACAAGGTGGATTTGGTTTTATGGATGATGTTTTTATTCCACCCAATTTAGCTAGTCAATTGGAAAATGCCCAAACAGTTAGCTTTGCTGTTGTGAAGAAATTAGACAAAAAGAAAAATAAATGGGGTTTAACAGCAGTTAGTATATATATTCCCTGAATAAATTAATCAGCCTATAGCAGCGCAATTTTGGTTGCCGATAAAATAATATAAATCCCCATAAGGAATAACTATGTCTCACACGTCTTAGAAAGCGAAAACGAACAAACAAAAAACTCATGCAAAAATTAACTAAAAAGCTAAATATTCATTGTCGGTTTGTTTTGCAGAAAACAAAATCAAAAAACCGTAAACAAGATGAAATAAATGAGGCTATTGAGTTTGTAAAATCCTTTTCACAAGAAACCACCTCCTTTGGCGACCCGTTAGCATGGCAACAAACAGAACGGCAAGAGCGGTCTTTGGATTAATGAAATGATTTTATTAGACAGCAATATTCTAATTTATTCGTGTCAAACCGAGTTTGTCTCTAAAAACCACTAGTTTTAGACACAAAAAACGGCGTTTCACATATTTCCAAACTCGAAGTTTTAGGGTTTCCACGTTTAACAGCGATTGAAAAGCAATATTTTGAAAATGTTTTTAAAATTCTGAAAATTATGCCGATAAATGAAGCCGTGGTTGATAAAGCGATTGAATTACGGCAACAATTTAAAATAAAATCAAATGACAGTATTATTGCTGCCACTGCGTTATTAAATAATAGGGATGTTTACACAAGAAACGTAGATGATTTTAAAAATATTATGGGCTTAAACGTTATTAATCCTATCTTATAAAATAATCTATGAGTGGCTATTAAAAAATTCGTAAGATGGATAATATGTAGAATGTGATAAAACAAAACATCCACTCTAAAAAGTGCTGAATGGTACGCGATAATGAAGACTTTGCTCGTTTAATCACCTGTTATAGCTTGTGAGGTTAAAATTAAATTATTAGATGCTGTTGCCTTATTAGAAACTATCCCAAATAGTGGCTTATATAAGGGACAGGTCGGAACAATTGTTGAGGTCTATGAAGCCGATGTTTTTGAAGTAGAATTTTGCGATATAAAAGGTCAAACCTACGCTTTAAAAACCTTATCTGCGGATAAATTATTATTATTGCATCATAGCCCTGTTTTAGAACAAGCAGCGGCTTGATTGCGTGGAGCTACGGAACGTTTACAAATTAATTCACTATTTTCGTTTGGGATTATCAACCCATGAGAAACGGACATACAAAACAATTATTTAGTTCACCTTATAAAGCGGTATTGCCGCAATACGCGCATCAATTTTGTTCGATAATTCCTGATAAGCTTTGCTGTTGATTGATCCATAGCGATTTTTAAAATCGGCAGCATTCATTTTTTCAGGTAAATCCGTAGGGTTGGGCATAAAGTCGGTGTAATCTTTTATTTTTGTCATAGCCAATTGTAACTGGCGTGCGCTTTCAGGGCTTGCGGTCGCTATTTCACCAAACCGTGTACCTGCTTTATCAGCCGCTAAGTCGATAAAACTAAAGCCACTTCCTCCCTCTTGGGCATCGCTTAATTCTTTTTCTTCGCCAACAACTTTGGCAACTTCATCATCAACCGATGTGGTCAATGCCGCAGAACCAATAAAATGCTGCGCTAAATCGCTACGTTTGTATAAAAAAGCCGCATATTGTTTGCCTTGAGGTGGTTTTTCTGATGACAAAAACGGTTTAGTCTCTTTTTTATTGACATAATCGTTGACCGACATAATAACTAATCTATTTTCATCAATAGCGTTGTCAAGCGTCGAGCGTTGATAAGCGATTTCAAACAATGGTTTTAATAAATCTGCTAGAGACAAACGCCACGCAGGATCATGATGAGCGATAATGTCGGCAATTTTTTGTTGATAAATTTTTAGAGCGGGACTGTTATCGGTGCGCGTTAATACGTTGCGTGTATGTATTAGAGTTTCTAAGTTAGAAAAATAACTAATGATAATTTTATCTGATTCAATTTTAACGCTTCTTATCGGGCTAGTTGCTAAGATGAAATAGTTATTTAACGAACTGTGCTGAATAATAGCATTGATAATAATGCCCGCTATTTTGGCAGGGATTAATAAATTTCCCGCTTTAAATTTGGTAATCGTAGGTAACGGATCACCTTTTTCATTGCCTAATCTAAAGGTGATATTTAAGTATTTACCTAGTCGATTTTCGGGTAAGGTGGTGGTCACCACAAATTTTAGTTTATTTTCTTTCAGCGATATTTGCACCGCGCTTTTGCTGTAGCGATTTAATAAATAATTAGCGGCAAGATTAAGGTCGGCATGACTTAACTCAATGATAGCAATTTCATCGGGCTTGGTTTCAGCCCCTTCATGAAGAACTTTTTTGGCTCTAATAATATCATCTCGCGTCAGCGACCAACTTAATTCAATTTCTGGCGTGTCACTGACACCAAAAATAACCAGCATGACACAAAGCAATACCAATGCGCACAGCAATAACAGAAAAATGCGTAATAAAATTTTCATGAAACGAACTTAACCAAACTCCAGTTTGTAACCAGCGACCCTAAGATATTCTGCTTCTTGAGTCAAATCGGCATGAGTGAGTGGAGACTGTGCTAGCCAATTGAACGGGAATTTTACGGTAATTTTTGTTTTGGTCAGGGTTATTTTAAAGTTGGGCAAACTTTGTTCATCGCGGTTACGATGCAGCAAAATGGCTAAGCGTAAAACCAAGGTTAAACAGGCGGCTTGTTTATTCCACGGTGCGGGTAAATCGACAAAAATTGCATTGGCAAATTTGCGTCGATGTGTTCGGACAATTGTCGCTAATACCAATTGATCTTGCCTAGAAAAACCAGCTAAGTCGCTGTTTTCAATGAGATAAGCACTGTGTTTTTGATAGTGGGTATGGGCAATGTCTATGCCAATTTCATGTAAATCAGCCGCCCATTGTAAAAACTGTACGGCATCTTCATCATAAGACCAACTGTGTTTGTTGTTTAGCTGTGCCAGCATAGTGCTGATAGTTTGTTTAATTCGCGCCGCATGGTCTTTGTCAGTACGATAACGTTGAGCTAGGAGTTCAACGGTGCTAGCGCGTACATCGTCGTTTTCTAGTCGCCCTAATAAATCTTGTATCAGTCCTTCGCGTAATGCACCATCAGCAACCGTCATTTGCTCAATACCAAGACTTTTAAAGGTAGCATAAACAATCGCTACCCCGCCAACAAACACTGGTAAGCGTTCCTCGTCGAGTTCTGGCAAAT
Organism: Methylococcales bacterium; assembly: GCA_037133675.1. Lineage (GTDB taxonomy): Bacteria > Pseudomonadota > Gammaproteobacteria > Methylococcales > Methylomonadaceae > UBA4132. Next base: position 20,054 of record JBAXNR010000006.1, read on the forward strand.
TCAACTCATTGATGTGATTGCACTGATGAATGCGAGCAACCAGCAATTCTAAACCTGCTTTGGTGATACCGTTATTACTCCAATTTTTAGCTTGCAATACTTTAGAAATCGAACGCAAGCTACCCGAAGCACCAATGGCTTGATCCCAATTATTACGCTGAAATTTTTTCTGAAACGGCTCTAGTTGTTGCTGGGCAAATAACACTGCCTCCGCAAACGCACTTTTGGAGAGTACACCGTCTTTAAAAAAACGATTGCTTACCGTCACGCAGCCCATATACAGACTTTCTTTTTCCTTGGGGGTATCACCGCTACCAATGATATATTCGGTGCTACCACCGCCTATATCCATGACTAAGCGTAACTGCGACTGGCTACCCAAACTGTAAGCTACGCCTTGATAAATTAACCGCGCTTCTTCTATACCCGAAATAATATGTATCGGATGGTTGAGAATTTGTTGAGCTTTAGCTAGAAACGGTTGTGAGTTTTTAGCCGTTCGTAAGGTATTTGTGCCAACAATACGCACACTCTCCAAGGGAAAATGACGAATGCGCTGAGCAAATTTCTCCAAACAAGCCAAGGCTCGTTGTTGGGTATTGCTATCAAGCATATCATCTTGATCTAAGCCAGACGCGAGTCTAACGGTTTCTTTTAATCGATCAATAGTTTGTAACTTACCTTCTTTAAGGCTACAAACAATCATGTGAAAGCTGTTAGAACCTAAGTCAACAGCGGCAACAATTTCGGGTGTTTTATTCGGCACAAGGAATCCGTTTTATGTATGGAGCGAGTTAATATCTGATAAAATCGCCAAAGTTTAGCCCATCCAATACTACGGATGAGCGTGTAATTTAACTTATTTAAAGGCTGTCGTTAAGTGATAATTTCATGAAAGCATTATCTCTTGGTAATCTTCGTAAAACCTATAGTAATGGTTTTGAAGCATTAAAGGGTATTAATTTGCAAGTGGAGGAAGGTGATTTCTTTGCTTTGCTAGGGCCTAATGGCGCGGGAAAGTCTACTGCCATTGGTATTATCAGCTCGTTAGTGACTGCCTCCAGTGGCTCAGTCAGTATCTTTGGGCATGATTTGAAAACCGACCGTGAACGAGCCAAAAGTTGTATTGGTCTTGTGCCACAGGAAGTTAATTTTAATCAGTTTGATACCGTAAAAGGCATTGTTCTTAACCAAGCGGGTTATTACGGAATGCCCCGCAAACTGGCGTTACAGCGTACAGAACATTGTCTTAAGCAAATGGATTTATGGGATAAGCGTGATACTGTTTCCAGACGTTTATCAGGCGGTATGAAACGCCGCGTGATGATTGCGAGAGCGATGGTACACGCGCCTAAATTATTAATTCTCGATGAGCCAACAGCAGGCGTGGATATAGAAATTCGTCGCTCGATGTGGCTTATGATGCAGGAGGTTAATCAACAAGGCACAACCATTATTTTAACCACCCATTACTTGGAAGAAGCCGAAAGTCTGTGTCGCAATATTGCCATTATCGATGAAGGACGCATTGTAGAAAACTCCGATATGGCAAGTTTATTGTCACGCTTACATATCGATCATTTTGTTTTGGATTTAGCCGAGCCTTTGAGTACCATGCCCACTATTGATGGTTGTCAGATTGAATTAATCTCCGATAAAGTATTGGCTATCGCCATTCCCAAAGAAATAGGGCTAAATCAACTATTCAGTCAATTAACCGCCCAAAATATTCAAGTCATGAGCCTGAAAAATAAAACTAACCGTTTAGAGCAGTTGTTTATGGATTTAGTGGCATCTAAATGAATGTCTCAATTGCTTTTAAAACCATTGTATTTAAAGAAATTTATCGCTTTTTGCGTATTTGGCCACAAACCTTATTACCACCAGCAATAACCACCACCTTGTATTTTTTGATTTTCGGCAAACTAATTGGCGACCGTATTGGTACGATTAGTGGTGCCAGTTACATGAACTATATCGTTCCCGGTATTATTATAATGTCGGTAATTAGTAATTCTTACGCCAATGTAGTGTCGTCTTTTTATTCGACTAAATTCCAACGTAATATTGAAGAACTATTGGTTGCACCTGTGCCTAACTGGGTGATATTAAGTGGTTATATCAGCGGCGGAATTATTCGCGGCTTATTGGTAGGGGTAGTGGTGGCATTAATCTCGTTATTATTTGCTGATTTTGCAGTACATAATATAGCCATTGCATTAATCACCGCACTATTAACCGCCACGCTATTTTCCTTAGCGGGATTTATTAACGCCCTACTGGCAGAAAGTTTTGATGATATTTCTATTATTCCTAACTTTGTGCTGACACCGTTAAGTTATCTTGGCGGGGTGTTTTATTCAGTGGCAATGCTTCCCCCCGTGTGGCAAAGCATTTCGATGGGTAATCCCATTTTATACATGGTCAATGCCTTTAGATATGGCTTAATTGGTGTCAGTGATATTGATATTCAACTGACATTTATCATGATGATCGGCTTTATAATTACTCTGACTTTGTTTAGCTTATACTTATTGTACAAAGGCATTGGTATTAAAAACTAGATAAATGCCGACAAAAAATTATTACCCTATTGAATAAGCGTGTAATACCCTCGTAATATTGCTATGTTATTACTGGGGTATACAAAACGCCAGAATATCGGCTATTATGATAATCAAAATTCTATCCACTTTCTTATTAAAAGGTATTCACATGACCACTGATCTAACAAGCACGGTAATAACACCGCTGAGTGCGGATGAGATACAAAAAATCAATGCCTATTGGCGAGCCTGTAATTACATAGCCGCTGGCATGATTTACTTGCGTGACAATCCTTTGTTAAAAGAGCCGCTAAAACCAGAACACATTAAAAACCGTTTGCTGGGACATTGGGGGTCTAGTCCAGGTTTGAGTTTTGCCTATATTCACATTAATCGTTTGATTAAAAAATATGATCTGAATGCCATTTTTATGGCAGGGCCTGGGCATGGCGCACCAGGTGTGCTTGCCCCTGTGTATTTAGAAAGCACTTATTCAGAAATTTACCCGAATAAAAGTGAAGATGAAGAAGGTTTATTGCAGTTTTTTAAAGAATTTTCTTTTCCAGGTGGTATTGGTAGTCACTGTACCCCTGAAACCCCAGGGTCAATTCATGAAGGCGGCGAGTTAGGTTATAGCGTGTCTCATGCCTTTGGTGCGGCTTACGATAATCCTGATTTATTAGTGGCGGTGATGGTCGGTGATGGTGAATCTGAAACAGGACCGTTAGCCACTTCTTGGCACTCAAATAAATTTTTAAACCCGATTCGTGACGGAGCAGTATTACCGATTTTGCATTTGAATGGTTATAAAATTAATAACCCAACCTTGTTATCACGCATTTCTCATGAGGAATTAGAGAATCTGTTCAAAGGTTATGGCTATACACCGTATTTTGTCGAAGGCAACGATCCTGAAACCATGCACGCGCTCATGGCAGATGTGTTGGAACAATGTGTCGTCGAAATTCGCCGCGTTCAAGCAGAAGCGCGTAGTACAGGTATTGCCAGCCGTCCGCGCTGGCCGATGATTGTCTTGCGTAGCCCTAAAGGTTGGACGGGACCTAAAGAAGTTGATGGGCATAAAGTTGAAGGTTTTTGGCGTTCACATCAAGTGCCATTATCGAGTATCAAAGACAAACCTGAGCATTTAACCGCGTTAGAAACATGGCTACACAGTTATAAAGCGGAAGAATTATTTGATGCAGATGGCAAACTGATTGCAGAACTTAAAGCCTTAGCTCCACAAGGCACACGTCGTATGAGTGCAAATCCTCATGCTAACGGTGGTTTATTGCGCAAAGCCTTGCGAATGCCTGATTTTAAAGATTACCAATTGGCATTGTCCGCTCCAGGTAAAGTCAGTGCAGAAAATACCCGTCCGTTGGGTAAATTTTTGCGTGATATTATGCGTGACAATATGAGTAATTTTCGTGTCTTTGGTCCTGATGAAAACAGCTCTAACAAGCTGGATGATATTTACACAGTCAGTAAAAAAACATGGTTAGCCGATTATTTACCTGAAGATGCTGATGGTGGTGAATTGTCACCCGATGGTCGCGTCATGGAAATGCTGTCTGAACATACCTTGGAAGGTTGGTTAGAAGGCTATTTATTGACAGGTCGTCATGGTTTCTTTTCGACTTACGAAGCCTTTGTTCACGTCATTGATTCGATGTTTAATCAACACGCGAAATGGCTGGCAATGTCCAGTGCAGTGCCTTGGCGTGCACCTGTGTCTTCGTTAAATCTGTTAATTACTTCTACCGTTTGGCGACAAGATCATAACGGCTTCACTCATCAAGACCCTGGATTTTTGGATTTAGTAGTGAATAAAAGTCCAGAAGTGACGCGCATTTATTTACCACCCGATGTCAACTGTTTGCTATCTGTGGCAGATCATTGTTTGAAAAGTACCGATTACATCAACGTGATTGTGTCTGACAAACAAAAACATTTGCAATATTTAGACATGGATGCGGCGGTTAAGCATTGCACCAAAGGCATAGGTATTTGGGATTGGGCAAGTAATGATGATGGTGTAGAGCCCGATTTAGTGATTGCCAGTGCAGGTGATATTCCAACCAAAGAAGCCTTAGCCGCAGTGGTATTACTGCGTGAAAGCTTCCCCAATCTAAAAATCCGCTTTATTAACGTGGTCGATTTATACAAATTGGTGCCTAGTTCCGAGCATCCACATGGGCTGTCCGAGCGTGATTTCAATAGCTTGTTTACGCTAGATAAACCTGTGATTTTCAACTTCCACGGTTATCCTTGGTTAATTCATCGCCTGACTTACCGTCGTCATAATCACCCTAATTTCCATGTACGCGGCTATAAAGAAAAAGGCAGTATCAATACGCCGCTAGAATTAGCGATACAAAATGAAACCGACCGTTTCAGTTTGGCGATTGATGCCATAGATCGTATTCCTGCTCTGCAAGTCGCAGGTGCGCACGTCAAAGAAAAATTGCGTAATCATCAAATCGAATGTCGCAACTATGCTTATGAGCATGGTATAGACAAACCTGAAGACGACCAATGGTATTGGCCTTACTAAGCTATCAGTTTGTAGGATGGGTAGAGGCGGTAGCCGAAACCCATCATTAATGCAGAGATGTGATGGGTTTCGCGTTTCTCTACCCATCCTACACTACTACAGACCTACTTAATTTATATTAAATATTTTGTAGCTTAGGCGATGCGATAGCCACACCCATCTTATCTATTGTGATTTACAATAGATTCTCCTCCACTGTCATTTCCACGCGGTATAATTCTTGCTCCACAATCAATAATTAACCCTCTTAAAAACACTCTAGCACACACAGGCACTATGAATAATCAAGAACTTTGGCAACGTTACCAAGACTGGCTGTATTTTCACGAAAGTCTAGGACTCTATTTGGACGTTAGTCGAATGCGCTTTGACGATGATTTTTTGGCAACCATGCAACCAAAATTTACCCGCGCATTCCAAGATATGGTGGCATTAGAAGCGGGTGCGATTGCTAATCCCGATGAACATAGAATGGTGGGGCATTATTGGTTGCGTCATCCTGAATTAGCTCCCGCCGATTTGCAACATGAAATTATTGCCGCTGTAGAGCAAATTGAAGCGTTTGTTACAAAGGTTCATAACGGGTCGATTTGTCCACCAAACGCACCAAAATTTACCGATATTATTTTTATCGGCATCGGCGGTTCAGCATTAGGCCCTCAATTTGTTGCCGAAGCTTTGTCGCCTGATTTTCCTCCGTTAATCACGCATTTTATTGATAACACCGATCCTGCGGGCATCGACAGAATTTTGCATCGCTTACATGACAGTCTTGACCATACCTTGGTTATTGTCGCCAGTAAATCAGGCGGCACACCTGAAACCCGCAACGGACTGTTAGAAGTCAGACACGCTTATCAGCAACAAGGTTTAGATTTTCCCCGTTATGCCGTTGCTGTGACCATGCAGGGCAGTAAAATGGACGAGATGGAATGTCATGAACATTGGCTTGCGAGTTTCCCCATGTTTGATTGGGTAGGCGGTCGTACCTCAGAAATGTCTGCGGTTGGTTTGTTATCAGCGGCTTTGATAGGCATAGACATACGCGCCATGTTAGCAGGAGCAAAAGCAATGGATGAAGCCACGCGTATTCACGATATTAAACGTAACCCTGCCGCCTTGTTAGCCTTGTCTTGGTATCACGCAGGTCATGGCAAAGGTGAAAAAGATATGGTGGTGTTGGCTTATAAAGACAGCCTATTATTATTTTCCCGCTATTTGCAGCAATTAGTGATGGAATCCTTGGGCAAAGAATTAGACTTAGACGGTAACATCGTCCATCAAGGCATTACTGTCTATGGTAATAAAGGTTCGACCGATCAACACGCTTATGTTCAACAGTTACGCGAAGGTGTGGTTAATTTTTTCGTTACCTTTATTGAAGTATTAAAAGACCGTAATGGCGTGTCTATTGAAGTTGAACCCGATGCCACCACGGGTGATTTTTTATCGGGTTTTATGCAAGGTACACGCGAAGCACTGTATGAAAATGAACGTGATTCCATTACCGTGACTATTAATCAAGTCGATGCACAAACTATTGGCGCATTAATTGCTCTGTATGAACGAGCTGTGGGGTTTTATGGCTCGTTAGTGCATATTAACGCTTACCATCAACCAGGTGTGGAAGCGGGTAAAAAAGTTGCTACCTCGTTGCTGGCATTACAACGGCGCGTGTTGGCGGTGTTAAAAACAGAAAATCAGCCGTTGTTATTAACAACATTGGCAGAAAAAGTAGGTGCGAGCGATCAGATTGAAATAGTTTACAAAATTGTCCGTCATTTGGCGGCAAATAGCCGTGGCGTTACCTTACAAGGCAATTTAACTCAACTGAATGAATTGAGTGTTTGCTACGCTTAGTCAGAATGTAGCGGCAATCCCTACGGTATTTTATCCACACACGAGATTATTTATGAGTCTAAAACTGTATTTATTACGCCACGGAGAAACTCCGTATAGCCAAGAAGGTGCGTTTTGCGGCACATTGGATGCCGAATTAACCCCTGAAGGTCACGCAATGGCACAAGCATTTGCCGATGCTTATAGCGAAATTGATTGGACAGATGTTTATGTAAGTCCTATGAAACGTACTATTGCCACCGCCCAACCTTTGTGTGATGCCATCGGTAAAACCATGCAAATTCGAGACGGGCTGAAAGAAATCAATTATGGCGAGTGGGAAAGTCAAGACTTAGACCATATCAAACAAAACTACGAACAAGATTATATTCGCTGGATGACTGAACCTGCGTGGAATGCACCCACAGGCGGTGAAACGTCGGTACAGATTGCTAACCGTGCGCTTGCTGTGATTGCTGAAATTGAAGCCAAATACAGTAGCGGTGGCAACATACTGATTGTGTCCCATAAAGCCACTATTCGTATCATTATTTGTAGTTTGTTAGGCATGGATATTGGTCGTTACCGTGATCGCGTCAACGCACTAGCGGGTTCGATTAGCGTCATTAAATTTGCTACTTATGGCCCTATGCTGGAAGTATTGGGCGATCGTCATTACCTGCCTCAACAGTTGCGTGACCGTGCGGGGACTTAAATGCACTATGTTATACACAGTTATGCACAATTTTTGTGGATAACTCTGTGGATAAGTGGTGTATATCGTTGCTTAGTGGCGGTTTTTATTACAGTTTTGTTACATTGTCTAAAAATAAGACAACTGTGTCAGTATAGGCATACAGTTATCTTGCCTAATTTATCGACGGTTAGCTATAAGTTCCTAACAAAAAAATCAGCATGACTATAATGTTCAAGCTAGATCATCGTCATTCCAGCATGGATGCTGGAATCCAGTGCCAAGGATGGCATTACATTGAACAGAACCCTCGCTCTCCCTGTGACTGGATTCTGGCATCCCTGCCAGAATGACGTATTTTATATATGCGACTAATTACGATAAACTTACCACAACACCATCGGTAATCGTATCGAGTATAAGCGGGAGATTCTCAGAGGTCTTCGAACAGGATGGAATTCTATTTATAAAACGTTTTTTTACATCACAACGGTATCAGAGCCATCAATGTGTTGCGAAGTAATCGCTGCGATGATAGAAGGCATTTTCGATAAATCACCCAATATATGCAGTACAGGTGTGGGTATCTCGCGTACCAACATAGGTGTAGCAAATACGTCATTAGCCAAGGCTTTCTCTGGCATATATAGCACCTCAATAATATTTAACATCCAATCTTCAGGCGCGTAGCAGGCATTCAACGAGCTACTGAGTCGTTCAACATATTGCTTAAATTCATCATTCAGTAAAACAACATACAAAGTCAATATCAATTTGTGCGGATACTCTTTCGCTATTTCAATCGGTGCTTCATTAATATTAGATCTAACAATATGCCTAATTTGTGCCGACGACAATGGCTTACTAGCGATTTGAAACTGTAGCCCTTCGCTATGCGCCACTTTGAGCTGATCCATATACTCCTCAGCAAAGGCGGTGACGATGTAAACGACTAGACTGTTATCGATGGTTTTTAACCGCCGCAAAGTCTCAACGCCATCCATATCTGGCATACGCAGATCGAGAAAAATTAAATCGGGACGCTGCTCTTTTACCATCTCAATGCCTTTTGCGCCACCAGTAGCTTGGCGCACTTCATAACCCGCATCTTCAAGTATTAGACTGAACGCGCCGCGTACTGCGGGGTCATCATCAATTATCAATATAGTGTGTACCATAATTTTAAGCTCAGTGTTAATCGATTATTCTGAATTGTAACGTCATACAGCAGCCACAACCAGATTTATTATAGGCGGTAATACTACCTCCCGCTTCTTCGATAAGGCGGTGTGATACCGATAAACCTAAACCTGTGCCTTTACCAGGTGGTTTAGTGGTAAAAAATGGGTCGAAAATACGCGTCAATACCGCTTCTGGAATACCAGAACCATTGTCGCAAATCGATAATTTCAAAAATTCCCCATTGACCACGGCGGTAATATCAATGCGCGGCTCAGGCGTTTCATTCAGAGCATCGCGGGCATTCAGCAATAAATTAATTAATACTTGTTGCAAACTATCTGTACTGAAGAGTATGGCGGGCAAGTGTTCAGCAACATCAAGCTGTATTCGTATATTGGTTTTTTTAAGTTCACCTTCCAATAACAACAAGGTTTGGTCAATGGTTTTGCTAATATGGCAAGACTCAGTAGGATTCGATTTAGTACGCACATAAATCAGCATATTGCGGACAATATTTTTAATGCGTTCAATTTCATGCAGAGCTTGCCCTAATACCTTGGCTATTTTGACATCGGTGGTTTTTTCTTGGGCAAATTCCACATAATTCATCACGCCCATCAGCGGATTATTAATTTCATGCGCCACGCCACCGACCAGAGTACCTAATGCAGATAATTTTTCCATCTGCATCATGTGTTCTCGACTTTCTTGCAACTGCTGATAGGCGAGGCGGGTTTCTTCCAATAAACGTGCATTTTCCAAAGAAATAGCAGCATGAGAAGTCAATAATTCGGTCATGCCCGTTTTTTCAGGAGTAAAAATACCGACCGATAGGCGATTTTCTAAATATAACACGCCAATTAACTGCCCTTGCTTAACCACAGGTAGGCATAACACAGAGCGTAAACCCATAGTTTGTACGTCGGGTAGTTGCTGAAAATCACCCTCGGTACAAGCATCACGCAACACCAGTTTTTCCTGAGTACGAAACACATAATTAACAATAGACGAGCAAATATCCGTCGCTTGGTTCATGTTGTAATGGCGTGGTTTTAAAATTGGTTGTTTGCCGATGTGATTTTCTACGGCGACTAGCAGCTCATTCTGTTCTTTAATCAATAAATAACCGTGTTGCGCTCCTGAGCATTCCAATACCACTGTCATGATTTTTTGTAATAACTTCTCTAAATTGGTCTCTGCCGACAAAGCCAGCGTGGATTTCATCAAATAATTAACATCGAGATTGGGTAAAGTCGATAACCCTTGGTTTTCATCAATCGTACTGAGTTGACTAGCGCGGTTACTGGTGGTGCTGTCATGATGGTAACGCTCATACAGACCAGCAATCTTGGCATCGGCATGACATAGTGTGTATAAACGCCACGCTTCAGCATAATACATTGCAGGTTTGCCTAACTTGGATTCAGTCAGTAAATCGCCAAGACATTCGTAGAGATGCCCCGTCAGTAGTGTGTAACCTTGCTCTTGCGCCTGTGTAATCGCAGAAAAATAACAACTTATCTTTATCGCGTGGTGTGTTGAGTTATCTTTATAATAATCAATTTCTGCGTAAATCAAGCTCAAATAGGGGGTTAATAACACACCCAAACTTGCCCATTGTTCAATTTTTTTTAACAGCGGGATAATGTCCGCTTCACACTGCTGCCACTGTCCGCGTGGCGTAATGCGTAGCTGATTTAAAATGCGAAACACAAACCACAGCCGTTTCAGTACATTATCCGTTAAACCATGTAAATAATTTTCTACCGCTTTCAGCGATACTGCCGCCGCATGGTATTCAGCGCGGTAATACTGACTAATGGCAAGTAACACAAAATAACTACCCGATGCCGCGACATAATTGTTTTCCGTCCAACGGGCAAGTGTTTCATCCATTGCCACAGGTACATAATCGGCTTTCATCGGCGCAACCCAACCCGCTAACACTGCTTCGGCTAAACCCACCGAAAAAAATAATTGGTTTTTGCGCGAAAACTGCAAACATTCATTAGCAACTTCTTCAATGTGCTGTAAATCTTTACCCTGCACTTGTAAATTCCACATCTTAGGACCATAAGACAAGCCCGCGTTATATAAATCACCACAGTTTTTGCCGCATTGTATGGCTTTCAAACAGTAAGCCACAATGTCAGCAGGGTGGCTACGCGAGTGCATATTGCACCAGACGATACCATTCATACCGCGTGTTGCCCCGAAGGTATTGGGATACTTGGCGCATAAATGGTGGGCTAAATCTTCATAACGAAACGCCAGTTCAAACTGTTCTTGCTCGCCTAGGTTCAGCCCCATAATGGAAAACGAATAAATCACCGATTCATCCATACCCCCTGCTAAACACAGTTGCGTAGATTGTGCCGCTGACAAATACAATTGCGGTACTAAGCCACACATATATAAATCAGGAATTAATTCACTGTAAAACGCCAATTCTATTTTACTTTTACGTTCGTTAGTAAATGGCATGGTTAATATGGTTTTCCACACATCACCTTGCGCAGCAATCTCTGCCATTAAAAGCTGCATTCGTTGCTGTGCTTGTTCGGCATCCTCTGGAATGGCTTTATCAAAATACGCCAAACCACGATTAGCGGTAATAATCGCCTGATTGAAATTACCAAACGACGATAATGAGGTGGTTTGTTCAGCTAAGGCTTCGGCTTTATCAAAATCACTGATAGCGTGGTCGATGAGTGTATTAAGCAGGGTTTCTGACTCCTCATAACGCTCACACATTAAATTGGTTTTTGCCAGTCGTTGATAAATGCGAAACGTCAGTTGATAGGCAGACTCCCAACAATCTTTGGACAAATAATCATGGGCATTGCGAAAAAATTCATTCGCCGCATGACTCGCTAAGGCATCTAAGGCTTTGTTGCCTGCGTGAAAATTAATCGTTACCAGACGGTAGCGCGTGGCATCATCCAACTTCTCAGGATGCCCTTTGTTAAGATGGGCTGCGATGGTAAATAAATTTTCTTGTGCTTCTAAAATCCCCCCTAACCCCCCTTTTTCAAAGGGGGGGATGTTAGCTTCTCCATTTAAAAAAGGAGAGGTATCAACTTCCCCCTCTGAAAAAGGGGGACTGAGGGGGATTTTTATAGCATCAAATAACCGATTACCAATACGCCAATGAATCGCCAGCCGCTCTTGCTCATCGATTTGTCGCAACACTGCCTCCTGCACGCGATCATGAACAAACTGCAAATCGGCTTTATTTTCCAACAACATTCCTAAACTCAACACCTGTTTTAGACTATCAAACAACTGCTCCACGCCTATGTTCAACACCAAACTGACTTCATTCGCGGTAAAACGATTGCCCATGCAGGCGCAATAATTGAGAATATGCAAGGTTCTGGGCGATAATTTACGCACTTTAGAACTAAATAATTCCACTACGGTAGTCGGCATTTGGGCGTTACGAATTTTTGCCATATCCCAATACCAATGTTGCTCACTGTCGGTATGAAGTAAATCTTCGTTATACAACCACGCTAAACTTTCACTGACAAACAGTGGATTTCCTTCGGTCAAATGGGTAATAAATTGCGCTAGATTAAGAGTTGATTCCAATGATGAATCCAAAATGTAGGCGACCATTTCATGACAGTCACCTTCATCCAAAGCCTCCAAACGAATCGCTTGTAACGCGCCATGATGATCTTGAATGGTGCGTATCAATTTGGTCAGAGGATGGGCAGCATCGACTTCATTATGGCGATAAGCACCAATAAAAAATAAGTAAGAATGTTCTTGTGGATTGAGAAAACAGTTTTGTAAAAAATCAAAGGTCGCGCTATCACACCATTGTAAATCATCAATAAACAATACTAATGGATGTTCGGCGTTGGCAAGACAAGATAGAAAACGACCGAATAAATTATTAAAACGATTTCGTGCTTCAACAGGTGGCAAATGGGCAATTTCAGGTTGTTTTCCAATGATAAATTCCAGCTCATGAACAACATCGGTAATCACTCTGCCGTCATTACCCACCACGGCGAGAATTTTGTGTTGCCAGTTTGCAACTTGGGCATCACTTTCGGTGAGAAACGTGCGCATTAAATTACGCAAGGCTTGAATCAAAGAACTATAGGGAATATTTTTTTGATATTGATCAAATTTACCCGACGTAAAATAACCGCGATTGCGCACTAACGGTTTTTGTAACTCTTGAATTAACCGTGTTTTGCCAATACCAGACAACCCTGAAATAAACACCGAGCGAAATTCACCCGACATCACTGCATCATATTCACGCTGAATTAACTCTGCTTCACCATAACGCCCAACCATTTTGGAGATAAAAATCATCCGCTTGGTTTTGTCTCGTAAACCAACGGGGAACTTACTCACTGTCCCTGTGGCTGCATAATCATCACGGCAACGTAATAAATCGGCTAACAATCCCGCCGCGCTTTGATAGCGTTTTTCAGGCTGCTTTAATATCAGCTTAACGATAATATCGCTCAGTTGTTCAGGAATACGAGGATTTATTTCATGCACTTTCGGTGCTTCTTCTGCCAAATGTGAATGAATCAATTCCAGTGGGTCGGTGGAAAAAAACGGTAATTGTCGCGTAAGTAATTCATAAAATACAATGCCCAAAGAATACAAATCAGTGGAAAAATCCACTCGATAATTGATACGCCCTGTTTGTTCAGGTGAGGTATACGCCAGCGTCCCACGGACAAATTCTGGGTCATAAATAAAATGGCTGACATCACGAATATCCAACGGTGTGATAAAATCAGTCAAGCATAAAATCAGTGTGCCAGACTGCACCAAAATATTGTGCGGTTTAATTCCACCGTGGGTAATTCCCGCTTCATGTACCGCCTGTAAAATATCCGTCAGTGTGCAAGCAATCGTAAAAAAATCCTTTAATGATACCGTCTGTTGTTGCGCCGCCCAGACATTCAACGACTGCCCTTGAAACCAAGGCTGAACAATAAATTGCATTTCACCACTGATTTCCAATGCCAGCGGCGTACAAGCACGCGGATCATGTAGCACTTTTAGTCGTTCAATTTTTTGGCGTAAATGCTGTGATTGATCGTCCCAACCCGACAGAAATTTAAGTAATTTCAATACCAAAGGCGTGTTAGGCTGTTTTTTTGCGTAGCCTTTATAAACCAGTGACTGTAAACTTTCACCAAGTTTTTCGCTAAGCCTATGGGATTGTAGCTTTGGTAACTCTGACATAAACTAACGCCTCTTGGTGAAAATTGCTTGAAACCCGTGCTTATAGAATACTGGAGTCCAATAGTTTTAGCTATTGGTGGGGTAACACAACTAACGCTATTTTATGCCTGTACAAAGTTATACATAGTTTTTGTGGGTAAAACTCTGTGGATAAGCTGTTTTACTTTCTGTGTATAACATAGCGAAAAATCATTTACTGTGGCTTTAGCGAATCATTTTTTAAAACCATGAGCGTGCAGAGTATAATCTCAAGCATTTGTTTAGCTGTTTTTTACTCACATTCACTACATACCTTATGTCTACCAACGAACCTAGCTTGCCCACCAATTTTATCCGCCAAATCATCGCTAATGATTTAAAAATCAATAAACACAACGGCAAAGTTGCCACCCGTTTTCCACCTGAACCCAATGGTTATCTACATATCGGTCATGCGAAATCGATTTGTTTAAATTTCGGGTCGGCTATCGAAAACAACGGTACTTGTAATCTGCGTTTTGACGATACCAATCCCGAAAAAGAAAGCATTGAATACATGGAATCCATTGAACGCGATGTACAGTGGTTGGGGTTTCAATGGGCAGGTTTACATCATGCCTCTGATTATTTTGAACAACTGTATCAATACGCAGTGCAGTTGATTGAAAAAGACTTTGCTTATATTGATAGTTTATCAGCCGAAGAAATTCGCGCTTATCGTGGCACGTTGACCGAAGCAGGCAAAGAAAGCCCAGACCGTAGCCGTTCTATCGCTGACAATTTGGATTTATTTGCGCGTATGCGTGCAGGAGAATTTCCCGATGGTCAATATGTATTACGCGCCAAAATCGACATGGCATCACCCAATATTAATATGCGTGATCCCGCGCTATATCGTATCCGCCGTGTGCATCATCACCGCACAGGCGATGCGTGGTGTATTTATCCGATGTACGATTACACGCACTGTATTTCTGACGCGATTGAAGGCATTACCCATTCTTTATGTACGCTGGAATTTGAAGATCATCGCCCGTTATATGACTGGGTATTGGATGAATTAAAAACTCCTTGTCATCCCCAACAAATTGAATTTGCCCGTTTGCAATTGGAATACACCATCGTCAGCAAACGCAAACTCAATCAGTTAGTGATGGAAAATCACGTCAATGGCTGGGATGATCCCCGTATGCCCACCATTGCAGGGCTACGCCGTGCAGGGTTTACCCCCAAAGCCATCCGTGATTTTTGTGAGCGCATCGGCGTGACTAAACAAAACTCGTGGATAGAAATGGGCGTGTTGGAATACTGCATACGCGAAGATTTAAACGAAAACGCGTTGCGAGCAATGGCAGTGTTACAACCGTTACGCGTGGTGATTACCAATTATCCCGATGAGCAAGTGGAAAACTTAGAAGTCAGCAATCACCCACAACGCCATGAACTCGGCAAACGCATCGTACCGTTTTCTAAAGTCATTCTGATTGAACAAGATGATTTTGCCGAAATCCCACCACCAAAATATAAACGCCTAATTGAAGGTGGCGAAGTCCGCTTGCGTGGCAGTTATGTAATTCGCTGTGATGAAGTTATTAAAGATACAGACGGCAAGATTATTGAATTGCGTTGTAGTTATGACACGGAAACACTGGGCAAAAATCCCGAAGGTCGCAAAGTCAAAGGCGTGATTCATTGGGTCTCAGAAGCACATTCTCATCCTGCTGAAATCCGTTTATACAGCCGTTTATTTACCGTGCCACAACCTGACAATGAAGAAAACTTTTTAGATGTAATTAATCGCGATTCGTTGGAAGTGTTGAGTGATTGCCGCGTTGAAGCCAGTTTAGCGGATGCTACTGCCGATAATCGCTACCAGTTTGAACGCACAGGCTATTTTTGTTTGGATGCTGTTGATAGTGCTGAGGGTAAGTTGGTGTTTAATCGTACTGTGACATTGAGAGACGGATGGGTTAAGGATTAATTCTGTAGGTTGAGTTGTGCTGTCACTAACTTGACCTCTCAATTTCACGATAAATAGGATTTTTTGATAAAAACATAATGCACAAAACCATTGATTTATTTGCAGGTATCGGCGGAATCCGTTTAGGGTTTGAAGCGCACGGCTGTGAAAATGTGTTTTCCTCTGAATGGGATAACGATGCACAAAAAATGTACGCCGCTAATTTTGGTGAAATACCTCACGGTGACATTAATTTAATTGAACCTACTGATATTCCTAACCACGATATTTTATTAGCAGGGTTTCCTTGCCAGCCTTTTAGCATTGCGGGTAAAGGTTTAGGATTTGCCGATACACGCGGCACATTATTTTTTAATATTGAAAAAATATTAGAAATTAAAAAGCCGCGTGCTTTCTTATTAGAAAATGTCAAACGCCTAACGACACACGATAATGGTCAAACATTTACGGTGATATTGAAAAAATTAAAAAATCTAGGTTATACCGTTTATAGTCGTGTGTTTAATTCGTTAGATTTTGGCTTACCGCAAAAACGTGAGCGCATTTATATTGTTGGTTTTTTGCAACCTGTGCATTTTGATTTTCCAATACCGTTAGGTTATTACCAACCGTTAAGTGAACTATTAGAAAATGATGACGCTATTGAGCCTAGTTATTTTCTTTCTGAAACTATTAAACAAAAACGTTTAACTGCTGTAAAAGGAACGCCACCGTTTCCGTCAATATGGCATGAAAATATCGGTGGTAATATTTCAGCATTACCTTATTCTTGCGCGTTACGAGCGGGTGGCAGTTATAACTATCTGGTGGTTAATGGGGTGCGGCGTTTAACAGCTAGAGAAATGCTGCGCTTACAAGGTTTTCCTGATGATTTTAAAATTGTGTTGCCTTATTCAGCAGTACGCAAAGTGGCAGGTAATTCGGTTTCTGTGCCTGTGATTAAAGCGATAGCGGGTGAAATGATAAAAGCATTGCAAGCACAAAAAGCTTTTAAACCTCAATTGATACAATCACTCTTATTCGAATTGGAATCATGAATACCCTAGAAGCCAAACAAGCGTTAGATAAAGTGATTGATAAAGCGCGAGTGCATCTTTATAAACCCATACAAATCGCTGAAATTCTTTATCGTGACCGAGTTGAACAGGATATTAAACTGACAGAACTAGCAACTTATCGCACGCAATCAAAAAAATGGCGTGATGTAATTTGTATTCAATTTTTAGGCAGAACCAGTACCTCATCAGCACGTTATCAAGATGATGTTTTTAATGATAATGCCGTTCCGCCCGCTGTTTTAGAAATACTTGGCAAAGAAAATAGAGCGACAAACGGTATCGTTGAAGCCTATATTTATCGTAAATTTTTACAACGGTTTAGCCAAATGTCCACAGGCTTGGATTATTGTGTAACACACGATAAAACTGATTTTAAACTGGACGAATTCTTGGCGATGTTTTGGCATGAAGCAGGATTACGCCGAAGTATCGATAAGGTGTATGAAATTATTGTTTATGCTTTATTTGCCACGCTCGTTGAAGCACTTGAAATTTCAGTTGCCGTTAGCATGAACCCTAATAAAACCGATATTCTCAACGAATTTGCCGATTTTGCGAAAAGCGTTATTCAACTGACTCCAGAGCAAACGACGATAAACCTCAAAGCCAGAATAAACCGCGTTGGCGTTACTAATGCCGCTGACCGTGGTCTGGATATGTGGGCAAATTTTGGTCTAGCGATACAAATCAAACATCTGTCTTTAACGGAAGAGTTGGCAGAAAACATTGTTTCATCGGTATCAGCCGACCGTATTGTTATCGTGTGCAAAGATACGGAACAGAAAATAATTGTTTCCTTGCTTAATCAACTGGGTTGGAAGTCGAAAATCCAAAGCATAGTCACTGAAAGTGATTTACTTAGATGGTATGAAAAAGCCCTACGCGGTAAATTTGCAGATTCAATTGGCGATGCGATGTTAAGAAAATTATCAAATGAAATACAAGTTGAATTCCCATCAACGGATAAAAAAGAGTTTCTGCACTTTATAGAAAAACGCGGCTATCACAAATTAACCAATGAAAATTGGTAGCTGGGTAGATTGAATTATAATTTTCCCCTCAATATCAGTTTAACAAAACAACTATACAAGGGTCATAAAATGCCTAGCACCATACTGAGCGAAACCGCAGCCAGCCTTTTAGAACTCAAAAATGACCCATTAGCTATAGTCGCGTCGGGGGATGGTTTTCCTGTCGCTATTTTGGATCATGATGAACCTGCGTTTTATTGTATTCCAGCACGGACGTTTGAAACGTTAATGGATAAGCTGGAAGATATGGAATTGGCAGCCATTGTTGAATCGAGAAAATCTCAAGCGGAAATAGATGTGGCGTGGGATGACATTTAACCTTCGTTTTAAAGAGCAAGCCTTGCAAGAATGGCATAATCTTGAGCCTGCGATTCGTGAACAGTTTGCTAAAAAGTTACGCACGTTAAAAGAAAATTCGTGTATTGAAAGTGCCAGACTTAGTGGCATAAAAAACTGTTACAAAATAAAATTGCGTAATGCGGGCTACAGATTGGTTTATGAAGTGCGAGAACAAGAAGTGGTTATTTTGATTGTTGCTATCGGTAAGCGAGAGAGAAATGATATTTATAAAACAGCCATGAAACGATTGTAATAACTATACCCTTGCCAAACTTAGCCATTGATTTAACCCAAGTATTTGAACATATCGAGATTCTATGCAACTTCAAACCATCACTAATCAAACCATCGCCTTAGCGGGTATTACACAAGCAGCAACCTTAGTGCATCAATTGGCAACCACAGGCAAGGCGGATACTGTCGCATTGGAAGCCAGTATTGGCAGTATTTTAAAAATAGATTCTGACAGTGTACTGGATATTTATGGCGGTTTGAATAATCTAAAGCTGGGCTTGGAACAACTGAATACCCAAATGACAGGCTATAAATTCATCGATTCTCAGCAATCACGTTATTCCGCTTCATTAGTTTTTTTAGAAAACCGCTTGGCTAAAGAGCCACAAATGCTCAGGATTATTCAGGCAGGTGTTATTAAAGCGCAAATTCAAGCCGATCAATTTGGTTTGCTACATGAAAATGTGTTTGCCAATTTAGCTAATGTATATCAGGAAACACTGAGTAATCTACAGCCGCGCATCATGGTAAACGGCGACCCCGATTATTTATCACGCGTTGATATTTCCAATAAAATCCGTGTCTGTTTACTGGCAGGCATACGCTCGACATTGTTATGGAAGCAATGCGGAGGGACACGTTGGAACTTTTTGTTCGGTCGTAAAAAAATACAAACAGAATTACAGCAGTTATTAAAACAGGTGCAATAATGACGGTGTTGATTAGCGCGAAGCAGCTCACTCGCTATTATGGCAAATACTGTGCCGTTAATAAGCTGAGTTTTAGTTTAGCAAAGGGGCAAATTTTAGGTTTTTTAGGCGCGAATGGTGCGGGTAAAACCACCACTTTGCAAATGTTGTGTGGTAATCTCGCGCCTAGCAGTGGCGAAATTTTGATTAACGGTTTTGATATGCTCACTCAGCCTAAATTAGCTAAACGTAGCTTAGGTTATGTCCCCGATATACCACCACTTTATAAAGATTTAACAGTGCATGAGTTTTTACGTTATTGCGCTCAACTGCATGGTGTGCCAAAAGCGGACATCACAACAGCAGTGCAACTTGCCGAGCAGCGGTGTGGCTTAAGCGAAGTCGCTAATCGTCTGATTGGCGTGCTATCTAAAGGCTTTCAACAGCGGATCGGCATTGCTCAAGCAATCGTCCATAATCCTGATGTGATTGTGCTGGATGAACCAACTGTGGGGCTTGATCCTCTGCAAATTATAGAAATTCGCAGTTTGATACGCGAGTTGGGACAGGAACACGGGGTTATTTTTTCCACCCATATTTTGTCAGAAGTTCAGGAAGTGTGTACCGATGTAATGATTATTCAACAAGGGGCTTGCGTGTTAAATGTGCGTATTGATGAGTTACCCGCCGAAAAATCTTTGGAAACTATTTTCATTGACCTGATGCAGGCTCAGCAATGACTGCTAGTCCTTTTTAATTGGTGATTTATGAATATGATCTTAGTAATCGCTAAACGCGAATTTAAAACCCAATTTTTATCACCGCTGGCGTGGACGATATTAGCTATTTTGCAATTCATTTTGGCATTTTTATTTTTAAAGCAGGTTGAAACTTTTATCATGATTCAACCACAATTAGCCACGATGGATAATGCGCCTAGTTTGACTGATATAACCGTCACACCCTTATTCGGTATTGCGGCAATTATTTTGCTATTGGTTACGCCTCTATTAACTATGCGGCTGATTTGTGAAGAACGCCGTAACAAAACCTTATCGCTGTTACTGTCCGCGCCACTGTCTAACGCTGATATTATTTTTGGTAAATATCTAGGTAGTTTGGGCTTGTTAGCCTTGATAGTGCTGTTAATCACACTGATGCCTTTATCATTATTAATTGGCGGCACGCTGGATTTTGGCAAATTATTTGCCAATTTATTAGCGTTGTTATTATTGGCGGGGGCGTTTAATTCGCTAGGTTTATTCATGTCCTGCGTGGCAGGTCATCCAACGGTGGCAGCAATGGCGGCGTTTGGAGCATTATTTTTGTTATGGATTTTAGATTGGTCAGCAGGTTTAACCGATAAACCCAGTGAATTATTTAAATATTTGTCAATTTTACGGCATTTTCAAAACATTCAAAGTGGGCTGATTAATACAGCAGATATCGCTTATTTTCTATTATTTATTAGCCTATTTATTTTGCTCAGTATTCGCCGTTTAGACAAGGAACACTTACAAAAATGAAACTCTCACCTCGGTTAAAAAATTCGCTACTCACGCTGGCTCTGGTGGGCTTGTTGAGCGGTTTGGCTACCTTAAGTTACTATTTTACAGGGCAAGTTGACATTACGCGTAATGCCAGTAATACACTATCTGAAACGTCACAAAAAGTAGTAGCCACCCTGCCCGATAATATTCAAATCACCGCTTACATTAAAAAAGACACAGGGCTGAGACGGCAAATAGAACAACTCATAGACCGTTATCGTGCTTATAAAGCTGATATTAACTTAACATTTATCGATCCCGCGTCTATTCCCGAAAAAACTCGCGAGCTAAACATCGGTTCAGAAGGCTGCATCCTTGTCAGCTATCAAGGACGAGTTGAACGCTTAATTTTGATTGATGAAGCGGCGTTGACTAATGCCTTATTGCAATTGGTTAATGCCAATGAACGTTGGGTATCTTTTTTATCAGGTCATGGCGAACGCGCTGCCACGGGTATTGCTAATTTTGACTTAGGCACATTTGGCAAAACACTAGATCAGCATAAAATCAAAGCGCAATCGCTTAATCTAGCCACCGTGCAGGCGATACCCGATAACTCCAGTTTATTGGTTATTTCTGCTCCTGCCGTACCGTTGATGAATGGCGAATTGACCTTGATTAAGCAATACCTCGATAAAGGCGGCAATTTATTATTATTGATTGATCCGAATAATAGCCAACTCACGCCATTATTAGATTATTTAGGCATACGCGTACTCGCTGGTACATTGGTTGATGGGCAATCAAAACTGTATGGTATTGATGATCCCAGTTTTGTGCTTGCCAGTGAATACAGCAAGCACCCGATTACCAAAGGTTTTCAAACCATTACCGTTTATCCTACCGTATCAGCATTGGAAGTAGAACCTACCAGCCCATTTGAATCCACCGTTTTGCTTAGCAGTGCCAAACAATCATGGACAGAAACCAGCCCCGTATCAGGAAAAATCCGCTTTGATGCAGGTGGGGTTGAAAAAGCAGGTCCGCTAAATTTTGCATACACCTTAACGCGTGATATTAATAAAGACACGCAACAACGTATCGTAGTAGTGGGTGATGGTGATTTTTTATCCAACACTTACCTTGGTAATGTCGGCAATTTAGATATGGGTTTACGGATTATCAATTGGTTAATTCATGATGATAACTTTATTGATATACCCGCTAAAACCACGCCCGATGCTAGTTTGCAGTTAAGTAATACAGCACAGGCGGTGATTGGCTTTGGTTTTTTGATTATGCTACCCGTGTTGCTGCTTGCCACAGGATTTTGGGTTTGGCGTAGACGTAATCGGCGATAATGGAATATTGCTAGTGGGTTAAACCTGATTATAGCGATATTCATGACTGCTAGTCCTTTAAAGGACTGGTGGTCATGCTCAAAAGTAAAAACAACAGATTTAATCCACTACCCGCTAACCCCCTGCTAGCAGATGAATTTGCGAAATTATGGTTCTTACTTTCTCAGTAAACGTACGGTTTTTGAGTTTATTGTTAGCTTTTTAGCGTTGTGTCTGTCTAGCCCATTACCTGTAAATAACAAAAAGTAAATATTACCGAAAGACAATGTTAAATAAAGCTGGAAAAACTATCAGTTGTTGTGTCATTATCCTAGCCACTTCTATTTATTTTTAAGGTTAAAAGTATTTTTCATGCGACTGTATCCGCATCCATTGTTTCAACTGCTTCAACAAATACTCACTCCATTAGCAACGGTTGCCACGTTTTTTTTGGTGTGTTTTTTTAACCATATTCAAATTAACGATAAAGATTTAGCGTTAGCCATTGTTATTACTTTACTGGTTGTGATGTTGCTAAATAATATTGACGTTGAACTGTCTCATAACGATATATCAAAGCATATAGGTCTTTTGATTCTTCTACGCTGGTTTATCGTGGTAGTGATACTGCTATCAACTGGTTATGTGTTTGATTTCCTAAGATTGTTTGATCAATATGTATTATTGCAATGGGCGACCATAGCTCCTTTGGTGTTAATAATCATGCATTTAGGCTTACGAAAATTATTTTACCAATTTTTTGTGCAACATAATACGTTTGATAAAGCCGTAATTGTAGGGGTCAATAAATCCAGCATTGCACTTGCAAGCCATTTTATAAACCAGAAGAATAATCATGAAATTGATTGCTTAGGCTTTTTTGATGACCGTAACAAAGCACGTCTGCCTGATGATCAAAAATTGTTAGGTGACATAAAAGCTACCTGTCAATTTATAAGAGACAATAAAGTTAAAATTGTTTTTATTGCTTTACCAATGACATTGCAAGATCGTGTTGATGCGCTGTTAGAAGGTTTACGCGATACCACAGTTTCTATCTACTACATACCCGATGTTCGTATGATTGACATGATTCAGTCAAGGTCTTTTGATATTGAAGGAGTGCCGATGATTGCATTGTGTGAGACTCCCTTTACAGGTAGAAAGGCAATCATTAAACGATTATCTGATATTGTATTATCTATACTCATACTGATATTGGTTAGCCCTGTACTATTGGCGTGTGCTATTGCTGTTAAATTAAGTTCACCAGGCCCCATATTATTTCGGCAACGCCGCTATGGATTAGATGGAGAAGAAATTAATGTCTATAAATTCCGTAGCATGACCGTGTGTGAAAATGGCGCAGATGTTGTTCAAGCAACACGAAATGATGTACGCATCACCCCTGTTGGTAATTTTTTACGCACTAAATCATTGGACGAATTACCGCAGTTTTTTAACGTATTGCAGGGTAGAATGAGTATTGTAGGTCCGCGCCCTCATGCAGTTGCTCATAACGAATTGTACAGAACACAAGTTAAAGGCTACATGATTCGACATAAAGTTAAACCAGGCATTACTGGTTGGGCGCAAGTGAATGGTTCACGCGGGGAAACCGATACCGTCGATAAAATGGAAAAACGTATTCGTTACGATCTTGATTATTTACGGAATTGGTCGCTGGCTATGGACTTGCTAATTATTCTGAAAACAGTAGGTGTTGTTATTAAGGATGAAAATGCTTATTAACGGGTATGCGCTATTAATGGTTTTTTGTATGTTGGTATTAATACGAGCTGAAAAGCTATGAAAAATTAGTCAGCTCGGTATTTACTGTGTATAAAAACTTACTGAAAAATCTGGGAAAACTGAATGAGTCAATCATCCAAAGGTGAACTGGTAGTAAAAAGTGTTGCGACTGCGGTTGTCGCAACAGCCATCGTTGAATCAGGTCTAAGTTTTGGCAAAACTATTGCCAAACAGCCTATTGTTTTGTTTAGTTTAGGAATAGCATTGGGCTACTTTACCCATAAATACCGTAAAGAAATTATTTCGATTACCAGCCATACCGCTGAGCAGAGTAAGGATTTTATTGTGCAACAAAAAAATAATCTCAGTGAATTTCTGGCAGAAGTTCAAAACAGTGACGAGCAAAAAGACCAGACTGACTAATGTCGTTCTCGTTGCTCTCTCAAGCAGTTCACCCCTTATTTAGCCAGTTCTTTTTTCATCCACGCGGCTGTACGGCTTATGCCGTCTGGCATGGAGGTTAAAGGAGTCCACTGTAATTGTTCGTGAGCCAATTGATTACTTAATATGCTCACAGGCACATCAAATGGACGAGCGGCTAAATAACGTCGTTCAATGGTTTTTCCTAGCACACTTTCTAATAATGCAATCAGTTCGTTTAAGCTAGTGCCTTGCCCTGAACTAATATTAAAAACCCTGTTTGAGCCTTCATAATTAACGGCTTTTAAAAATGCCTCGGCGACATCAGTAATATAAATATAGTCACGTCTAACACTGCCATCACCCCAGATATCAATAGGGATGCCTTTAAGTGCGTTGTGTAGAAAAACACCCACCGCACCTTGTGCGGTTTCTATGCGTTGCCTTTCGCCATAAGGGTTAGCAACTCGTAAGGTGATGGCTTTAATACCATGCAGACTCTCAAATATATGCAAATATTTCTCAATGGTGAGCTTGGTAATACCATAAGAAACCAAGGGGTCGGTGGGATGTTGTTCGTCAATAGGCAAATATTTCGGAGTACCGTACACAGTCCCCCCCGAAGAAATAAAAATAATTTTGCTTACCTTTTTATCCACCATTACGTTGAGCATTTGTAATGTACCAACCACATTACTCTGCACATCATAAATAGGGTCATCATTAGAATTCTTTGGCAACGTTGTTGATACTAAGTGCAACACAACATCCATGCCCTCGATAGCGGTACTCAAATCGTGACTATTAAGTATGTCACCTGTTATCCATTCTACAGATTCATTCTCTGTAAACGCTCGATAAGGCGGAACGCGAGGTCTTTCAAAGATTCTAAGTTGATGACCTTCACGCAAAAAACGATCTGCGATAGTTGAGCCAATAAACCCACCACCGCCAAAAATAACACATTTCATTTTTATTACTCCCAATTATGTCAACGCCAATTCTACCTGTAAACCCGATAGATTAACTACACAATCGTAATAATTTAGAGGATGACTAGCGGCGCAAAGCCACCGCCGACCGTGCGAAAATTAGTGGTTTGACCTTGATATAAACGACTACTGGCTAATAGTGTTTGTCCTCTGTAAACATAGTGACGTAGATCAAGTTTAAGATGTGTGGCTAGATTTAAGCATCGCTCGCTAGGTAACACCAACGCTTGAGCCACATAATCATTGCACAAAATATCTGAAAATACCCGTTTGGTTAATTTGTCACCACGATAAACGGCTTTGCTTCCGTAGCCCTTAGTGGGTTTAAAAAATAATTGTTTACGCCTTGCCCATAGTGTTTCGGCATCGCTCGGCTGCACACGAATAGTATGGGCGATGCCTTCAATCAGTGTGCCTACGGTTTCGCTATCCACCCCTAATTCTTGCAATAATATTCGGTTGGTTAAGAGGGTTAAGTTTCTTTTATCAGCATACAGCGCGTGCGCTCTTGGATGGGGCGTGACAACAATTGCGTTAGCAAGATAGGCTTTTCGCAATGCTTGTTGAGTAGCTGCATCTAAGCTAAAATCAGTTAAGCGATTATAGACAAGGTCAATACGCACATCCCCATACCAAAGTCCGTCATTATGGTAACTTAATTCAGTTGGATCACAAATAACCGTATTAATACCCTGTCGCTGAAAAAGTTTTTGAAACAATATAAATTCGGGTAGCAAATATTGCGTGTCTGGCTGTTCATCGACAATAGCAATAGACTGTAAAGTTTGTTGTCCGCGTTCAGCTTGCCATTCTTCATAGAACATAGTCATAAAAGCGGCTTCTAGCTCTGTTGCTGTGTGCGTTTTTTGTGATGCTATCAATAACGCGCTGAGTAAACCGCCACCCGCATTGGTATTGATTTCTATCAATTGTGAACCTGTAGACGTTAAATGAAAATCGTATCCTAGCAAAGCCCCGTGCGCTTTAGGAATAAAAGCCGCTGAACTCGGTGCGTAGCTCAAAACACCTTGTTGATAAGCAGGCAAAGCAATCACTTTTTCTATCGCTGCAATAAGTTGAGACTGTTTTTGCAGAGTGGACTGAGCAACAAATACCGCAACATCCGCGAAAAGATGTGGACGCTGTGCAATCAATTGACACACCGTAGCATCACCTTGTTGCAATAAAATGGCTTGTAACGCTTGTTTATCAATGAGGCGATCACAGTGTTTATTGAAATGATTGGCTTTTTGTTCACTGGAATAATCGGAAACGAGTGAATAGTTACTAGGGGATTTCATTAATTGCGAACAAAGAGTTTGAATTTGATAGTGGTTATGGGGCTAATAAAGATAAACCACAAGGTGTGGCTTATTTTACCCACTGCCCACAAAAGGTGTGAAAATTTACTTTAATAGTTTTCCTGAATACTGAGTGGAGCGTAGTTTGAATTATATAAACGGACAAAATTTAAGTTTTATGACGCATAAATTACGTTATATAACGCAGTTTAATAAAAATAATAATTTTCGATTTTTAAAAACATCGTCAAATCAATTAGTTATTTTGTTGGCATTAGTTATGCTTTTTATATTGCCATGTTTAGCCATTCAATCATATAACAGAGGTGAAAAATGAGTCAGCAATTAGCGCAGCCAACAGTAAAAAGAAATAATAATAACAGTTCTTTGCTGTTGGGAACTGGTTTGGCAGTGGCATCAATGATTTTAGTTCCAGCACTGGCTATGCGGCTTGGGCTGGGATCAAGTTTAACAGGCGCGTTAAGAATCGCGCTAATGAAAGCATCAAGTCGTGCTGTCTGTGGTAGCACAACAACGACTAATGAAACAAACTTGTCCGATAATAATTGCCGTTAGGTTAGAATGGTCGCAATGTCTACTGTTGTTATTAGGCGCAATGTTTGTTAGCATGAATCACTGACTAACTAAACAGGGTTAATTACTCATGAGTGAAACTAAAAAAACGTGCGATCTTTGCGGCTTGACTGTTGAGGTCTCAGGTTTCACTTTAAAAACTAAAGAAGGCGATAAAGCGTTTTGTTGCGAAGGATGTCTGGGTATTTATCAAATGTTGCATGTAGATCAAGTAACGACTGAACCTAAACAACC
This sequence comes from Methylococcales bacterium, assembly GCA_037133675.1. Taxonomy (GTDB): domain Bacteria; phylum Pseudomonadota; class Gammaproteobacteria; order Methylococcales; family Methylomonadaceae; genus UBA4132. Next base: position 47,532 of record JBAXNR010000006.1, read on the forward strand.
ATCGTAATTATTCTTCGCACATCAAATCACTTAACAAAAAACCAATATGAAACACGCTAAAGTAGCTAACGACATTATTAAGGGGTCTATGACTTCTGCAACGATACACAGTGGGAGAAGATTGATGAGTAATATTGCTAAACATCCAGTGTTAGTTTTTGGATTAGGCGTAGCGGCTGGCTATCTGGTTTACAAATACCGTAAAGAAATCATTTCCAATACCACCAAAGCTGTGGATGCGAGTAAAGATTTCGTTTTACAACAAAAAGAAAATCTGGAAGATATTATCGCGGAAACCAAGGAATAATAATTCCGTAACATAACACTCATCATCAATGGATGCTTTTCCATTAATTTGGTTAGAGCATCCTTTTTGTTTTTATGACTTACAACATTTATGTCTATCCAAAAAGAATTTGTACTACGTTATCGAATAGACGGGCATATCAGGTTTCAAATACCCGCCAAAATTTGTGAGGAAACTGCCGCTAAAATAGTGACGGATGCTGTTTTAGCCATAGAGGGTGTCTATCGCGTTACTCTTTATCGCAAGCAACAAAAACTATCTATTCGTTTTCAAGAATCAGTGTGTGATTTTAAGTCACTGGCGCGGCAATTATTTCAGTTACTTGCTGATTTAGAAAAAACAGACCTTCTTAATCAAAAACCCATTACAAAAACTGAATCATGGCGAGAAAAAACCTCCGCTAAACTGAATGATTTTAAAGTCACACGCTGGGCTAAAGAAAAATATAGTGATGCTAAAGAAACTGTGCAAGCAGCTAAAATCATTACTAAGTTAGGCATGAGTAAACCCAAATCTTTTGTTAATGACCCCGAAAAAGCCATGATTGATTTTTTCAATGATGTGCTGGTGTTATTTTTAATTAAACTACATTGGACAAATATCACCCAACAATGGTTGCTAAAGCCGCTCAAATATCGTTATGAATGGATGGCTTTATTTTATATGGTTTTTTTGCTGGTTCGTTCACGCAGAAAGAAATAGCCCTGTAGTTGGAATTAAGCCTTATTGAGCGGAAGCGACACAGGTATTTCCGACAAACTTATGCAATGTCGTAAACGCCCGTCCTACACTACCGCTTGGACGGTCTTATTCCGACCTACAACTAATTCATTTTGAGTAGTAACCCGACGATTTTATCTAACCACAAATTTTTAAATACTGAAAAATATGATAAAACAATTTGATGTAATTATTGAAAAAGATTCCGAGGGTAATTTCGTGGCTTCTGTTCCAGCTTTAAGAGGCTGTCATACACAAGCTAAGTCGCTAGATGTACTTATGGAGCGTATTCGTGAAGCCATTGAGCTTTGTTTGGAAGTTCAGGGTGAAACACCTGAATCACTGGATTTTGTTGGCATTCAAAGAATTTCGGTTGCAGCATGACATTTTTCCCAAGTTTGACGGGTAAAGCGTTATTGCTTGCCTTGAAAAAAGCGGGGTTTTTATTAGTTCGAGTTAAAGGGAGTCATCATTTTATGCAACATACTGATGGACGCTCAACGGTTGTTCCCGTTCATGCGGGTGAAACAATTGGACCTGGATTAATAAGCAAAATACTCCGTGATTGTGAATTAAGTCGTGAGCAATTACAAAAGCTCTTATAAATATCGAAACTTGTCTAACACAAAACTTAGTCGGGTTACGCTAACCCGACCTACAACTAACTCACATTGAGAGTTCAGTCATGGATATACAAACCTTCACCCCGATACACTTCAAACTTATACATCAATTAACAAGACGCGTTAGAATTATCTCCCCTGTATTGAAAAACGATACAGAGCGCGGCACTATTTTTGAAATCATTCTCAAAAAACGCCCAGAAATAAAAAAAGTCCGTTCAGTGATTACGCTTGGTTGTGTGATTATTGAATTTGATCCTGTGGGATTGCCTAAACAAAACTTATTTATTTTGCTTGATGCCGTGCTAGGCAATATTGGGCAACGAAAAACCGAAGCCCAGACAGCAAATAAAAAAGTATTCGATGGCAAAATACAAGAAATTGATTTGGCTGTTGAGGGCATGAGTTGTGCATCTTGTGCCTTACTGATTGAAATGGTACTCCAGCGCGACCCTAGAGTGAAGAAAGCTAACGTTAATTTTGGCACATCTACGCTGACGGTGCATGGTCAACTATCCAAAGCCGATGTGGATGAAAAAGTAACCAATCTAGGTTATAAAACCTTTGCAATGGACACGCTATCGCAAAGAAAAAAGTTAATTGATAGGGAACAAGAGCGGATTATTATTGCCAAGCGGCGTTTTGTTTGGGCGAGTGTATTAAGTTTTCCTGTGGTTGCAGTTGGTATGACCATGCCGAGCAGCCGTTGGTTACATTGGATGCAATTTGCCTTGACGACTCCTGTGGTATTTTGGGTAGGACGCTCATTCTTTATTAAAGCATGGCGGTTAGCTAAACAAGGCACGGCGAATATGGACTCGCTCATCGCTTTAGGTGTTGGTTCGGCTTACGGTTATAGCTTGCCATCGTTGCTCACTCGTAGAGGGCATCTTTATTTTGAAGCGGGGGCGGCGATTATTAGCTTTGTATTACTGGGTCGTTTTTTAGAAGAACGCGCCAAAGGCAAAGCGGGCGAAGCAATTCGTCAATTGGTTGACTTACAACCACAAAGCGCAACGCGTTTGGTCGATGAGCAAGAAATGATTGTTGATATAGATGACATCGTCATTGACGATATATTACTGATTCGACCAGGTGAAAAAATTCCCACTGACGGCATTGTCATTCAAGGCGTATCTACCGTCGATGAATCGATGGTGACAGGCGAAAGTATTCCCGTCATAAAAAACGTAGGCAATAAAGTTATTGGTGGTTGTGTCAATGGTAGCGGCGTTTTAAGAATTCGCGCCACTGCTGTGGGCATGGATACTGTGTTAGCGGGTATTGTTCACATGGTCGATCAAGCGCAATCCACCAAACTGCCGATACAAAAACAAGTCGATAAAATTTCAGCGGTGTTTGTCCCAGCGGTGATGTTGTTATCCGCAGCAACGATGATAGGTTGGCTATTAGCAGGCGCATCATTTGGTTTTGCCTTTGGCAGTGCGATCACAGTGTTATTAATTGCTTGCCCTTGTGCCTTGGGATTAGCAACGCCAGCCGCGATTATGGTTGGCGCAGGACAAGCGGCACGAGAAGGCATTTATATTCGTAACGGCGAAAGTTTGGAAACCGCCGCTAAACTCAATGTGATTGTGTTCGACAAGACAGGAACAATCACCGAAGGTAAACCCAAAGTCACTGATTTACTAAAATTATCTCGTCTCAGCGAAAACAAAATCATTGCTTTAGCCGCCTCCGCAGAAAATAATTCTGAACATTTTTTAGGCAAAGCCATTGTTGCATACTCCAAAGAGCATGGACTTACCTTGCAAGAATGTAGCCATTTTTACAGTGCAACAGGACGCGGCATTGAAGCAGAAGTAGACGGTAAAAAACTGTTATTAGGTAATCAAGATTGGTTAGTCGAGCAAGCTGTGGACATCGAAGATTTATTAATCGCTGCCAGTTATTTTTCCGAACAGGGCAAAACGCCAGTATTTATGGCAATCAATGGCAAAGCCGCCGCCGTGTTTGGTGTTGCCGATAAACCCAGACCACAAGCCATTCATGCCATTAAACATTTACAAAAATTGGGTATTCAAACCTTAATGGTCACAGGCGATACATTAAAAACAGCCAATTATATTGCGGCTAATGTTGGTATTAAAACCGTGATTGCCAATGCCAAACCCGAACAAAAACTGGCAATTGTTCAGCAATTTCAAGCCGAAGGCAAAAAAGTCGGCATGATTGGTGACGGTATCAATGACGCGCCTGCGTTAGCCGCTGCCAATGTCGGCTTTGCGATTGGTACGGGAACAGATATAGCTATAGAATCGGCGGACATGACGCTAGTACAAGGCGATATTGGCAAAGTTGCCTCAGCTATTCAATTAAGCACTGACACTATACGAATCATCAAACAAAATTTATTCTGGGCATTTGCTTATAACGTTATTGCTATTCCTGTGGCGGCATTAGGTAGACTTAATCCGATGATTGCTTCAGGTGCTATGGCTCTTAGCTCAGTGTCTGTGATTGTTAATTCCTTACGACTCAATAAAAAATAGAAGGCTGTTACATGGATCATTCAACAATGGATATGGGTATGGCGGGCATGGATCATACCGCCCATATAGCGGCTGGTTTTGATTATGGACTGGCTTTTATGGCTGGGGTACTCGGTAGCGGACATTGTTTAGGTATGTGCGGTGCGTTAGTGTCTGGCTACTTCATGAATGCAGGTAAGACAAAAAGTTATCTACCGTATTTTTTCTATCAATTTGCGCGTATTTTTGTTTATATGCTGGTGGGTTTTGCTGCTGCTGCATTGGGTGTAGTCATGGTATCCAGTGGTCTATTTGGTAAAGTGCAAAGTGTGTTACAAATAACTATCGGCGCGGTAGTCATCATCCTCGCCTTTGGTATTTTAGGCTGGATTCCCTTTCAGGGGTCGATACGCTTATTACCAATGAAATTACTGCGTAAAGGCTACTCGTCTTCAAGAACTAAAGGACCCATCTTGGGTGCGTCTATTGCAGGCTTACTCAATGGTTTAATGCCCTGCCCTCTTACCTTTGCAATGGCGGTTAAAGCCACGTCCGCGCCATCCATTCTTGAAGGTGGCGCGTTAATGCTCACTTTTGGCGCGGGGACATTGCCAACCATGCTGTTTATTAGCTTTGCATTCGGCAAAATGAGCGCGAGTGTTAGAGGCTTAATGTTGAAGTTAGCCGCTTTTATCATGATTGCAATGGGCTGTAACACCATCTACATGGGCTTAATGTCATACGATCCTGAGACATTTATGCACCAGCATTTTATTCATGACATTACCCATGAATTGACTGTAGCAATTGAGCTTCTAAAACAAATGCTCGATTACTTCACCGATATGATTCGTGACATTGAGCATTAATCAGGTCACAGTTTTACGTTAAGCCGTTCGTGCTGGGCTGTGAACTTGTCGAACAGTCGAAGCATAAAACAGCTTAACGGTTTCTAATCATACCGTTATTTTGAAGGCGCAGGGGGCGGTGGCGGTAAACCTGGGGGAGGTGGAGGAATATTCGCAGTCGCTGGCGCGGCTCGCTGGGGGCTTGTGCCAGAAAATTGTCCAGATACTGGAACTTGATGACCTTTGGCATACATACACTGAATATAAGCTGCATCGTAGCGTTGTTGTACCTCGTTCATAGAGCTACTCGCGGCACTGGTACCAAACAGACTGCCTGCTACCAAGCCAGTACCCGCACCAATAGCCGCACCGCTACCTCCTCCGAATGCAACACCCGCAACCGCACCTAACGCTGCACCAACTAAGGCACTTGTAAGACCACTCTCCACACCCGCTTGATTAGCTGTAGTACTGTCAACCTGATAAGACGCGTATTGCCGACAGATGACATCATCATTGCGAAACTGGTTAAAAGGAATGCCAGTACCAGGCAATACCATAATATCAGGTCCATTGGGTACGCTGGCACAACCCGTCACTGCCAGTATAAGTGTACTCGAAAGCACTATGGAAAAACGTGACATATTATTACTCCTTAACGTGGGGCGGGAGGTGTTGGTTCAACTTGTTGCCAACCGTTTGGGCATTGCTTGACATAAGGGTAATAGCCTTGAGGGTTATTGCAATAATACCAGTAACCTGCTGGATTTTGTTGAACAGCGGGTGCAGTTTGTTGGATATAAACAGGCGGAGCTACAGGTACAGTGATCACGGTAGGCGGATAGTTATAATAGCCATTACCGTAATAACCACCACCATAGTAACTACCTAGACCATAGCCTAGTCCAAGCCCCAAACCCATTCCGCCATAGTAGTTGCCATAATGTCCACCCCAACCACCACCATAGTGACCGCCGTAATGTCCACCCCAACCACCGCCATAGTGACCGCCGTAATGTCCACCCCAACCACCGCCATAGTGTCCACCACCATACCAACCGCCTCGCGCCCATACAGGGTTACTGGCAATCAGCGCGATGACAACATATATCAAGGTAATCTGTTTCATAATAACTTCCATCCTGCACATTGCAGGCATCTAAATCTTATTCAACGAAAGGACAATGTGAGCTAGTTTGCACGGTGGGGTAAACGCCCAGTCACACTTTGATAAGAAGTGCAGGACGGGTATTTCCGTGATGTTGGAAATACCTGCGCAATAAAGTTTATTCCGACTTACAAGGCTATGCCGTGTTACTCTCCATGCTTATCAATAATTTCCAGCTTTTTCAGCTCTTTAACTTGCAAAATATAGCTAAGTATTGCATTCCAAAATCCAGAACCACCGCCTGCTAAAAATCCCATAGCAAAGGTTGCTGCTGCACCATTTAAACCAGTGATTTGTGACAAAACTGGGCTTGCAATAAAAGCGGTCACGATTCCGCAAACCATCGCTAAAGATTGCAAAATAGCTTTTCTTTTTCCCTCCATTTCTGGATCAGAATTAGCATTATTAAGCCATAAAATCCTACTTTTAATAATCTCGACTAACCGCTCAGACGTTATACTTAATGACAGAAGTAATCCGACAATCGCTTCTATATGTTCCATATATCCCCCTTTAGTAATTAATAACAAACACAACGCAATATTGGCGTAGTTATACTGCATAACGCAAGATAAGAATCCCGCTACGCAACCTACTTTGCCTGCTTACCCTTTATTAAAAACTAAAAGGTTGATTGGATTCTAAATCTTTAACAAACTCGCCACAAGCAAAACATATTTGTGTAAGCTGACATTATAACCACCAATACCCACAAGGAGAACAACTGCCAGCTGTACAAGACCTACCTGACCAAAAAATCCACTGGTACTTGAGATAGCTCTGACTAACGACGGATAAGTGATTCAATCCTATTCTAACGTACTGAAAATTTAAATTGAAAAATTGCGTAACCAGTCCTTTACTTTTCAATGAGAATTGTTATCATTTGCGCAAGATTATTTTACATCAGGAGTTATCATGTATATATGTGTTTGCAAAGGGGTCACTGATAAGCAAATTAAACAAGCTATTGATAACGGTGCTTGCACACGTCGGCAATTGCATCAGTGTACAGGTGCGGGTGGTGTGTGCGGAAAATGCACGCAGAATATCAGACAAATGCTTGACGAAAATCGCCAATCGAGCCTTATAATACAAGCTGCTTAATTTTTTATATTAAAGGCGGTTTGACAATGAAAGGTGACACTAAAGTTATCGAGTTTTTAAATAAAGCTCTGGAAAACGAATTAACAGCGATTAATCAGTATTTTTTACACGCAAAAATGTATAAAAACTGGGGCTTGGAGAAACTCTACGCCAAGGAACATCATGAATCTATCGATGAAATGAAACATGCTGATTGCTTGATAGATCGAATTTTATTTTTGGAAGGTTTGCCCAATGTACAAAATATTGGCAAAGTTTTGATTGGTGAAAATACACCCGAAATGTTGGCTTGTGATCTAAAACTAGAACATTTGGCTGTGCCTGATTTAAAAGATGCCATTCTTTATTGTGAAAGCGTTAGGGACTATGTCTCGCGTGAATTACTTGAAGATATATTGGAAAGTGAAGAAGAGCATATAGACTGGTTAGAAACTCAACTGGAGCTAATCGAAAAAATAGGCTTACCAAATTATTTACAGTCACAGATGTAACGTATTGTTTAACGCACTTCCATCTGCCATGAATATGTTTAATATCGGTTCATTTATACAAATGGATAGTTGAGCTATGCAGTGTTATGTTGTTAAAACGTTGGATGTGACCAATCTTGACGTGTAGTTTAAAGACGATCACCGAGGTTTTGAAAACCTCGGTGGTCTCATTAAAAGCACAGTTTCCGTAGATACCCTCCTTATTTTTGGACATCGCCATAGGAAGGTGAGTCATACAAAAAAGCTATTAATCGTTAGCGTCATTCCAAATTGGGTTTTCTAAATCTTCTTTTTCCAGCTTAATAATATCTTCAGGGTATAAATGCCAAAATGACTTATCAATCATGGCATTTTTATAGCTTTCTTTCTTTTCATGGGTGAACGGACACCACCAGTTTTCGACAATTTTAACCATGTAAGCGTGCCATTCAAACAAAGCGACACTGTAAGGGCAGTACCAAGTACAGTTTAAAATCCAGAATAATTTTGATTGTGCCATACTGGCTTTAAAGGAAGCATTCATGGTAATTTGATTTTTTAGCGTGTAACGATGGCTTGCACGGTCGGGAATAAAATCTGACCACTTTTTAAGATTAGTCGCGCCCATCATGCGTAAGTGGTAGTAAGTCAAATAAGCACTGGCAATGATAAAAGGGAAGGTGAGCAGTGGTAAGTAAATCAATAACATACCAAATCCACGCCCTAGGACGCTTTTTTGTTGATGAGTCTTGCCGATTTCAACACGGCTAGCTGAACAAGAGTCGCACGCTTTCATTTTTTTATTATCCTCATAGTTGAGTGGTTAAAGAGAGTTGGATATTATCATCATGAATGATGTCACCATCATTAAGCAATTGATAAATGCTCATACAGCCTGCACAGCAAAACGTTTGTAGCCCTTCTTGAGTAGTGACTGAAAAACCTTCAATCTCTACTGCCAGCCCACAAAGTGTGCAGGATTCTTGATGTTGTTTTGTGTTTCCCATAGTGATTCGATCACAGCCTTATGATTTTTGTATAAATAGGACAGGTTTCTTGGTGTGCGCCAGACAAATAAGCGGTGGATATTAAAAACTCATTGACGATTTCGCCACCTGTAAATAAAAACGTGTTTTTAAATAATTTTATCCATTGTTCTTTAGTCAATGTTCGGTAACTATCCAGCCACAGATTAAATGAACCATGCTCTTGTTGTAAGACCAATAGTCGTTGTGCATTGACAATGGCTGCGTTAATTTTTAAGCGATTCCGCACGATACCTGCATCCGCCATTAATCGCTGGCGATCTGTCTCGGTGTAATGAGCAACCGTTGCAATGTCAAAACCATGATATGCGGCATGAAAATTTGCTGCCTTTTTTAAAATCGTTGTCCAAGATAAACCCGCCTGATTGATTTCCAGTACTAAACGGGCAAATAACTGATTATCATCAGACAATGGAAAACCATATTCGGTATCGTGATAACGTTTATGCACTGAATCTTCGGGTTCATTCATCGCATAGTGGCAATAACTTTGTGCCATTTAATCTTATCCAATCTTCTTGTTGTTCGAGTGGGTCAAATACTATATTACATTGCTGATAAGCTTCAACAACCGATTGAGCTTGCTCTGCTAGAATACCAGATAACACCAATGTTCCTTCAGGCTTAACTAAGGTACTGATGTCTTTTGCCATTTCAATTAACGGTTTTGCTAGGATATTAGCCAACACTACATCGGCTTGCAAAGATACAAACTGTTCAGGCAAATAACAGATAATTTTATCAGCAACGCCATTTTTTAACGCATTGCTTTCAGTCGCAGTAATGGCTTGTGGATCAATATCCACCGCATGAGCGACTTTTGCACCTAATAACACAGCAGCAACCGCTAAAATACCAGAGCCACAACCATAATCAATCACAATTTTATTGGTTAAATCATGACTAGCCAACCATTCCAGACATAACGCAGTGGTTGGATGTGTACCCGTACCGAACGCCAAACCAGGGTCTAGGGTTAAGCACACTGTGCCCTCCTCGTGTTGTTCTTGATCCGTTGGACACACCCACAATCTATCAGCAAATTTCATGGGCTTATAAAATTCCATCCATGCTCGTTCCCATGCTTGATCTTCTATAGCTTCAATACAGCAATCGCGTAATTCATGATTTCTAAATTTTTTTAATACCAAGGCTTTGACTCGCTCAATATCAACGTCCAGTTCATACAGCGCGACAACTTGGGTATTTGTCCAGATTTTGGTTTCACCAATCGCAGGTTCATAAACAGGCTCGTCTTCTGCATCCATGTAAGTCACAGAGATTGAACCTTGTTTTTCTAAATAAGCCGCAACTTTAGGTGCGGTGTCTTCATCGGTAATGATGGAAAATTGTTGCCAAGCCATTAGGGGTGCCAATCTTGATTAAGAATATCGTCAACTGTCCAAGGACAGGTTTCAGGGAAATTTTCTAAGCCCGTTTCTTTGATAGCCAGCGTCACAGCATCTGACCAAATAATAGCTACCCACTCGGCATCCGCTATTTTCGTTTTTAAACTAGGTACGCTTTTTAAATGTCCCGCGATGGCTTTGCGTTGTTCCTTAATGGTACGCTGCCAACTTGAACCCTGCCGTTCAGCCTGATACTGCCACTTTAATAAATGCGCAATTAACACCGCCATACGACTGGCAAGTTCACGCTGTTCACTTTTACCCACGTCCTCGATTTCCTCAGCAATGTGTTCTAAATCCAATAAATCAAATTTTTTGTGACGAATCAACCATGCCTGTTGATTTGCCCAAGCGATGATGTCGGTTTCGTAGTTATTAGTTGTCATGGTTATCAGTGGAAGTAATAAGGCGGCAGATGGTAGCGTATTCCGCCGAATTTTTTATTCACCATACTATTTATTTGCCATTTCATAGAGTATTCCCGAAGCATACTTGTGTAAAATACTGCTCATTAATGTTTGATAAGGAATACCTTGTTTCAAAGCCGTTTTCTGTAGTGCGGTTAAATCACTTTGCGAAACGCTAATATTGACTTCCTGATTTAATTCGCAAGTATGTTGTGCAGAATTTTCAAGAAATTGTTTTCGTTCAGGCGTTAAAACAGAATGAAATTTTCCAGCTTCAAAAGCCTCTAATAAATCTTGTTCTTCGGAATCTAGATTAATGTTTTTCATGGTGTTTTTCCAAGATAATGTTTAGTAGCTTTGCGACTGGGAATAATCGTTTTTAGAAAAATATCGGCTTCAGATTCCACATAAGGAACGAGATAAGCATAACCGTCAATACTAACGACAAACAAGCGTTGATGAGCATAATTTTCAGTATTGGGATGCTCTGTGTCATCAAGCAAACCGCCGTTTTGCAAACTAAAAATAATCTCTTCAAATGAAATGCCGCGTTCTTCAATTAATTTGCGGTTTTTTCTGCATCCCAGTACATGGGTTTAGTCATCATGTTATCCGAATGTTTTACTCTTCTATGCGGCGCAATACTTTTTGCTATTGCGCCCTACTTGCTATTATCTATTTTCAAAATAACAGTTTTCATTAAATTACCTATTCATTTAAAAATGGAATGTGTTGTAGGTTGGGGTGAGGTACGAACCCCAACAATCATGCGAGTTTGAGAGAATGTTGGGGTTCATTCTTCACCCCAACGTACATGGTACGCTGCATTTAGTTAGAATCTAAATTTAATACTTATTTAATTCTGATGGATTAATTCTAAAAAATTTATTTGGGCTAATGTTTTCCCATTTAGTATTGGTAGATAAAGAAAACTCCATACTACCTAAAACTGATGCTTTATATTCATCGTCTAAACCACCATCATCAAATATGGTAGTCCTTTCAGTCATTTTCTGAATTGATTGTGATATTGTTTTACTAATCTCGAAGTGATTACAAAGAACTGGGCAAAATCCATCTTCAAAATATACATAGTCTCCGCCTTCTCCTAATATCTTACTTCCTGTTGGAATGACTATATTTTCAAATAGCTCATTGTTATTAAATAACTTTTGATTACTACTTAGACGTGTTGAATAATAAATTACACCATCGTAATCTCGTTCATTTGATTTTCTATTTTGATTAACAATAGCATGAAGAATAGCTTGTGAGATTATATATTCTGGCTTGAAAGGTGAATTAGAATCTTTAGTTTTTATTGATGAGGCTATAATTAAAGGTATTCGATAAAGGACATCAATAGAATTAATTGCAGTAGGCATTCGCAAATCTAATAATTTCAATTCTCTCTTCGTGCGTAATGCTACAACATTAGCCGTATCGAATTTTGGTCTATTACATTCTTCCCAACAGACATAAATAGAGTTTCCTAAATATAAACTTGGATGACCTGCAACACTAAACCGTTGATTACCCACGAGTCTATTTAAACCAAATGGAATATGAAACATTTCCTCTTTTGAATATAGATAACCTGTATTATTTTCTCGCATCCTATAAAATATCTTTCCTGTTTCTATTTTACAGGAAAGATTAAATTGATTCAGTTGTTGGTATATAAGGTTAGCTATTTCTGTATGGCAGGAAATAATGTCACCTGATAAAAAAGCTTTTTCAGCTCTTATCAGGCATTTTGTTGTTTCATTTATGAATTCAAATATTTCTTTACATGGTGTTTCAAACAAAATATCAGTTTCTTTACAATTCATAAATTTTGCTGCGTACTCAGTAACAGCATTTTTTATATTTATATTTTGTTTAAATGGAGGAAGGTTGTGTAATAGATTGTCAATATTCATTTTAAACTCTTTGTTAAACAATGATTTCGTTCTAACGCTCTGCGTTGGAATGCCTCAGTTGACGCTCCAGCGTCTTCATACACAACGCTGGAGCGTTGCAGGATTCATTCCAAGGCAGAGCATTGGAACAATAGGTGCGGATAAATCCACACCTACATTTTATAGTTATAACCAAGCCATAACTTATTTACTGAATTCATGTTGTTGCGCCTGCATATAATCACGCAGTAATTGATTAATTTTTTGTTGATAATGTGATTGTTGTTTAAGCCATTCCACAATATCGCTATCCAGTGTCAGATTAATAGCTTGTTGAGACACTTGTTTGAGTATTGCCTGATTAAAAAAGCTTTCATCCAGTTCAGGAATGTCACTGGTATCAATGTCTTCATCGGGTAAATCGCTTAAGCGTTGCCAATCAGTCTGTGTGGTGTATGCGTTGTTCATAAAGGCGTACCTCGTTTTTTGTCGCTTTTCTGGCACTGATTAATCGAATTACATCATCGCATTCTGTGTAAACCACAACTGCGATGATGTGTCGTAACCAGCCTATGCCTATCCAGCGTTCTTCGCCATAATTTTCTCGGTTATCTATTAATGATAACAAAGGATGCTTGAATAAGTCTGTTGCATCATTGAAATCAATACCATGTTTTTGGATATTGCTTCGATTTTTCGCTTCATCCCATTCATAACGCATAAACAGACACGATTAATGAATCCCCAGTTTCTTTTCTAGATAATGAATATTCTGCCCACCCGCTGCAAATCCTGTGTCATTCATAATATCTTGCTGGAGCGGGATATTGGTTTTAATACCATCGATAATGAGTTCACTGAGTGCAGTATTCATGCGGGCAATCGCACCATCACGGGTTTCGCCGTGAGCAATCAGTTTGCCTATCATGGAGTCATAATAAGGCGGTACTTTATAGCCGTTGTAAATATGAGTTTCGCAACGAATTCCAGGGCCACCAGGCATGTGGAATTGGTCTATCGTTCCAGGGCAAGGCATGAAAGTTTTTGGGTCTTCGGCATTTAAGCGGCATTCAATGGCATGACCTGTGATTTTGACTTGGTCTTGGGTGATGGATAACGGCTCACCGCACGCAATACGCAGTTGTTCTTTAACAATGTCAAAACCTGTGACCATTTCGGTGACAGGATGCTCAACTTGAACGCGGGTATTCATTTCAATGAAATAAAATTCGCCGCGTTCATATAAAAACTCAAATGTCCCCGCGCCTAAATAGCCAATATCCACACAGGCTTGGGCGCAGCGTTCGCCGATAAACTTACGTTGTGCTTCGGTAATGAACGGAGCGGGTGCTTCTTCAACCACTTTTTGATGGCGGCGTTGCATGGAGCAATCACGTTCACCTAAATGAATGGCGTTGCCGTGCGAATCTGCCATCACTTGAAATTCAATATGGCGCGGGTCTTCTAAAAACTTTTCCATATACACGGTGGGATTACCAAAGGCACTACCCGCCTCGGCTTTAGTCATGGCAATCGCATTAATCAATGCCGCTTCAGTGTGTACGGTACGCATACCACGACCACCACCACCGCCAGCTGCTTTAATAATCACAGGATAGCCAATGTGTCGGGCTAGCTTGAAATTTTCATCGTCATTGTCGGATAACGGCGTGTTATCCCCAGGAACGCAAGGAACACCAGCGGCAATCATTGCCTTTTTAGCAGAAATTTTATCGCCCATGATACGAATAGTTTCCGCATTGGGTCCGATAAACACAAAGCCACTCTTTTTTACTTTTTCAGCAAAATCAGCATTTTCAGACAAAAAGCCATAACCAGGATGGATAGCTTCGGCATCGGTAACTTCTGCCGCACTGATAATGGCGGGAATATTTAAGTAGCTGTCCGCAGAAGCCGCAGGGCCTATACAAACAGATTCATCGGCTAAACGGACGTGTTTTAAATCACGGTCTGCTTCGGAATGGACGGCGACTACTTTAACGCCTAATTCACGACAGGCGCGTAAGATACGCAGAGCAATCTCGCCGCGATTGGCGATAACGATTTTAGAAAACATCAGCCTTCCCCTTATTCAATGATAAATAACGGTTGACCGTATTCGACAGGTTCAGCGTTATCAACCAGAATTTTAGTGACGATGCCACTTTTGTCCGATTCAATTTGATTAAGAATTTTCATCGCTTCAATAATGCACAGCGTATCGCCGACTGTGACCGATTGACCGATTTCAACAAACACTTTAGTACCTGGTGAAGCAGCGCGATAAAACGTGCCGACCATCGGTGATTTAACAATATGACCTGTGATTTTTTCTTCAACAGGCGTAGTCGCAACCGCAGCTAGTATTGGTTGAGCTACAGGTGCGGGTGCGTAAGCCACAGGAGCTGAAGAATAGCGGTTGATGCGAATAAATTCTTCGCCTTCTTTAATTTCTAATTCGGCAATACCAGATTCTTCGACAATTTCGATGAGTTTTTTTATTTTTCTAATGTCCATGATGATCTTTCTCGACTAATAACTGATGGGCGGCTTGTAAAGCCAGTTCGTATCCTGTTGCTCCTAATCCACAAATAATGCCTTTGGCAATATCGGAAAAATAAGAGTGTTTTCTAAAAGGTTCGCGTGCGTAGACGTTGGATAAATGAACCTCTATAAAAGGGATTTGGGTTGCAAGCAATGCGTCACGCATGGCAACGCTGGTATGGGTAAAGGCGGCAGGATTGATAATGATAAAATCAACCTGTTGATAATAGGCTCGATGAATCAGTTCAACGATTTCATGTTCTGCGTTGTTCTGGTGGAAGCTTAACTGATGCTGCAAAGCGTGTGCCTGTTTTTCTAACGTCTGCTGAATATCGGCAAGAGTTTTATTACCGTAATGACTAGGTTCGCGGAGACCTAGTAAGTTTAAATTAGGACCATTTAAAACGGTAATCTGTGCCATGTAACGATTTTTTTTAATAGGATTAGGTGAAAGGCGGCTACTATGCCCAATTTATTTTAAATTGTCCAGATATTATGCTTTTAGCCACAGATAGCGACAGTACGCCTGTTGTTTGCTGTTGTTAATTACAAATCGCTTATTTTTAATATCGGCGTGTTCCTACATTTTGCGGCACTGCCTACAAAAATAAAAATTATTATGGCTTGTTCAAAATGCGCTTAGCACCAGAAAAACTCAGCGGTATAGGTGCTAATTTAACTGTCGTTGCCCTATCCATCTGCACAGTGATTTTATCAATACCTGTATGAATAAAGAACATTTAACAGCGCGTCCTCCAATAGAGTAATGTCACAACAATTACTTTTTTTCTGGGAAGATGTTGATTTGGTGATTGATAATGTGCCAATTCAAGTGAAAGATGCCGCTGGGAAACTGCTACGCCCGCATATCGGCGTTAATCCGATTACCGAAGATTTGCATAACGAATGGGTGTATTTCGCGCCGATGCACGGACACAGTATTTACCGCATATCGGTGCGCTTAACATGAATATCAATGTTGGGCGCGATTTGGTCAATCAAGCCCGATAACGCGGGTATTAACAAAAATTCCATATAATCAGTAGCCGCAAGCACAAACCGCCGCTGACTGGTACTTGCTTCAAATTCCAACGGCGGCTGAATAAGCTGTTCCATGCTCAGCAATAAACCCCTGACGGGTTCAATCAACGCCAAGGCTCTTTCGGTTGGTTTCATCCCTGTGGGTGTTTTCACTAGCAACGGGTCATTCAGTTGTTGCCGCAATCTATGCAATACATGACTCATTGCCGATTGGATAATAAACATCTGTTCCGCCGCCCGCGTCACGTTTAATTCTCGCATCAGCACATCAAATGCGACTAATAAATTTAAATCAAAAGTTCTTAAGTTGCACATAGCGTATTTTTATATTAATCCGCTGCATACAGTTTCATGCCACAGCGTTTGATGATTTCCCACGCGCTGTTTAAATCGGCAATTAAGGCAGAAACCACTTTTTAATACTAGGTAGTGGACTATTGCCAAATGCAGATTTGTCATAATGTTTTTTAATTTCTGGAAAAAACTTATCCCAATCCATTTTCCATGAAATATGTTCAAATAACGCATAACGTTCAATTAAGAGTTTATATTTCCAATAATCATCATCTTCATTTTGACAATAGCACATGATTACCAGCAAAAATGTAATATCATTTGTTAATAATGACCTTACTATATTACTATACATTTTTTCGTTTTCTAATAATGGCGGTTGATTTCCTTTTTTGATTTCTTCAAATGGATTTGAGTCAGCAGATATATTTGTTGCAATAAATTTTAATAGCTGATAAAGAAATAAAAAATAATATGCACATTTCTCTCTTTCTTTAATGATTAAGTTTGCAGAACATAAAAAAATTATTTTATCTTGTGGTATTTTTTTATCAAACACATTTATGCCTTCTGAATGAAATATTCCTTGAAATATTCCTTTGAAATAAATTTCTACAGAACGTTCATTTCTTGTAGTTTTTTCTATGCTCTCAATCTTCTCTATCAATGCTTGAATGTAGGTTTTTGTTGGAGTTTTTTCTATTGTAGGTTCGTTGTCCTCATTATAATTAGGTAGCTGAATTGCAATATCTCTTAAGTCAGACGGCTCTTTTAATAATCTTTCAAGAATTCTATTATGTTGGTCAAGTAAAGAGAAAAAAGTATTTTCAAATTGCTGTTTAAGTTGTGTCTTATATTGTTCATCTAATAATTTTTTTGTTTCATCTTGAGCGCGTTTTGAAAAAGATAATTCTTTACTTTGTAAGGCAAGCGTACACAATAAAGCGATTAGTCCTAAAAAACTTAGTAGGGGATTTAGTGTGCCGCCAAAAAAATCACCAAATTGTCCCCATTCGGTTTTATCACCAATAAGACTCCAATTAGCTATAGGGACGCTAGTAGAAAAATTATTAAACCAATAAAAATAAATAACAAATACAGTAAATATAAATCCAAGTGCAATATAAAATATTGTTGTTAATCGCTCTAACAAGTTATTTGAATCTATATTGTCAAAAAACTTCTTAATCATGAAATAACCTTTAACTAAATTAATAAATTTGATGATTTTTATCCATTAAAACATCAAAACCGCTTTTTCTGCCGCGTTCATCGGACGGTCAAACAAACCCAACAACTGCAAAAAACAGCGCGTAGGTTGGGTAGAGGCGATAGCCGAAACCCAACATAAGGAATGCGTAGATGTAATGGGTTTCACTATCGCTCTACCCATCTTACGAGTTGATAGTTTTCCTTGTGATTTAATTTGCTAATTTATCTTTTAATAGTGGAATTTCAACAGATTCTATTTGAGTTCCGTTTATAAAATAGATAACATTTGCAGTATATCTTTCAAGTTCAATAAATGCGCCTAATGTGTATTTATATTCTTCGTCTTGAGAGGTAAAATATTTTAGCTTTTTTATATCTATTTCACACGCCTTGCTGTTATTATTCCAATACGTTTTAAATTCTAACAATAATCTATTCTGATTATTTGTTTCTCTTTGATGCAGTAAAATATCAGGATATGTTTTACTACGCTTTAATTCTGATGGCATAAATTTATATTTTTCACCATTTCTATTATATTCAGCATCAACATTTAGATGGCTAAAGTTAGAGTTTTTAACTAATTCTTCAAAATAAATTCCAAATCTGAAAGTGATAGACCTTTCATGGGCATGACGTGAAATTAGACTTTCATCTTTTTCGTACAATTTTTTTAGAGATTCAATCAAAATTTCTTTAAGTTCATTAATCATTTTTTAGACCTATTGATATTTTCAGAAAAAAGTTGGTAGCCCACATAGAGCAAAGCGGAATGTGGGAAAACCGTCGTATTTTGGAAAACTGCCCTAGATTCCGCTACGCTTCATCTAGGCTACTTGCTACGAGCTACAAAACTGGTTTTCCATCCTTGTAGTTCGTTTCATATTTCTTCTGCCCATTTTCAAACCACCATGTAGATAATCCATCCAGTTTTCCATCCTTGTAGTTCTCTTCCGATTTCTTCTGCCCATTTTCAGACCACCATGTAGTTAATCCATCTTGTTTTCCATCCTTGTAGTTCCTTTCCCATTCCTTCTGCCCATTGTCATACCAGCCTGTAGCTAATCCATCTTGCTTTCCATCCTTGTGGTTCTCTTCAACTTGTTTCTGTCCATTGTCATGCCAGCCTGTAGCTAATCCATCTTGTTTTCCATCCTTGTAGTTCCCTTCCAATTCCTTCTGCCCATTTTCAAACCATCCTGTAATTAACCCATCCAGTTTTCCATCCTTGTAGCTTGCTTCTCTTTTCTTCTGTCCATTTGAATAAAATTCTTGATATTTGCCCGTGAATGGTTCGTCACTATTAGGGATATAAATAATGCCATTTCGTTCTTCTATAATTGTTGTTACGACTTCATAAACCTCAACATACCAAGTTAAAACCAGCGATATAGTGAGCAAAAACACAATAACGATAATTTTAGTTTTTTTGCGCCACTGCCTTGTAGCGGGGTTGTCACCTGTCTTATGAACAAGTGCGTCATCGACAACATTATCTGTTCCAGATGGCGTAACGTCTTCGGGTGGTTTTGCCCCAACCTGAGAATTATCGGCATTAATTTCATACAACATACTGCCGCAATGTCGGCATTTCTTGGCAATCGCTAAGATTTTTTCACCACAAAAATCACAGTTTTTTGTGGCTTCTGGTTCTGGCGGTGTTGATTGAATAGGTGTTGGCTCGATTGAAACGGTGGCATTTTTTCCCAATACCGTTATCGGCGCACTGCATTGTTTGCATTTACCCGTTTTGGTTTCTAAAGGGATTCTGTCATCACTGAGAAAATGACTGGTATTACAGCTCTTGCACACAATTTCCATAATTATCCCTTGCTTAATTTTTATGTCACATCCCGATATTTCTTCATATCCACTACGCGCTGTTTAACAATGCGCTCTTTTTCAATCTGCATATTTGATACTGTGCCTTTCCAGTCATGTAAATGTAAAAAACCATTAAACCGCAATATCATCTCTTAGTTTACCTCAATAAATTAACGTAAATGGTTTTGCAGTGCTTTTTAAACCGTGCTTAACCAATCAACTCAAACTATCCCCATTTGCTTATGTCGCAAAAAGCCGCGACAGGGCTGGTCGTGAACCTACGCGGCTGAATAACGGTAGGGGTAATGAGTGATTGGCGTACAAACCTAGGTTTGTACGCCTCTGTAAAATATAAAAACCACTCTCTAGTTTGAAATTAATGGCGTAATCACCTTCACGATTTGTTCAGTAGAAAACTCGCCCGCTTGTTGATGAACAATCTGTCCTTGCTGGTCAACAACGATGGTATAAGGTACTGCACCGATGTTATTACCCCAACGTTGTGCCAGTGCCATTCCCGTATCGCTACCAATCAACATTGGATAATTGATCGGGATGGTTTTGAGGTATTCGCTGACTTCGGGTGCTTCATCGATAGCAATGCCAATAAACTGGACATTTTTATCGGCGTATTTTTCTTGCAGAGTGATAAATTCGGGGATTTCTTTGCGACACGGCGAACACCACGTTGCCCAAAAATTAATAATACGAATTTTGCCTTGCCATTCCTTGCTGTCGTGTTGTTTGCCCGCTGCGTCAGGCAAATTAAATTCGCTTAACGGTGTGAGAGCCTTGCTTTGTGCAGGTTCGATAAAAAACCGTGTGGTCAGACCTACACCTAATGCCAACACGGCAACGATAATAACTAATTCAGACGATTTCATAGAGTGACTCGTTGTAACGATTGAAGAAAAGTGTCAGTATCCTGATAACCGATGATGCGGTGTTCAGAATGTTCTTGTTGGTCAGTGCTAAAAAATAAAATAGCAGGAGGGCCTATGAGTTGGAATTTATTCAACAGCACTTTATCGGATTCAGAGTTTTCAGTAACATCGGCTTGTAATAACACAAAATCCTTAAGTGCCAGTTTTACTTTAGCATCGGTAAAGGTGTACACCTCCATTTCTTTACAAGATACACACCAATCGGCATAAAAATCCAGCATCACTCGTTTACCTTGCTGACTGGCTTTTTTAACGTTGGCATCTAGTTCGGCTACCGTGCGCACACGCTGAAAAACCATGCTTTGATCGGCAACGGGAACAGTGGTCGTGCCAATGCCTTGCAGTGGTTTTAAGGGATTACTATTACCCATACTTACACCTATCAGTAGCAATATGCCATAAGCCAACATCATTAAACCCACGCCTTTCCATAATTTACGCCAGCCTGAAACGTGTGCGGGTAAAGGGTCGATAGCACTGAGATAAATAGCGGGTAACACTAACAACATTGCCCACAATAACATGGTCAGCGGTGGCGGTAACACTCGCTCCAGCATCCATACAGCGACCGCCAACATAACCACCCCAAATACCGCTTTGGTGGTATTCATCCATTCGCCTGCTTTGGGTAATAATTTACCTGCTGATGCACCTAGCAATAATAACGGCACACCCATACCTAAACCTAAGGCAAATAAGGCACTGCCACCTAACACGGCATCGCCTGTTTGCCCAATAAAAATTAACGCCCCCGCCAACGGTGCAGCAACACAAGGCCCAACAATGAGCGAAGATAACGCGCCCATAATCGCCGCGCCCCACAATGAACCATCTTGATGTCGAACACTGGAGTTATGCAATTTAGTTTGTATCGCATTGGGTAATTGCAGATTATAAAAGCCAAACATCGATAACGATAGCACCACAAAAACTAGGCTGAACAAGCCAATAATCCACGGTTGTTGAAATAGGGTTTGTAGGTTTTCGCCAAACACCGCCGCCAATATGCCAAACACCGTATAAGTCACGGCGGAGGCAACCACATAACTCAGCGACAGTAAAAAAGCTCTAAAGGTGGTGATGTGATTTCCATGACCAACAATAATGCCCGATAAAATCGGAATCATCGGAAAAATGCACGGAGTCATTGACAGCAACAAACCAAAGCCAAAAAAACTCAGTAACACAACACCGAAGCTATCATGCTTTAAGGAATCGACAATTTGATCTTGCTCCGATAACACAGGCGCGGCTTTAACAGCTGCGGACGGTATGCTGATACTACCCGCTGGAAGTTGCAATTCAACTGTCTGCGTCATCGGCTGATAACACACGCCCCGTTCCGCGCAACCTTGAAAACTAGCTGTTAAGCTAATGGTTTGTGCGTCAGCTTTATTGCGTATTAACGGTAAATCAAATTTTAAATCATCATGAAAAATTTCTACTCGTCCGAAAGCTTCATCTTCTTTAGGCGACCCATTGGGAACGCTAAAATCGCCCAATTGCGTGTCTGGCGCGTTAAGCAATTCCAACTGAATTTTTTCGCGGTATAAATAATAACCTTGGGCAATGTGCCAAGCAACCTGCACAGTATTGGCATCTTTAACAGTCGCAAAAAATTGAAACGCCTGTTCAGGCGGCAATAAATCGTCTTTGTTTTTTGAACCCTTGAGTAGCTTTTCCAGCGGGTCTGCTTTGACCACAGGTGCGGCAACAGGCAACGCGACTTCCACACTGGCTTTTTGTGGTGGATAACAGATGCCTTGGTCAGAACAGCCTTGATAACCTAAAGACAGTAATACGCTGGTTGCACCGTTAGCCTTAATCGGTAACTGAACTTTCAGTGACTGGCGATAAATTTCCATATCACCAAAATTAACATCATGCTTGATTTCACCGCTGGGAAAAATAGCCTCACCTAAAGAAACCGCCTCCGTGTTGGATTTTATATGGGTTCTTTCACGATAAAGATAATAGCCGTCTTTGATTTGCCAAGTGACTTCCAGTTGTTCAGCACTTAGCGCGGTTGCTGATACGCTAAACACCTGTTCAGGCGGTAAAACCTTAATCTCTGCCCAAATAGATGGACACCATAACAGCAGGGTTAGTAAAAATGTGTTGATTAGTGGCATGAATCTATCCAATGCAGGTAGTCGGGTAAGCCGCGTTCAATTGGCACAGCAATAATTTCGGGTATTTGATAAGGATGATGTTTTTTTATCATGGCTTCCAGTAATGGATAAGCATCTTGTCGGGTTTTAATCAGTAATAGCTGTTCTTCAGCGTATTCAACTTGACCTTGCCAACGATAAACAGAGGTGATATTCGGCACGATATTCACACAAGCCGCCAACCTAGCTTCAATCAGCAAACCAGCAATTTTTTCTGCCGTGTCTTTATCAGGGCAGGTGCAGAAAATAATTTGATAAGCAGTAGGCATTTTAATTGGGTAGTTAAATTTAAACAGGATATTATGCTAGAAATTAACAGCAATTGTCTTTATATTGTGACAATAATCAGTTCATGCTTGGTCAAGTCCGTTATTCTCGTATGACTGGCAGTCATTAATATCCCTATAATAGCTTTAACCCACTCCCCCAAACTATGAACTACTATGAAGAGTAAGCTAGACATACAAAATCGTCTTTATAGGTTACTGACGTGGACAGTTTTATTAATAGGATTAGCAGCTTCTGGTGCGGCTAGTTATTGGGTAAAGCTCGACATTGATACCCGTGCATATCAACATTTTTTTTCTTACTGCGAAGAAATCCAGCAAAAAATAGCGGCACGACTTGAAGCCCATGAGCAAGTTTTGTTGGGTGGTGCAGCACTGTTTGAAGCATCACCAGTAGTAGATCGACAAGAATGGCATACTTATGTTGATCGTCTGCGTCTGGATAATCATTTTAACGGGATTCAAGGCTTAGGTTTTGCACTATGGATTCCTGTCGAACAATTGGCTAGACATGAAGCCACTATTCGTGCCGAGGGTTTTCCAGACTATAAAATACATCCCGAAGGTAAGCGTGAATTTTACGCCCCTGTAGTGTTTATAGAGCCGTTCAGTGAACGTAACTTACGCGCTTTTGGTTATGACATTAATACTGAATCCGTGCGTCGTGCTGCAATGCTACGAGCGGCAGATGAAAATAAGGTCATCTTATCGGAGAAAATTATCTTAGTACAAGAAACCGATAAAGATGTACAAGCGGGTACATTGATATTCGCACCTGTGTATAAAAAAAATATGCCCATCGCTACGGTAGAACAACGCCGCGCCGCGCTGTTAGGTTGGGTGTATAGCCCGTTTCGCATGACTGATTTACTGAATAACATAGTGTTGCAGGACAATCACTTCCAAGCGTATCTACGGATTTATGACGGTCAAAACACTCAAGCAGAACATCTCTTATACGATAACCGCCCAAATCATCCTGACACTGCAACACCCCAGCACCGATTATTAGTTGAATTAACTAACAATTTTAACGGCACAATTTGGACATTACAGTTTGAACAAATAATAGGAGCTAACGGCTTAGATTATACAAGGGCGTGGATTACCCTAATCACAAGCATTCTAATCAGCTTGTTATTATTTTTATTATCGACTTCCTATCTCAATACGCGTGTCAATGCTGCCAAAATTGCCGCTAAATTAACCAGAGAATTGCAAGAAAGTGAAAGCCGTTTTCGCGTACTCGCCGATAACGCTCCTGTACTGATCTGGATAGCAGGAGTAGATAAGCTGTGCTATCAATTCAATAAAGTCTGGTTAGATTTTACGGGGCGCACTTTAGAGCAAGAACTGGGCGATGGTTGGGCGGAAGGTGTACACGCTGACGACCTACAACGCTGTTTGGCTGTGTTTACCAGCTCATTTGATGCCCGTTTACCGTTTAAAATAGAATACCGCCTACGCCGTTACGATGGCGAATACCGCTGGTTATTGGACACTGGTGTGCCACGTTTTGCCGATGATGGGTCTTTTTTGGGTTATATTGGCTCTTGTGTCGATATTACTGACAACAAGGAAGCGCAAATAAACATAGAAAAAACCTCGTCGTTGCTACAAGCGACCTTAGAATCCTCCAATGAAGCTATTCTGGTTGTTGACTTCAACAATATGTGGGTTGTGCATAATCAAAATTTTATTGAGATGTGGCATATCCCCAACGAAATTGTCATCAGCAACGATGATAATGCCGCATTGTCGTTTATCCTTAAGCAAGTAGAGGATGCTGAAGGTTTTTTGAATAAAGTATTTGACTTGTACAACAGCCCAGAAGCGAGTTCTTTCGACATTATCAATTTTAAAAATGGGAAAATTATTGAGCGATATTCCATTCCGCAACGAATCAATGGCAAAGTAGTGGGCAGAGTGTGGAGATTTCGCGACATCACTGAACGCAAAGCAGCGGAAATAGCCATAGCCGAAGCGCATACTTTACTCCGCAGCATTATTGATACCGCTCCGATGCGGGTTTTTTGGAAGGATAGCAATTTACGTTATCTTGGTTGCAATCTAGCGTTTGCCAAGGATGCAGGGATGAACTGCCCAAATGATTTAATCGGCAAAGACGATTATCAGCTGGGATGGCAAGATCAAGCGGAACTTTATCGTGCCGATGATAGAGCGGTTTTGGAATCTGGCATCGCTAAACTTTCCTATGATGAACCGCAGACCACACCCAGTGGGCAAACAATGTGGCTTCGTACCTCCAAAGTAGTGCTGAAAAATCAGGCAAATGAAACGTTTGGCTTGCTGGGTATCTACGAAGACATCACCGACTACAAGCGTGTGGAAAAGGAGCTATTAGACAGTCAGGAATTATTACAGACTGCGCAACGAATCGCGATGCTGGGGCATTATGTGATTGATTTGCGTGATCCTACGGCGATAACGTGGACAAATGACATACTGCTTGATGAAATTTTTGGCTTAAAGGAGGATTACAACCGCTATTTTGCAAATTTATCACAGATTATTCATCCAGACGACCTGTCGTTAGTCGAAGATAATATTTACCAAGCCTTGTCTTGTTCCCCACAAAACCCAAACGACTTTATGGAGCATCGAATTATTCGCCCCAATGATGGGGAAGAACGCTGGATAGCAAAGTGGGGCTGCGTTTTTTTCGATGAACAAAATAATCCCATTCGCCAAGTGGGTATGATTCAGGATATTACCAAACGTAAACACTTGGAAGAAGAGGTGAAAGCCAGCGAACAAAAATTCCGTTCGATTATTGAAATTTCTCCTGTTCCAATGCTGTTATATGATAACCAACAAAACATTATCTTTTTAAACACCACCTTTATTAACACCTTTGGTTATGAGCTAAGCGACATTCCTACCGTTACCGATTGGTGGATTAAGACGTGTCCAAACGCCCATTATCGGCAATTGATGATTGACGCTTGGCAAGCTGAATTTAAACAAACTGAACAGGAAGATCAATCGTTTATCCCGCTAGAAGTCATAGTAGAGTGTAAGGATGGCACTCAAAAAACGATATTATTCAATGAGAAATCTATAATAGATTACGGATATTTAGTGGTGCTTTATGACATTACTCGGCTTAAACAAATAGAACAATATCTGCTTAGAAACCAACAACAATTACAAAATATTATTACTGGTACCAATGCAGGCACATGGGAATGGAATATACAGACGGGCGCGGTTGTTTTTAATGAGCGGTGGGCGAATATCATCGGTTATAAGCTGGCGGAATTACAGCCTGTTTCTATTCAAACGTGGCGAAATCTGTGTCATCCCGATGATTTAAAATGCGCTGAGGAATTGCTAAACAAGCATTTTGCGGGCGAACTCGATTGCTATCAATCTGAATTTCAAATGAAACACAAACAAGGACACTGGGTTTGGGTGGTATCTAGGGGACGAGTAGTCTCCTCAACCGAGGATGGCAAACCCTTGTTAATGGCGGGAACACATATTGATATTAGCAATGCCAAAAAAGTCGAAGCTGAGTTACGCATTGCAGCCACCGTGTTTCAATCGCAAGAAGGAATGCTAATTACCGATGCTGATGAAATTATTCTTAATGTGAATAAAGCGTTTACTCAAGTTACGGGCTACGATGCTGATGAAGCGATTGGTCAAACCCCACGTCTATTGCATTCAGGACGGCATGATAAGGAATTTTATACCGCGATGTGGCAAAGTATTAATGATACTGGCGAGTGGCATGGTGAGATATGGAATCGACGTAAAAATGGTGACATCTATCCCGAACAATTAACTATTACCGCCGTAAAAGCCAATGGTCAGAACCTTGTTACCCATTATGTGGCAACTCTTGTCGATATTACTGAGCGTAAAGCCATGGAAGACTATATTCACCGTCTGGCATTTTATGATCCGTTAACCCAATTACCCAATCGCCGCCTACTGCAAGAACGTATCAAACATGGTATCGAGCTTAATCATCGTACTGGTAATCAAATGGCGGTATTGATGATGGATTTGGATAAATTTAAAGCAGTCAACGATACCCAAGGTCATGCCGCTGGCGATGAATTATTACAACAAGTTGCAGAACGTGTTAAAGCCAGTTTGCGTGAAGTCGATATGGTGGCACGTTTAGGGGGTGATGAATTTGTTATTCTATTGGAGAATGTCAGTCACTATGAACACGTTGCCCACGTCGCCCAGTCTATTATTGATACGCTAACTCAACCATTTACCCTAAACCAACATCATGAGGTTTCTATTGGCGCAAGCATCGGTATCAGCATTTGTCCGCAGCACGGAAACACCATAGAAATCTTAATGGATAATGCTGATACCGCACTGTATCACGCGAAAGATTCAGGACGTGGTTGCTTTACCTATTTTTCTGAAGCCCTCAACAAAAAAGCTCACGAACGCATCGCCTTAGAATCGCGATTACACAGTGCTATCGAGCAACAGGAATTGAGACTTTATTTTCAGCCCCAAATTGAAATTAACAGCGGTCTGATAGTCGGTGCAGAAACTTTGGTGTACTGGAATGATTCTGGCAAAGGTGATCGAGTGATACTTAAGGATTTTATTACTCTTGCTGAAGAAACAGGTGTGGCTGTCGCCATTGGCGAATGGGCGTTACGCGAAACCTGTAAACTAGGTCGTCAATGGTTGGATGAAGGCTTACCCATGGTGACTTTAGCCGTTAATATCTCTTCCTATCTGTTTCGTTGTGGTGACATAAAAAATCTTGTGAGCCAAATACTTGATGAAACAGGACTTCCTCCCGACTACTTAGGCTTGGAAATTACCGAAACAGGTTTAATGGTTAATCAACAACACGCACTCTCGATACTCAATAGCCTGAATACACGAAGCATACAGCTTGCCATTGATGATTTTGGTACTGGCTATTCATCGTTGTCGCGGCTTAAATCGTTTCCCATCGATATTTTAAAAATCGACAAAACCTTTATCAAAAACATTCCTTTTTCCCAAGACGACATGATGATTACCACCACTATTATCGATATGGCTCATCATTTGGACTTTAAAGTATTAGCAGAAGGCGTAGAAAACCCCAAACAACTAACATTTTTACGCCAACAAGGGTGTGATTACTACCAAGGCAATTTATACAGCAAAGCCTTATCGGCTCATGACTTCGCGCTGTTGTTAAGGAAAAATGACTTATCTGAATGATAGTGTCCCCGTAAATCTATAGGACTGTTAAAATACAGCATCATTTATTTAATAGGCTATCAGTATCATGACGACACAACCCAGCAAAAACCTTGAAACCTTCGTTAATCCCCGCCCTGAACGTGATTACACGATTCATATTTCCACCCCAGAATTCACCTGCCTTTGCCCAAAAACAGGGCAACCTGATTTTGCCACTATCGAAATTGATTATGTGCCTGCCGAATTATGCGTGGAATTAAAATCGCTTAAGTTATATATGTGGTCGTTTCGTGATAGAGGTGCGTTTCATGAAGCGGTCACTAATAAAATATTGGATGATATTGTCAACGCCATTCAACCCTATTTTATGCGAGTTCGGGCTGTGTTTAATGTGCGTGGTGGGGTTTATACCACAGTGGTAGTCGAGCATAGAAACCTTGAGTGGCACGCACCTGAATTAGTCAACTTACCGTAGAGATTGTTTATGAATGCTAAATTACAATCTCTGCTGCCGCAACATACGTTATCAAAATGGATGAGCAAACTGACGCACTGTGAAACCGTGTGGCTAAAAAATCTGTTTATTCGCCAAATTATTCAGCGTTACGGTGTCAATATGGACGAGGCATTGATACAAGATATTAATGCCTTTAAAAGTTTTAATGACTTTTTTACCCGTGAATTAAAACCAGAGCTAAGACCCATAAGCACAGTAAAAAACGCGATTGTCAGTCCAGCCGATGGTGTCGTCAGTCAGGCGGGCAATATTACTGCGGGTGATATTTTTCAAGCCAAAGGTAAAAGCTTTACTGTGACGGAATTATTAGGCGGTAGCGCAGAACGCGCCGCGCCGTTTAATGATGGCATCTTTAGCACTATTTATTTATCACCTAAAGATTATCACCGTTTACACATACCATTAACAGGCACGTTAAAAGAGATGGTACACGTCTCTGGGCGATTATTCAGTGTCAATACTGCCACCACCGAAGCCGTGCCACGATTATTCGCTAGAAATGAACGCGTCTGCTGTCTATTTGATACCGAAGCAGGACCTATGGCGTTGATTTTGGTAGGTGCAATTTTTGTCTCCAGTATCGAAACCGTTTGGCATGGCGTGGTGACACCACCAACAATCACTAGCGTACAAAACTGGCTGTATGAAAACGGCACAATTACCCTAGAAAAAGGCGAAGAAATGGGGCGTTTTAATATGGGGTCAACCATTATCGTGTTGTTTGCTAAAGATAACGCCCAGTGGAATACCGACTTTACTGCCAATAAAGCCGTCAAGCTAGGTGATATGATTGGTAACAGTGTCCAAAAAACCGAACTAGAATCAGTTAAAAGCAATGCTTTTTCAAGCTTGTTCAAGCGGCTTGGTTTTTAGTCACTGATTTTACTGCTAAACCTGTCTAGTTTTAGAATCCAGACAGGTCTAGCATTATTGTGAGAATGTTGTTGAAACCGCGCCTGTGGTCTGTCTGAAAATACGGCACGATACACCGTTATAGCAAAAGCACTTTCATCATCACATCCCCAGATTCCACAAGTTCCATACTGGCTATCTGTATTGATCGAACGTACCCTCAGGTAGCAAAATCATAGCGATGATTATGAAAGGAATAGCTATCAAGCTTTTTAAGAAAGGGTCTTTGGCAATCTGCCAATGTACCACGATAAAAATCAGTTGAACGAAGGGGATAAATAAATAACCCAGCCCCCACCAAATTGAAACTTGAAATGCTTTGATCATAAGAATGATCCCGTAGACCAAGCTAATGACCGCTGCAATTGCCAAACATATAAAAGCAATAATTTCCATGATTAACTCCGTGCGTTGTTATTGTTAAATAATTAATGGGTGGTGGATTAAATTTGGAGTCAAAAAGCGTTAGCTTTTTGCGATTCGCCAATAGCTAAAGAGACTGTGAAAGTATTCTATTACAGCAACTATTTCGCTAAAAACGCCGTCATTCCAGCA
>JBAXNR010000007.1:0-76405 GCA_037133675.1 Methylococcales bacterium
TGAAAATACGACTGTCAATCACGCCTTGTTGCTTTAAGGCTTTCAGTTGGACATCAAGGGATTGTTGACTGGTGGATACTCTGGCATAACCAAATAAACGCATAGGAATGTCTCTTAAATCGTTTCATAGAAAATAGTGTCCATCATATAACAAAAACCGATTTATTAGACAGGAAAAATGGGGCGTTTTTGAGTGTCTATTAAGTTATAACTTCTTAGACGATCCCGAAAAAGCAAATCCTTCTATTTGAGTTTCGGTAAGGGTACTTTTTAAAAATACTTTTGCTAATTGGGTATTTGCGGGTATATTTGTGGGTATGTTCACAATAGACACTCTCAAAATTACCAAAGATATTCTTACTCTTATTACTCGAATTGACGAGTTTAAGGGGGCATGGAAAGCTCTTGGTACACTTGCCCCAGACAGACTTCTTTCACTTCGTCGAGTTGCTACGATTGAAAGCATTGGCTCATCTACCCGTATTGAAGGCAATAAACTTTCCAACAAGGAAATTGAGATACTCCTGGATAGGATTGAGATTAAGCAATTTTCGACACGGGACGAGCAAGAAGTCGCAGGCTATGCGGAAGTGATGGAGTTGATTTTTAGTGCGTGGTCACACATACCTTTCACCGAGAACCACATCAAACAACTTCACCGTGATTTATTGATATACAGTGCCAAAGACGAATACCACCGAGGCAACTACAAAATACAAGCGAATCATGTCGGCGCATTCGATGAAAACGGAAATCAAATTGCCGTTATCTTTGAAACCGCCTCAACTTTTGATACGCCACGATTGATGACTGAATTGGTTGATTGGTACAACCAAACAAAAAAAGAGCAGAGCTTACACCCACTTTTAGCTATTGCCATATTTACCGTCGTATTTCTTGAAATCCATCCATTTCAGGATGGAAACGGGCGTATTTCAAGGGTACTGACAACACTTTTACTGTTACAGGCAGGGTATGCTTATGTTCCATACAGTTCGCTTGAATCGATCATAGAAGAGAATAAACAGGGCTACTATCTTGCCTTGCGACAAACCCAAAGTACCATTCGCACAGAAGCCCCCAATTGGGATTCTTGGATACTGTTTTTTTTACGGTCTTTGAGTACGCAAGTCAGGCGACTCGAAAAGAAAGTCATTCATGAAAAATTGATGCTCTCTAAACTTCCAGAGCTTTCTTTATCTATCCTGGAGCTTGCTCAAGAACACGGTCAAGTGTCAATTTCAGCTATTGTGACCTCCAAAAATGCGAATAGGAATACCATCAAAGCACACTTAAAAAAATTGGTTGCTATGAATTT
This sequence comes from Methylococcales bacterium, assembly GCA_037133675.1. Lineage (GTDB taxonomy): Bacteria > Pseudomonadota > Gammaproteobacteria > Methylococcales > Methylomonadaceae > UBA4132. The sequence goes on from JBAXNR010000007.1 coordinate 1,319, forward strand.
ACTGATACAGCACGGTGCAGGGCGTGGCGTATGGTACACCTTGCCATGACATGGTCTAGGTGTAACGGCTTGCATTTGAAAACAGTCATTTGGAATATTGAAAATATTTGAATAGCAATAAATAAAGGCGTACTATCAGTAAGCTTTTTGAAAACAGGTTTTTATTTAGCGTCCAATATGTTGAATCGAAATTAGCGTTAAAGCGGTTCATCAGGCAGGATTCATATATCCGCAGTGGAGTAACCTATGGCTTCAACTGAAGAAACCGCAAAAACTAGCCAAGAAAAGCAGGGTGTCTCTGCACCCGCTATCACGCTTCCAAAAGGCGGCGGAGCTATTCATGGCATGGGCGAGAAATTTGCTGCTAATCCTGTTACAGGTACTGGCTCAATGAGCATACCCATAGCAACCTCTGCTGGTCGATCTGGATTCAGTCCAGGACTTTCCCTCTCGTATGATTCTGGTGCTGGCAATGGAGTATTCGGCTTAGGCTGGAATCTCTCTATTCCCTCTATCACTCGCAAGACCGATAAAGGCTTACCTAAATATCAAGATGCCGAAGAATCTGACGTTTTCATTCTGTCAAGTGCAGAGGATTTAGTCCCATTTTTAGTCAAGCAAGGAAACAAATGGGAAAAGGAAGTTGTTCCCCCTCGGATTGTAGAGAATAAAACATACCGCATTCAGAGTTACCGCCCTCGTATCGAAGGTTTATTTGCTCGTATCGAGCGATGGACTAATCAAACCGATTTAACCGACACTTTTTGGCGTTCCATTTCTAAAGACAATATCACTACTTGGTATGGTAGGACAGATGAGTATCGTATTTTTGATACAGCCGATCCTACTCATATCTTTTCTTGGCTAATTTGTGAAAGTTACGATGACAAAGGCAATGTCATTATTTATCGATATGCCAAAGAAAATTCGGATGGTATAGACCTATCTCAAGCACACGAGCAAAACCGTTCACCAGAAAAAAACTGTTCAATAGAAACAAGAACAGCCAATCGTTACCTAAAACATATTAAGTACGGCAATCTCAATCCTTATCTACCCACTTTGACCGCAACCGATTGGACAGCTTTACCAAAAGAAGATAAATGGTTGTTCGAAGTAGTCTTTGACTATGGTGATCACGACGAAAACAATCCACTTCCAATAGAAGACGGAACAAAATGGCAAGTTCGTAACGATCCTTTCTCAAGCTATCGCGCTGGTTTCGAAGTGCGCACCTATCGCCTATGCCAGCGAGTATTAATGTTCCATCATTTCCCTGATGAGCAAGAAGTAGGTCTGAATTGCCTAATTCGTTCAACGAATTTCACCTATTCCTACGAAAAAAATCCTAACGACTCCAAAAATCCAATCTTTTCTTTACTGCTTTCAGCAACGCAAACAGGTTATAAACGTAATGGTAGCAGCAGTTATTTATCAAAATCACTACCGCCACTGGAATTTGAATACAGCTCCGTTCTTACGCCCGAACAATTACTACAACAACCTATTCGCACAATCGATAACAAAAGTTTGGAAAATATTCCCTCTGGTTTAAGTGGCGCAAACTACCAGTGGGTGGATTTAGATGGCGAAGGTCTTTCTGGCATTCTAGTCGAGCAAGCAGACGGCTGGTTTTATAAACGTAATCTCAGTGCAAATCATCAAATCATCGAATCTGATACACAAACCGAATATACAGCGGCTCATTTCGGAGACCTTGAGCGTGTTGCTAAAAAACCCAATACAAGCTTTGCTGGTGGTCAAGCCCAATTCTTGGATTTAGCAGGTAATGGTCAAACAGACTTAGTGGTCATGGATGGATATGTACGCGGATTTTATGAACGCACTTTTGATGAAGATTGGGAATCCTTCCGTACATTTTCCTCTTTCCCTAACCTAAACACACATGATCCTAATCTTAAATTTATCGATTTAACAGGCGATGGTCATGCCGATATTCTAATTTCCGAAGATCAAGCTTTCGTCTGGCACGCCTCTTTAGCGGAAGCTGGATTTGCACCCGCACAACGAGTAACGCAATTTTTCGATGAAGAAAAAGGTCCACGTCTCGTTTTTGCTGACAGCACACAATCCATTTATTTAGCTGATTTTTCGGGTGATGGACTTACCGATATAGTCCGTATTCGTAATGGCGAAGTATGCTACTGGTCTAATTTAGGTTATTGCCGTTTTGGAACCAAGGTGACGATGGATAACGCACCGTGTTTTGACTATCCCGATATATTTGATCAACGCCGTATTCGTTTGGCTGATACCGATGGTTCAGGGGTAACTGATATTATTTATCTGTATGACGGTGGAACAAAAATTTATTTCAATCAATCGGGTAACAGTTGGAGTTCCCCAGTTGTATTAACTGCTGTTCCAGCTACCGATAACATTAAATCAGTCTCCGTTGTCGATTTGTTGGGTAACGGTACAGCCTGTCTGGTTTGGTCATCACCTTTACCTGGCGATGCACAGCAATCCATGAGTTATCTCAAACTGATGGGCGGACAAAAACCGCATTTGTTGATCAAATCAACCAATAATCTCGGTGCAGAAACCACGATTCAATATGCACCCTCTACCAAATTTTATTTGAATGATAAATTGGCTGGTAAACCTTGGATTACCAAATTACCGTTTCCAGTGCATTGTGTCGAAAAAGTTACGGTAACAGATAAATGGAGGAAAACCAGTTTTTCAAGTACCTACTCATACCATCATGGTTATTTTGATGGCATTGAACGAGAGTTTCGCGGTTTTGGTCGTGTTGAACAAGTAGATGTTGAATCTTATGGTCAATTCATCAACGGTAATTCTGTAAGTCCTTATATCACGGATGACAAAAATCTCTATCAACCGCCAGTCAAAACTATAACGTGGTATCACACTGGGGCTTTTCTCGACCGTGAACGGATTATCAACCACTTCAAAGATGAATACTTCCCCGCACAACATCCAGAGTTTTCAAGCGTATTTCAGGAACACGAGTTACCTCAACCAGACATAGCAGCCGAAAATCTCAATGCCGAAGAATGGCGAGAAGCACTGCGTGCCTGTAAAGGAATGATGTTACGCCAAGAAGTGTACGAACTGGACATAGACGCGCTAGAACATCCAAAGAATCCAGAACAACTGCCAGTAAAATTATTCACGACCGCTTACCATAATTGTCATATCCGTTGCCTGCAACCACAAACCGAAAACCGTCATGCGATATTTAAAAACCGTCATGCGGTATTTTTAGTTGCCGAAAGTGAAGCCATCACCTATCACTATGAACTGGACATTCGAGAATCCGCGCTTGCTACGCTTAATCCAGACCCACGCATTGCCCATACCCTAAATCTTCAATTTGACGAATATGCTAATGTTCTACAATCCGTTGCCGTTGTCTATCCACGCATAGGTAAGTTTGAAGACAATGCCAATCTAGCCGATGGATTCACAGACGCACTTTCCCTAATCCACAAAGTCCAAGAAGAAACCCATTTGGCTTATTCTGAGACACGCTACACCGAAGATTTTGGAACTAAACCAGCAGATAAAAATGCGGCATTGGATAATCATCGTTTACGTTTACCCTGTGAGGTTCTGAACTACGAACTGACGGGCATTAAACCCAAATCAGGCTTGTACTTTACGCTAAGTGAATTGCAAGATTTTCAACTCAGTCCAGTACATCAAAAATCAGGTACACCCGTAGCAGATATTCCCTATCAGCAAATACCCAACAGAACTAATTCAGAGAAACGTCTGGTCGAACACGCACGAACGCTGTTTTTTGCTGAAAATCTAACCGATCCCTTGCCTTTCCGTGAACACGGTCGGCTAGGACTCACTTACGAAGCTTACAAATTAGCGCTCACTGATTCATTGCTCGAAACGATATTCCAAAAAAATAAGCTGGATGAAATCATTGACAACATTACAAATACCACCGCTCGCAATAAGCTCAACGATCCAGCCAGCAGTGGCTATTTAAGCGGTGCAAAACTCACTACGCGCTTTGCATCCATTCCCGCCGCCGAATTAACAGGTCAATACTGGATACGCTCAGGTATCGCTGGTTTTGCCAACGATGCAACACAGCACTTCTATTTGCCAGAACGCTACACCGACCCTTTTGATAATGTCACCACACTAGAATACGACGGTAAATACGATCTGTTCATTCAGTCCAGCACTGATGCAATGGGCAATAAAACTACCGTTACCCAATTTGACTATCGTGTCCTTGCACCACGCGAGATGCAAGACATTAACGGCAATCTATCAGAAGTCTATTTCGATGTATTAGGTCTGCCCACTGCAATGGCAGTCAAGGGTAAAGGCACAGAAGGCGACAATCTCAATGTTTTCAACGACAGCCTAGCTAATCCTGATTTAACCGAACTCACCGCCTTTTTTGTCAACAACTCCTACGATGAAACACAAGCCCACACTTGGCTAGATAATGCTACCGCCCGCCACGTTTACTACTTTGGCGAGATCGAAGAAAAGCTTCCAGATGGCAAGACTATAACCCGATGGAATCAACACCCCGCCTGTGCTTGTGGCATAGTCCATGAACAGCACCTCAGCCAATTGACACAAGGACAACAAAGCCCACTACAAGCCGCTTTCGAGTATTCCGATGGCATGGGCAAAGTAGTCGTGAAAAAAGTCCAAGCCGAACCTGAGAAAAAAGGACAATCCTTGCGCTGGGTCGCCAATGGCAAAACCATCCTTAACAATAAAGGCAAGCCCGTCAAACAATACGAACCGTATTTCAGTTCAGTCGGACATCACTTTGAAGAACCCAAAGAAGAAGGTGTCACACCAATCATTTATTATGATGCCGTAGGTCGCACAGTGCGTACCGAAATGCCCGATGGCAGTTACAGCCGCGTTGAATTCTCGCCTTGGTATGTCCGTAGCTACGACCAAAACGACACCGTAAAAGAAGCAGATAATACTTGGTTTACAGCAAAATCAGCAGGCTCACCAGAAGAACGCCGTGCCGCGCAACTGGCAGCCGAACACGCCGACACACCAGCACTCACGATACTCGACAGCCTAGGACGTGATGTTATTTCCATTGCCCACAATAAAGTAAAAGACGCAGCAGGTGTGTTAAAAGACGAAAAATATCTCACTTACACCAAGCTAGATGCCGAAGGCAAACCGCTATGGATTCGTGATGCTCGCAAAAATTTAGTGATGCAATACATCACACCGCCAGATCCAAGCAATCAAGCTAGCGACCCCACAGGTTTTGCACCCTGCTATGACATTGCAGGTAATATGCTATTCCAGCACAGCATGGATGCGGGTGATCGCTGGATGCTCAACGATGCAACTGGTAAACCAATGTTAGCTTGGGATAGTCGAAAGCATACCTTCCGCACTGATTATGACAAACTACACCGCCCAATCGGTTCTTACGTTAAAGGTGCAGATTCACTGGATGCAAACCGTATCATCCAATTTGAAAAAATCATTTATGGCGATACCCCTACTAACGGTCTAAGCGATGCACAAAAAAGCCAGTTAAACCTACGCGGTAAACCCTATCAACATTATGACAGTGCAGGGCTAGTCACCAGTATGGCAATCAACCCAAACACTGGCACAAATGAAGCCTTCGACTTCAAAGGCAATCCGTTACGCAGCACCCGTCAACTGGTCAAAGATTATAAAGGCACAACCGACTGGTTAAAAAATCCAACACTGGAAGCTGATATTTTTACCAGCAGCATTCGTTATGATGCGCTCAATCGCCCGATTCAGTTAGTCGCCCCACACAGTAACCAAGCCAACACCAAGTTCAACATCATTCGCCCCAGCTACAACGAAGCCAATCTGCTCGAACAAGTCAATGTCTGGCTGGAACAATCCACCGAACCCAACACCTTACTGAATCCAGATACTACAAACCTGAAAGCCGTCACCAATATCGACTACGATGCCAAAGGACAGCGCGTTAAGATTGAATACAACGAGACAGGTCATCCCATCGTCACCGAATACAGCTACGATAAAAATACCTTTCGTTTGCTTCACTTAACCACCACCCGCCCTAAACACCCAGAAGCCGACCAACGTACTCTGCAAGACCTAAGCTACAGTTACGACCCCGTCGGCAACATCACTGACATTGGCGACGCAGCCCAACAAACCGTATTCTTCAAAAACACCCGCATAACGCCCAGTAATAGCTATGTCTATGATGCCTTGTATCGGTTAATTCACGCCGAAGGTCGAGAACACGCCAGCCAAAATAATATCCAGCGTGATGCACAACGCTTCGAGCCGATTAATGAAATACCGTTTGTCAACAACCCAGAAGCCTTGCAGCGTTATAGCGAAGACTACCAATACGATCCCGTCGGCAACATCTTAGGCTTGCAGCATACGGGCGGCGGTACAGAACGTTGGATACGCTGGTATCAATATGCACTGGACAGTAACCGCCTGCTTGCCACGCGCTTACCCAGTGACCTTAAGCGGCCGTTCTACGCAGCGAAACCCAGCTATAGCGCGAAATACAGCTACGATGCCCACGGCAACATGACTACCATGCCGCATTTGACGATCATGGAATGGGACTATAAAGACCAACTCCGCGCCTCACAGCAACAGGTAGTCAATAATGGCGGCATGGGGGAAAAGACTTATTACGTCTATGACGCGGGTGGTCAGCGGGTGCGCAAAGTGACCGAAACCCAAAACAGCAATCTGAAAGACGAACGTATTTATCTCGGTGGCTTTGAGATTTACCGTGAGTTCAATGGCAACAATGACATTAAACTGGAACGCGAGACCCTGCATATCATGGATGATAAACAACGCGTTGCCTTGGTGGAAAGCCGTACCCAAGGCGATGACGGCTCAGCTAAGCAGTTGATTCGCTACCAGCTAGGCAATCATCTGGGATCAGCAGCCCTTGAAGTAAACGATAACGCCGCGCTGATTTCCTATGAAGAATATTACCCCTACGGTAGCAGCTCTTATCAGGCGGTCAATAAGGACATCAAAGCGGCGGCGAAGCGGTATCGTTACACGGGCATGGAACGGGATGAGGAGACGGGGTTGTCGTATCATGGGGCTAGGTATTATGCGCCTTGGTTGGGGCGGTGGGTTAGTTGTGATCCAGATGGCATTAGTGTTGGCATAAACCTCTATGTTTATGCCAGCAATAATCCTATAGGGCGAATAGATAGTAACGGTAGAGATGATAAGCCTGCGTCGCAACAGTCAAAACCTGATCTGTTTGATCCTAAGACATTTGTTGATGAGAATTCGCTTATAAGTTTGCCAGGAACCCCTTCTGGGGTTGCGGTTGCTCCCATAAAGAAACCTTTTTGTCCACCTGGCTCAGTCCCTATTTTTCCTAGCCCAGGAAGGGGAGGAGGGTCTAGTGAACCTCAGGGTTGTCAACCAGAATCTAAGTATGATCCATGTGAAGGCGAGAAAATACCATTATGTAGATTTTTGACAGATAACCCTACTGCTGGTGATATATATGAAGGGTTCTTGGTAATTGGGGGTATTCTCATGCTTAGACAGGATATAAAGGCGATGTTCAGTTCTTCGAGTAGCATGAGAAGAGGTGTTCCAAAACAACTTGCAGGGAGTAACACTAGAGGTATCATTCCAAAACAAGCTACTGGACTAACAGTAGAGATTCTCGAACCTGTAGCTACTCCTAAACCTCCAAATCTTTCGGCAAGTGAGTCGATTGTTATTGAAGGGTCTGGAAGTCAGCCGAGAGTACTGCAACTACCCGCTCCACGGATGGATTTGGGTCCTACAGGTAAAGCCACAATACCTCAAACAACGATCGAAAGACGGGCAATGGAAGACGCATTAAATTCCCTACTTAGTTCTGGAACGCGAGAGATGGGTATGACAGGTCATGATACTTTGGGAGCGCGACCTCGTGGTGTAGATATTCCGAATCTGGCATCCAATCTTGAGCTTCAGACTGCTTATCCTGATGCCAAGGCAGCTGAATATAAATTTACTGCTTCATGGTCAGGGCTTCCAATGTCAATGTCTCAAACGCGTAATCTTAATCAAACACTGAGATATGAACAAAACAGTGGAGATAAAACTGCACTTATTTATATTAATGTCTTACACGGTTTAGTTATTCGCGTCAGATAACGAAGCGGGACGGGGTATGTTACCCCGTCCCAAACGTTTAGGATGTGGTGGTAGTTAGCAGTGTTGTCATGCCGATAGCAACAAACGTTACGGACGGGATGAATATCCCGTCCAGCAATTACAGCAATTAGGCAGCAAGTTAAAAATAAAAGACAATAAAAGGAAACCAATACCATGCCATCGCGCCGTGTAGCCGCTGATCTGAATGCTGGAACTTATTACCTAACGCTGACCATTCAGCGTTGGTATTACCTGTTTGACCGTCACAACCGCTGGCAAATCTTGGCTGATTCATTGCGTTATTGCCAAGAGCATAAAGGGCTGGAATTAAACGGTTATGTTTTCATGCTGAACCACATTCATCTCATCGTCACTTCCCCAGACACAGCGGGTTTCCTGCGTGATTTCAAACGCTTTACCTCGGTAAAATTCAAAAGCAACCTAGAAACCACAGAACCCACGGTTTTAAGATTGTTTGTAGACGATGAAGGCAAGTATCGCTTCTGGATGGAAACCAACGTCCCAAAAAAGATTGAAAACCCAGCATTCTACCGACAGAAGCTCAACTACATTCACGAAAACCCGATAAGAAAAGGCTATGTAGCACACCCAGAACACTGGATTTGGTCATCCGCAAACCCCGCTACACCGTTGACCATTAAGTTATTTGCAATATAGCCACACAGTTAAAACGTTACGGACGGGATAAATATCCCGTCCAGCGAAGGGAAATGTTATGGACAGGATAAATATCCCATCCAACGAAAATAATAATTTAAGAGGAAGTTAGCAATGGACTCAAATAATAACAATCCATACCGCATTAAAGGTGTTGTTCTTGATAACAACACGCTTCTTGGTTTAAAAGGCTTGCGAGTTGAAGCGTGGGATAAGGATTTTTTCTTCGATGATGCCCTAGGTTTTGCAGAAACCGACCCGCAGGGGGCTTTTGAAATTTGTTTTGATGAAAATCGATTCGAAGGTTTTTTTGAACGAAGTCCAGACCTTTATTTTAAGCTATTTTATCAAAATATCTGCACAGGAAGCACCGAAAAATCTGTGCTTTGGAATCGAAAATCAGGCGATATACCCGTTCGCATTCTCACCGATAAACCAGAGGGCTATGACTCCCCGATTGATCCAGCAAAATTAGAACGAATTGTTAAAGGTAGACTGACTGACATTAATAAAGTAGGACTTTCTCAATACACCATATCGCTACTGGAATATGATCTGGAGGGAATGACAAAAATCGCTTCTGTCGCTTCTGGAAAAGAGGGTGTTTTTGAGTTTAAGTTTACTTTCAGTGCAAGCCTTCAAAAGGCTGATGATAGTAGCGAACCAGACCTAGTGTTTCAGGTTTTCAACTCAACGGGCATTCAAATGGAGTTGATGTCCATTTTTACCTTGGCGGGAGAACAGGAAACCGCTGTTGAAAAACTTTCAGACAGCAAACAAGCCCCTATCGTGTTGATGAATACCGCCACTAATCTTAATCTGAGGATTGTGGTTGATTTGAAACAACGACCTATTACTGAATTTGAGCAATTAATAGTTCGGTTAACCCCTTTCATGCGGCAAGTTAGTTTTGTTGATTTAAAAGAAGATGAAACCAATTTTCAGATTTCATTTTTAAGCAAGGAAAGTGGCATAGAGAAAACAAAAATTGAGCAGTTACGCGATGCTTTTAAGCAAGAACATGAGTTTGACAGTGTACCTGCATGGGCATTTTTTGGACTGGCTGCACAAAATATTCCTTTAAGCAATGTGATTTCAATGTCATTGGATGAATTGGTTGCTGCCTTAAAACCGTTACAGCCAAATTCCGATCAACATAATTTGGAATTGGTTGCCAATAGCCTAAAACAGTTTGCTCAAGAGCATGGTATTCAAACCCATATTACTACCCTAAAAACGTCGGTAGGAGAATTACTCCAGCCTATTTTGGAAGCTGAGAAGTTAAGCACTTTTTTTGATATGTATGCGCGACATGAGGGCAATACAGAAAGTTTTTGGCAGATAATGAGTCAAAACGAAACATTCAAAGCCTACGTTCCCAGCATTCAACTCAATTTACAGCTTTCTCAATTGACGCTAAACAACAAAGGTCTGGTTAATGCTTTACAGCGAACAGGCATAGAAAATACCCGTCAATTGGTAAATATATCCGCTCAGGACTGGGAAGCTTTGGCACTAGAAAATAAGACGGGTATTCCTTTACATATTACGGGTGAAAATGATCAGGAACGAGCCAAGATTTATGCACAGGAACTTCAAACACTGGTTGAACTGACTTTTCCGACTGATGTCATCAGAAAAACTATTGGTCATCCAGCTGTTAAACTATTTCTCGATAATAATCCTGATTTCGACTTTACCACTACCCCAGTAGACACTTATCTTCATGAGAAACCAGAGGCATTTAAAGGGATTGAACAACCAGAGGTAGCGGTAGTAAAAACGCAATTACGTCAAAGACAGCGGATATATACTCTGACAGCGAATACGGCTGATATGAATGTGCTGATAGACAAGAGATACGAAAGTGCTCATCAAATCGCAAAACTTTCGCCTGAAGATTTTATCCTAAGTGTGGCAGGAAAAATTTCAGAATCGAATGCCATCACTTACCACGCTCAAGCCAGAGCGGTTAGTGAGTCAATAGCAATGATCTGTCAGATAGTTTTGGACTTGACAAAATCGCCCAATTTTCAGGCAGTTGATAACTCAAGCATTACATGGGAAAAACTGTTCGGTTCAATTGATATGTGTGAGTGTCAACACTGTAAGTCTGTTTATAGCCCAGCTGCCTATTTTGTGGATTTACTGCACGTTCTTTTGGGATATAACGACGGTGCACCGCGTAATGAAATTTTCCGCCGCCGTCCCGATTTGAAGTACACCACGTTATCTTGTGAGCATACAGAAAATCTGATTCCCTATATTGACTTGGTAAATGAAATATTAGAAACCTATGTCGCACAAAGCCATGTTGGTGATGGAGAGGCTGGAAAATATGCAGAAACGTCAACTAACGACACTTCAGAATTTTCAGCTTCTGAACTAGCCGCCAATCCACAACATCCCAATTCAAATTCTGACAAGGATGCGACAGCAGCTTATAAGTTACTCAAGGATGCAATCTATCCGCTAAACCTGCCGTTTGATATGGATTTGGAGGTAGCACGGCAGTTTTTACAGGAACAAAACAGTAGCCTTTTTGAGGTGATGAAAAATTTTGGCGATGCCACATCCTATGCAACCTCCGCCGAGCGGTTAGGAATTTCTAAACGAGAATTTGAGATTCTGACGCTTAAACAACTGGATGGAGTTTTAAATGCGCGAGTTAACAACGACACTAGAGATCTCGCGACCATTGATCTATGGTCCAATACGACAAGACTACATAACATTCGATATTTACGACGGTTGTTGGCAGATGTTAATACTTTCATTGAAAATATTGCTTACACTGATTTGATTGACTTGCTAAAAACGCATTTCTTGAATCCAGAACAAGATATTAATTTGGTAAGCAGCAATTCAGAAACACCATGTGATTTAGCTACAACGAAAATTAAACATCACAATGGTGAGCTGTTAAATGATGAAGAACTAAGCCGCTTTATGAGCCTCTTTATTCGCTTCATTCGGCTTTGGAAAAAACTGGGTTGTACAATCACTGAGTTAGATGGCTTGTTCGTAGCTCTTGGTGAAACCGATATTACACCGCAAGTTATTAACGATTTGTCAGATTTGTGGCAAGTCCAGCAAGACTTGAATTTATCTCTCGATAAAGTGGCGGTATTAATCGGCAATATCCCTAGTATTGGCAAGGAGTCGCTATTTGCCAGATTGTTCTTGAACAAAGCTATTATGCAAATTGACAAGATATTTACCTTAAATGTCTATCAAACCGAGTTGGAAATTACCACTGAATCACTCAAGAATCACATACCCGCAATTCTGGCAGCACTGCGAATTTCTGAGGAGGACTTCAATCAAATTGCTGGTTACACAAAGCTGATTGATGAAGAAAATACCCTTAACTTGGCAAATCTGTCAAAGATTTATCGCTATGTCCTTTTTGCCAAAGGGCTAAGAATGAAGATCAAAGACTTGATTACATGGCTAGCGTTGGGCGATCAAACACCTTGGAATTCTGTCGCAGATTTAATCAAAACTAAAGACTTTCTGGAAAAAATCAATCGTTATGGATTTAAAGCCTCTGATTTTGCTTATATCTTTAACAATGAAATCATGGCAGGAAATATGCTGCCGCCCAAAGCTGAAATCATTAACCAATCCGCTAAAACATTGCGCGAAGGGCTGCTGAAAATTCGTCAGGAAAATACACCAAAAGATGAAATTGTCACAGTAGATTTTCTAAAAATGCGTTTAGAAATGTTATTGGATTCAGAAGAAGCCACCAAAGTTGTTGGTATTTTGGACGGGACTAATAAAGAAAATAAATTCGACTATCTACTGACACTGAACACCTCGGCACTCTATGGCAAAGATATTTTAGAAGGCTACCTTGTTGATCCTAAGACTAATACCGATAATATTAAAGACCTGATGTCTACAATTGATATTCCAGCACGATTAAAAAAGTATTGGAACAAGATTGAAGCAAAGCTTTTACCCTTTTTACAAACAACGTTTATTCAACAACATCTGACCGCTACTTTCAAAGCCGAAGCCGCATTGGTCGCTTTTTTTCTTCAGGATGCCACTATCTTGCGAATCTGTTTGGATATGGATAGCGAGACTGGTACCCCAGCTCAAGCTAAAGCTTACCGTAATCTGTACATTCTGATTTACAAGTGTATGTGGCTGATCGGAAAATTGAAGCTTTCGGCAAAAGAATTATCTTATTTCCAGAACAAAGACAGCTTTAATAAGTTCAACTGGAAAGATTTAAACTTTGCTGCCTGGCTGCGAATAGCCGATTTTGTTGCATTTCGCAATACACTGCCTGTCGCCGAGAAAGATTTGCTCTCAATTTTTAAGACAGTCCCGACTTTTAAAAAAGCTAACAATATCAATGATAAAACTAAAGCAACAACTAAGCTAAGAATTACTAATGCAATTACCAAAGCAATTATTGAAGTAACTGGCTGGGACAAAGCAGACAAAGATAAAGACAAAAAAAATAATGTCGAATATTTTGTCAGTAAACATGTTGTCACTGACTTTCGCAATGAAATTCCTCTGATTCAATTGCAAAAACAAATTGAACTCAGCCGTCGGATTGGTGTTTCGATAGAAAAATTAGAATGGTGGGCAAGTGACAGTGTTACTGATGAAAAGGCTCAAGACATTAAACGCAGTCTTAAAGCGAAATACGATGAAAACGCTTGGATAGAGGTTTCAACGCGAGTGCATAATCGCCTGCGCACTCGCCTACGCGACGCTTTAGTTGCCTATTTACTGCAAAAGCCTGAAATTAAGGCATTGGGCTTTATAAAAGATACTAATGATCTTTACGGCTATTTCCTGATTGATGTGGAAATGGATGCCTGTATGCGTACGTCTCGCTTAAAGCAGGCAATCGCCTCTGTTCAATTGTTTGTACAACGCTGCTTACTGAACCTCGAATCACAAAATAAGAGTAAGATTAAAAGTGAACAATATCAAATAATTCTTCCCAGCCATATTGATGCTAATCAATGGAAATGGATGAAAAATTATCGGGTTTGGGAGGCGAATCGCAAAGTATTTTTATACCCTGAAAACTGGATTGAGCCTGAATTACGCGACAACAAAAGTCCTTTCTTTAAAGAACTGGAGAGTCAATTATTGCAAGGTGAAGTCACCAATGAAAGTGTGGAAAAGGCATTAATCAACTACTTAGAAAAATTGCATGATGTATCTCGTTTGGACATCTGTGGAACTTACGAAGATAAAGAAGCGCATGAACTGCATGTTTTTGGGCGAACTTTCAGCTCTCCACCACAGTATTTTTATCGCAAACTCGATTTACAGGGACAGGTGTGGACAGCGTGGGAACGCGTTCAACTGGATATTCAGGGTAACGAAGAGGGAGAATCCGCAGGTGTGCATTTGATTCCTGTTGTATGGAATCGCAGACTCTATCTATTCTGGCCCGTTTTTACGGAAAAATCAGATCGCGAGAAAATTAAGCAGGATGAAGAAGCGCATAAGATATGGGAAAAACGAAACAAGAAAATAGAAGACGCAAAAGCTAAAGAAACACAAGAATATAACTCAGGAGGAGAAGGGAAATCAGCTGTACCGCTTGAAATTGGAGCTGGAGAAGAGCCTCCAATTTACCCATGGGCTTACCATGAAGTTAGAATTGCATGGAGCGAATACCGTCAGAATAAATGGTCAAATAAGAAAGTAAGCCAGTCGTTCATTAGAACGCAAAGTGATGAAAATGGTGTAGCAACTTATAACTACCGATTTTCAGTCACTATAGGCTCTACTTTAACAATAAAATTGTTTGATGACCAAGCGGATCCTGACAATGGTCTTCCTGATAAGGATTACGATCTTCTTCTGGGTGAATACCAATTAAATTGCAATGGCAAAGTGTCCGCCCTGACCCTGAACTGGAATAGCTACTCTTCTATTTATGTTATTGACTCAGAACAAGTTAATTTCTACCAAGGTTTTCTGTCAGCCAACAAAACGAGTAGTGGAGTGATTAATTGGCATATCAACAAATCAAGCCCATTATCGCTACGAGACAACAACGGAAAAAACAACACACAAATACTGTCTGACAGTGAAGAAGCCTATAAATTACTGTTCCCCGCCGACCATGATTTCTCTAACAACAGTTCATCAAAATTCATCTATCAAGATCAACAGAGAAATTACTATGTCGCCCCTGAAGCGTACTTTTACGAGATATTTATTCCGAGTTTGCAATCTCCAGAAAAATCGAAAATTTCAGTTCCAGAACTGAAAGATACTCGCCCCGAAGGCTTAAGAATAGACAAGGGCGATCCCGTAGCATGGTTTGAGGGAATTAAAGCAACAGACATTAGCCAACTTGTTGAGAACAAGCAAATAGATGTTTCGACAGCAATGCAAGTGTACTCATTACAAACTTTGCCAGCACCTGCCCCTGTTGAAATGGCATTGAAGAGCTTATCGTTTAATGCAGTTAATGTAGGATTAGCTTACTCCCGTTCTTTCGTCACGAAGCTGAGGTTCAAACCTTTCTTCCATGCTCATGTCTGTAAGCTGATGGAAGCGTTAGAAAAAGAAGGTATTGATGGCTTATTGAATTTACAGAACCAACAATTTTCTGACTTAAGGTTTATATCTACTGGAGAAGGACTATGGGGCTGGACAACCACTAATAACTTCAAGGGAATCTATCGCCCAAATGAAGACAACGTTGGGACACCTGATCCATTGGAAGATGTGGATTTCAGTCCTGCTGGAGCTTATAGTCTTTACAACTGGGAATTGTTTTTTCATGTGCCTATGCTACTGGCAAACCGATTGAGTAAAAATCAACGGTTTGAGGAGTCCATGCGCTGGTATCACTTTGTCTTTAACCCTACAACCAATGACAAGCTTCTCTCTTCTGCTCGTTATTGGCAGGTTATTCCGTTTCGTAATACACCTAAAGAAACTCTGGATCAACTCTTTAATCAACTGAAAACAACCAGCGATCCCAATCGAAAAGAATTTGAAGATACCATCACCGCATGGCGAAATAATCCGTTTAACCCACATTTAATTGCTCGAATGCGCTTAATTGCCTATCAGAAAAATACCGTGATGAAGTATTTAGATAATTTAATCGCTTGGGCAGATAATCTTTTCCGTCAGGATACCCTCGAGTCGATCAATGAGGCGACTCAGCTTTATATTCTAGCCGCTGAACTTCTGGGCAAACGCCCCGAAAAAATTCCTGCGCGAGGTGAAATTAAAGCCTTAAATTATGCTGAATTGGATGCCAAAGGTATTAATGCTTTTTCAAACGTCCTTGTAGAAATGGAGACGATGTTCCCCTTTTCTAACCGACAAACAATACCTCAAGGTGTTCCAGGTACTTCCTCTATTGTGAACACAACGACGAGTTGGTATTTCTGTTTACCTGACAACGATAAACTGTTGGGCTATTGGGATACCGTTGCTGATCGCTTATTCAAGATTCGCCACTGCCAGAATATCGAAGGCGTTGAACGACAACTGGCTTTGTTTGAACCACCTATTGATCCTGCTCTGTTGGTGCAAGCGATGGCAGGCGGTGTAGATATTAGCAGTGTCTTAGCTGATTTGAATTCGCCATTGCCCTATTATCGCTTTAACTACATTCTGCAAAAAGCTCTGGAAATTTGTGCCGAACTTAAATCATTAGGAAATAGCTTGCTATCCGCCTTAGAAAAAAAAGATGGTGAAGCACTTGCGATGATGCGAACTCAGCATGAAACTTTGTTGCTGGGTTTGGCGAAAACTGTCAGGAAATTACAAGTCACTGAGGCGCAATATGGCAAGGAAGGATTAGAGAAAACGCGGGCAGTAACAGAACTTCGTGCCAATTTTTATACGCAATTACTAAAAGATGGACGCAGCTCTAGTGAGAAAGAGCATGAAACTTTAAGTTTTGCGAGTATGGCGCTTTCGGTAATGGGGCAAGATTTGGAAATGGCGGCATCTATGGCGGAGCCTATACCAGATGAATATGTGGGGGGAATAGCAGCAGGTACAACGGTAGGACCAATTTCACTTAAACATTTAGGTGGTGGAACAAAAGGAGGTGCTACCCTGAGTGCTTTCGGACGTTATTTTAATATGCTTTCCACCATGACGAGTTTTGCTGCAAGTTCAGCTCAAACCAATGCAGGTTATGAACGCCGCGCTGCTGACTGGAAACTCCAACAAGACTTGGCGAACAAGGAACTCATTCAAATTGACAAGCAAATTTGGGCTACAAAATTTCGTGAACAGATTGCGGATCAGGAATTGACTAATCATGAACAACAAATTGAAAATGCACGGCAAGTAGAAGATTTTTATCGCAATAAATACACCCAGGAAGAACTGTACGGTTGGATGATCGGTGAAATTTCGACGATTTATTTCCAGTGCTATCAATTAGCCTACGACTTAGCCAAAAAGGCAGAAAAAACCTATCGCTACGAGTTGGGACTACCTAGCTCAAACTTTGTGCAATTTGGTATTTGGGATAGTTTTCGCAAAGGTTTAATGTCAGGCGAAAGGCTTTATTTGTCGTTGAAGCAAATGGAAAAGTCTTACATGGATCAAAATCGGCGCGAGTACGAGATCACCAAGAATATTTCGCTGCTACTCCATGACCCATTGGCGTTGATTACTCTGAAAGCAACGGGTACTTGTGACTTGGAACTACCAGAGACTTTATTCGATATTGATTATCCTGGTCACTATATGCGCCGCATCAAGAGTGTCAGTATCAGCATTCCCTGCGTTGTCGGACCTTACACGGGCATCAACTGTACACTTACGCTACTGAGCAGTAAAACGCGCGTTAAGAGTGTGCCACAGTCACCATATACTAAGAGCGACGATAACCGCTTTGTTCAGAATTTTTCCGCCATGCAGTCCATTGCAACCAGTAATGCTCAAAATGATAGTGGTCTGTTTGAACTAAACTTCCGCGATGAACGCTATCTACCCTTTGAAGGCAGCGGCGTAATATCACGCTGGCGCATTGAATTGCCTAATGAGTTCCGTCAATTCGATTACCAAACGATTAGTGATGTGATACTGCACCTCAAATATACGGCACGGGATGGGGGAAAGGCTTTGCGAACTGAGGCTACTGGAAATCTTAAAACACTTCTAAAACAAGAAGAAACAGATAAAAACTATAAACTGCAATCTCGCCTGTTCAGTCTTCGCCATGAATTCCCTACCGAATGGTACAAATTGTTAAGTACTGCTAATCATAGTCAGACTTTCTCATTGAATAAGCAACGCTTTCCAATGGTGTTTATAGATTCAGTAATTACAGTCAAGAAGGTTGATGTCTTTGTAAGTCCTAAAAATGGTATTAAAGATTTGGAAAACATTACAATATCTAATCCAGATGGAACTTATAACATCAAATTATCTAATACATCGAATCCAGATGGAACTTATATTGCACTACAACAAGCTACCAATGTAGGGGAGCTGATATATCTGACTTCGGCTTCAGATTTGGAAGTAAAAGACTTAGGTCAAAACCAAAATGAGGCGGACTGGAAAATTGAAGTAATAAAACCAGATATACCAGAAAAGCTAGACGACATCTTTTTACTACTTCATTACATTGTTGAAGAGAATGAAAAAAAACAAGGGCAGCTTTAACGGCTTATATTGAGATCGTAATAGAGTTTCTGAAAAAAACGTCGCTAAGGAAAAATAGAAGCCAAATCCGACCTTCTGCAATCGCTTTGTAATAAGTCCGTCTGCTGATACCGACTTCAGAGACGGCTTTACTACACTTATGCCCTTCTTGATTAGAGTTTGCACTTGGAGTTACACACCAAAAGAACGGTAGGTTTAAACAAACGTCATCAAAGTTTCATAGGAATTTTAAGAACGCTATAGCAGATAAGGCTTAGAGTGCATAATGGCTCTCCCAAATTTAACAGGATTATGGGCGTTCATTTTTGGGAAGTGTCAGTATCGAGTCTTATGCTAAAAACGATGATTTATACGATAACAATAATTAAGCAAAAATTACTGATATTTCGATAACAATTCATTCAAAATAAGTCGCTATATGAGGTTTTTATCGAATTTGGTACGGTAGGATAGGTTTTATCTAATCGCGAACACACAAATGACAGACTTAGAATGGTAACAATTTGATTCTAAATCCTATGAAACTTTGATGACGTTTGTTTAAACTCACCCAATAATAGGCGGAAAGGCTAAGGCAATCGAGGGTTCTGCACCTACGCCTGTGCCTGCTGCCGCTGTTAAATAGGTTTGAAGAATAGTCATGATGAGTTTAATCGCGGCGGCGGTGAGCAAGGTCAGAAATACATAATTAAGAGCTTGCCCTATCCACGCATCGAAAAATCGCCTTGTGGGTTCAAAGATGGTCATTAGTATGAATAATGGCCCAACACCGAGGATGATAGCGAGTGCCATTTTAGATAACGCCAATAAAAAAGCCGCGTAAGCGGTGGCAAGCAAGCCCGCTAACCAAATTAAAATGGCAATGGATAAAAAACCAAGATTGGGAATACCGAGCGAGTTGGAGGCTAAAAAGGCTTTTTCCCAATACACATAGCCCATATCGTAAATTTGCGACATGATGTTATCGAGAAATTGAGTGTTAGTTGTGCCATCGGAATAACCAGAGGCAACATAGCCCGCTAAGGCATCGGGTGAGTTCCAAAGCATATCGGACAGGTAGCCGTTGTATCTACCCAAATTTAAGGCAATGGCGGTAATTACTGATAATCGTATTATTCGAGACACGCCATCGGTGATGGGTTCTGAGATAACACCGCGCATCATTGACCAGCCCCATAACATGATATAAATGGTTATTAGCGTTGTGGAAACGGGTGTTATTGCGGTAATGATGTTGCTGGCAACATCACTTATATAACTTGATAGTGCGTTGTTTAGGTTTTTAAAGGTGTCTTCGTAAATGTGTAAATCGCTGTTTTCCATTGATAATTCTTTAAAAACGCGGCACGGTGGTAGGTTTTGCCATATCTTGACTATAAGCGGCTTGCACTTTTAAGCAGGTTTCGTTGTTAAGTTTGGCGACGCAAAATTTTTCTAAAAATTTATCTTGTTTCATTTTCTGACCGTCTACGATGATGTTGTGCGGGTCGTCAATGCTGGGTATGCCTTCGTTACAAGCAGTTAGCAAAGTCAGCAGCATTAATAGCGCGAGTGATTTGTTCATGTTTTTCCAGTGTGAGTTGATTAAAAACGCGGGACTGTGCCGACATTGGCTTTTAAGCCGATTTCAACGGCTTTTTGATTAGCTAAATCGCGTTGTGCTTGTGCCAGTTGTCCAAGCATAGCGAGTTTATTGGTTTCGTTTTGCATCATGACTTGTTCGACTTGAATACGCGCTTGCAGGTCTGCCATATCTTTGGCATCGGGTACGGTGTTGATTTTATCCAGTAGCACTTGTATATCGGAAAATCGATCACTGGCTTGTTTATAGCCCGCTTCAGCGGTAGCACGGTTTAATGAGGCTTGTATGGCATTGGCTTCAAATAGCTTAGCCGCATCGCTGTTAGGATTTAGCGAGGTATTTTCGATACCTGTTATTTTGGTCGCGGCACGAATAGCACTTGAGTTACCGTAACCAGCATTCAGAATGGCTTGATAATCGCTGGGTAGGTATTGTCTGAGAGCTGGGTTATTAACTAAACTGCCCAAATCAGTAACACCGTTTAAATTATTGAATTGTTGGGTGAGCATATCGTATTGCTGTTTCATTTGCACAAATTCTTTTGCCATACTTGCCACTTGATTTGCCCAACCTGTCGCGGTTTGAGAAATATGGGCAGCATCGACTACGGGAATACCCGTTGAGTTTGCTTGATAACTGGTTAACAAGGTAGTCGTTAAAAATCCTATGCGTAGTATGTTTTTAATCAATGATGTTCGCCTTTGCGTATTTTGTGAAATTCTGGCAACCAAATGGCTGGATTTTCACCGTATTGTTTAACAAGCTGTTCGACTAATAAAGAGGTAGCGGTATTGCCTGATAGTACAGCTAATTCGTCATGAAACCCGCGCAAATTTAATTCTGCAATTACGGAGTTTTGCCCTTGTTTAATCAGAAAGCGGCGAGAGTTTTCGCCTAATTCTTTGATGATGGTGTATTCGCGTTCGGTTAATTTAAAGCCGTTTACATAGTCGTCATAATCGGCTTCTGGATTGGGTAAGAATATTTTTGTCGCAGTTTGTGAAACAATGGCGTAAGCAATGGGCGAATTGAGAACTTGTTTAGGGGCTTGAGTGAACATGACCAGAAAACCGTTTTGTTTTCTAATGGTTACTAATTTATTTTTTGCCATTTCTTCAAAGGCTGGATCATCTAACAATTTCCAAAACTCATCCATGAAGATTGGAATACGCCGACCGTCTAATAAGCTTTCTATACGATGAAATAAGTACATGATAGTGGGTGTTCTGGTTTCGTCATTATCCAGAAATTCGGTGACATCAAAACCAATAATCGGACTGTCATTTAGTTGTAGTGTGTCTTCTGGATTATCAAACAACCAGCCTAACGGCCCTTGGCGAGACCAGCGATATAAGCGGATATATAGCCCATTTTCTTCGGTAGGATCAAAAAATTCGAGAATAGAACTTAATCTACGCTTGGCTTTTGACGCTGCCATAACGCCTTTAATAGCTTCGCTGATTTGATTTTCTTGTCTTGGGGTTATTTGCAAACTGTCATGTTTTAACAGTTGCTTAATCAGATTCTCAAGAAAAGTGAGGTTGTTGGGTGTTGCTTCTAGTTGAAATGGGTTAAAACCTGTTTCTATGCCATTCTTAAGTGGGTAATACCGCCCGCCCATTGCGCGTACCGCGACCGATGCACCAAGGTCTTTATCAAACAGGATAGATGATAATATTTTGTTGTTTTTGGGCTGGTGAAACTTTTGAATTTGCGCAAGCAATACCGTTTCTAGTACGGTTTTTCCCGTTCCCGATTTACCAATAACAACGGTGTTAGCTAAGTCTTTATGATTCGGATCTAGCTTTGCTAGCCGTTTTGAATCAACTCCGTTTTCGCCTTTATGAAAATTGAAGTAAAAAGGTGCGCCTGATGTTGTCTTGAACATCATGACCGCATCACCCCATTGATTACCGCGAATATGTCCAATGGGATAATTATGAAAACTGCTAAACCCCGCAAAATTGCGGCTGGTAATATCGCCTATATTGACGCGGTATTGAAAGTTAGCAGGTAATTGTGACCAGAACGCACCCGCCATGCCAATATCTTCTCGCGCCCATTTTATACCGCTATCGGCAAGTGCCGATCCTGCCTCACTGATAAAGTCGTTCAGTTCTTTTTTATCATCGGCACGAATCAGTAAACAAAGGCTGTGCGCTCCCATAACAAATCGGTTTGAAGTCAATTCATCAAGCGCGTTATCAATATCTTCAATTTGACTAACGGCAACATCACCTGCATTTATCATTCGAGCCTGTTGCCTCTTCATTCTACCTACGGCGACAGGCTTTGAAAGAAAGGTGAACGATTGCGTAAGTACGAATTCAAACGGCATAGACAGCAAATCATTCAGAATACCAGGGCAGGTAATCGCGGGATATTCTTGAATTGAAAGTATGGCGGCATACTGTGTTTTTGTTGCGCCTTTGAGAGCCAAAAGCCCGCCTTTGCCAAAAAATGGGCGTGAGGTCGCTAATATTTTATTTATATCAGCGCGGGGTAGTGGAAAACGCTGCCATTCGCCATTAACCAAAAAAGCGAGGAATTCCAGTATATCGGAGAACATATTACCTTTGTACTCGTAACATCCCAGTAATTCTGGTTCGTAACGGTCAAGTGCTACCAGAGACGCGCTCATTACATCGTCTAATGTTTGAATTTCATCTAATTGACGTTGCCGCAATTCCGAAGGTGATTTTTTTCCGAAACGATGAAACAGATTAGCGACTTTTATCGGTTGCGGTCGATAAACGAGGGTCAAGTAAAGTTCATTGACCAGCATTTTTTCATCCGCCATTTGTTGACGATACTTTTCATTAAAATCATGACAAAAACCAGCGGCGAACTCCCCGCTTGGATATTCGCCATATTCACGCCTGACAACATGAGACCATATCGCCACATTGGGCGAGGCGATATTGCGCATAATTCCGTTTAGTTGATCGTGCCACGAATTTATATCTTGTATGTCCGCGCTTTCGTGTGCCGCGCCTTGCATCCTAATGACTTGAATGTAATCGCCATTTAAAAGTTTTACGGTGTTTTTAGTGACATGACTGGAATAGGGAATAAATGAGGCGGTAGGTTCTTCGTTCTTTAAAACATTTGCGTACTTGAGTGTTGCTACCATTATGGTCTCATTATTATTATTTTCGCGGGCGCGAAAATTTTAGTCTTGCCATTTTTTAACAGGTAGCGGTGAAAAACTGACCGCATTCCAAAACTGTAAATTGCGGCAACGCCCATTTGTTTTCATCCATATTCCAATAGAACTGAATATAATCGGATTATTTGAGCTCATCAGGTACAAAGCGGCATGAATGGGTATGGCTAATAGCAAATAAAGTGGATTATCTACCGCTAGAAATATCAGTACGGTGACAACGAATTCTATGATAAAAGCAGTGTCAGGAATACCCCATATCGTTGTCGGTCTGGTTAAGCCGACAAACAGCGGATCGGTATAAATATCTTTGTCACTATTCATGGTATTAGGCAGAAGCAGAAATTATGTAATCCACTATCGTGGTCGCTCCAAATATTAAGACAATGCCAATAATAATTTTGATTGCCCAGTCCCATGATAATTTTCCCGCAATCGCTCCAATACCAAGAGAAATTACTGCAATTATAGCTAAGGTTCTGGTTAAACCGCCTGTGAAAATAGCGAGTATTTTTGTTGCCGCAGAGTCCCAAGGTGCTGCTATTGCGACTTCGGGCAGTAATGCTAAGGTGGCTAGTGTTAACGCGAATAGTAGTTGGCTGTTAGTACGCGCTCTTTTCGCTTTCATGGTGTTTTTTTAGATTGGTAATTCAACTGCGTAAGTCCTTTTGAGATTGTAGTGATAATTGTACTAAGGGTATTTTTCCGATGTACTTTTCATTTATGTGTCGTGTAAGTCTGTCTAAGCTCGACCATTCGCGTGGAGTTTTTCTTGCGGTGACTAAATGAAACTCACCTTTTTTCCATGTTAAACAGACAATTATTTTATAGGTATTGCTTTCTGTTTGTACGATATTCAGGCTTTTTACTGCATTGTTTTTAGCTAGGTCAACCAGTTCGGCTTCTTCAACGATGTTCATGCACTTTATCCATTACTATTCCAATGACACACTATTGCTTAGTACCCCATCATACTAACACAAAATGTACTATATTGATAATTCGTTTTATGATATTTTGCACCGTATTTTTGTATGTTTTATTGATGGTTATTTTTTCCTGATAATGTTGTTTTTTATTTTTAGCAAACCCTGCGGGTACGCATTTTTTGCTCCAATTCACAACGCCAAAAGCAAAGAGACAGTAAGCAAAAAAGGATATTCCGCAAAGCTTCATATCTTTTTCGCTAACTGTCTCTAAGCTTCCAACGCTGTGAATTTCCACAAAAAAAAGCTTTGCCTACGCGCTCCGCTTGTTAATGCGATAAGGGAATAGTCGAATCCTATTCAATACACCATGATGTTATTAGTTTTTTGTTCGTAAACATTTTCTATGTTTTGCGGTGATGGTTCGGTGACTGTTTCTATCTTTTCAGTAGTGAGTTTTACGGCAGGTTTATCGGGATTATTTGCTGAAACTTTTTTCGACTTGATGATAGTAAGCTGTGTTGTATTGGGCTTAATCAATTCGGGTACTATTTGAAACGGCTCTGTTGTACCACTGACATTATTTATAATTTTCTGCACATAACCATTACTGATGCCTCTAGTGAATGAACCCGTGTTATAAGCCGATAATGCGGCATAAAGCGCGGCTTGTTGATTGGTTATTTCTCGACTAGCAGCTTGATAGTTATCTTTTAGAATTGTTGCGGTAGTGGTTATATTTATGCAAGGATCAAATATTTCATCAACTGTTAAGCCAGTTTTGGACAAATTTGCTGAATTAATTTGACCCAGACCTAAGTCAATATTGTATCCATTGGCAATAAGCCATTTTGCTGTAGAAACAGCCTCCTCTTTACTATTAGGTTGTCGGCTTAATTTTATATCGCCATTAACGCCAATCGCTAGAGGATTAAATTCAGATTCCGTTTTTATAATCGCGGCTATCGTTTGCACCGCTACCCAAGGCGCACATTCGTAGGCAAGAATCATGAAGTCCATTAGATTACACTCTAAATATTGAGTTGATTTGTTTCATCAATATATCAATCATTAGCTATTCAAACTACTCTGTTTTGAATACTTCATTTTCCCCAGTAGGCTTTAGTTTTGTTTATATCAAGCAAAATCAACAGCGCATTCGCCATGCAGGCAGGGGGGCAGATAAGAAAAGCACTTATCTACACCCCTACCTAAGCTTAATTTTAGTCTTTAGTTGCTCAAGTGTTCGCTACGCCAGCCACAAAACAATTTTATTAACGCGAAAAAGAAAATCACTTTTTAGCTAAAAATTCTTTTGTGCCTGCACTTGACAACCCATCGGCGATACGAAAATACAGACAAAAATCAAAAGCTAGCCAATACCACGAAGATTATACATAGACATCTATTTTTATAAATTTTATATTATTGATTATATTTATTTATATTTAAAATGACAACTAAAATAGATTGTCAATTATGGCAATTGAGCGTATAATGGCTCTCATGGTGAACGAAAGTGGTTTACTAAATTTCAACTGTTAAATTTGAGGATTTAAAAATGGATATTCGTGAAGTAGTTACCGACCGCATTATTGCCATGTTAGAAAAAGGCGGCAATGTTGCGCGTGATCGTTGGTTAAAAGCAGCTCAAGGTGGCTTTCCTTGCAATGGTAAAAGCGGCGAGGCTTACCGTGGCGTTAATGTCTTGATTCTTTGGGATGCCGCCATTGAACACGATTATTCTTCTAATGTCTGGCTAACTTATAAGCAAGCGGCTGAAATGGGCGGACAAGTCCGTAAAGGTGAAAAAGGCGTGATGTGTGTTTATTTCAAAATGATTGAACGCAAAAACGAAGCCACTAAACAATCAGGGGATGAAAACGGAAAAAATGGTTTTTTCCCTATGTGCAAAGCGTTTTGGTTGTTCAATGTGGCGCAAATTGACAACTTAAAAGAGTCATCTACTGCTACTAATGAAATAAAAACCGTTTTTAATAGGATTGAAGAGGCTGAAAAATTAATTTTGGTCAGTGGCGCAAGTATAAAGCACGGCACAGAAGGTGCGTTTTATCGTCCATCTAGTGACATGATTTGTTTACCTAATCGTGAACGCTTTACAAGCCCAGAAAACTACTATGCCACTGCTTTACATGAGCTTACTCACTGGACAGGTCACGAGAGCCGTTTAAATCGTGCATTTGGCAAGCGTTTTGGTAGTGATGCCTATGCTTTTGAAGAGTTAGTGGCAGAGCTTGGAGCTGCCTTTGTTGTTGGTCATGTCGGTTTTGTTGATGTAACAATTGAAAACCACGCCGCTTATATTGAAAGTTGGTTGACGGTATTAAAAAATGATAAAACTGCGATTTTCACCGCCTGTAAACAAGCGGGGTTAGCTTATGACTTTATCGTTAATAAAAGTGTGAGCGATGTTGAAGACATTGAAGCAGTTAAGCTTGCATACCAAGCGGCGCATGATGAATATTTTGGCGATACTGTAGGATGGAACGACTAAACTTAATTATATTTTAACTTATTGTTTATTATTACTTATTTTTGATTTGGCAATCAAATAAGATTGTCAAATAATGTAATTGAGAGTATAATAGCTTTCATGGTGAATAAGGTTTATTTGCCATAAATAACAATAAGTTAAAATCAACGTAAGGAAAATAATCATGCCATTTTTAAAAGCACTTAAAAATATCGAGCCGTTTCTTTCATCTGGACAATTTACAGCTATGAAAGCGAATTGTCTGGGTGAAGAAAAAGATTTTTTTATACAAGAAATCATCGATCTGGAAAAACGTATTGATTCTATGCCCGTTACTTATCAGCAAGACGGAATGGGAGATAATGCTATTGTTTATCTGCATTATTTTACGAGCAACTACGATTGCTACATCACCGAAAAAGACATGGATGGTGGCGTAAATCAAGCATTTGGCTACGCCATGTTTAAAAATGCTATTGAGTTTGCAGAACTTGGGTATATTTCTATTGAAGAAATTACCGAATGTGGGGCGCAGCTTGATTTGTACTTTCTTCCTTGCACATTGTCGGAGGTTAAACAGACGATTAAAGCCAAGACTCATGGTCACAATCAGACCACCATTATATTTTTGACAACTTAACCAGCAGTCCACGGCGCAGGGACGCGCTTAACTTAAATACACAAGTGATTAAATTGGTTTTTTTGGCAAATAGCGTTGTACATCGTTAAGATTAATAAATAAATGTGACCTGAAACCTAATGGTTACTATAAAAGAGAACGAAGGTTATAATTGTTTGTTTATTTTTATTTATTTTTATTTTGACAATTAAAATAGATTGTCAAATACAGCGATTGAGAGTATAATGTTTTTCATGGTGAAGGCAGTTTGTTTGCCATAAATAATAATAATTTAATATCAACGTAAGGAAAAAAATGAAAACTTTATCTATCGCGAATCAAAAAGGCGGAGTAGGAAAAAGCACTTTAACAGTGCATCTTGCTTATGCCGCCTTAGAAAAGGGTATGCGGGTTTTATTGGTCGATATGGATAAACAGGGGAGTTTGTCTTTAAGTTTTAATAATGCCGAGGGCGAAGCGTCTAATCTTGTTGCCTCAAAGCTGTTTGATGGTGAGCCTAGCGTAGAGCAACCTCAGCTTGTCACTAAGCAACTGTCTATTATTCGCGCTGATTATGCGTTGTTATCCATTGATAAAGCAGAAAATGAGGTAATACGCCGTCCTGCTAAGGCTTTACGCCACTTTGCACAAGATTTCGATATTTGTCTGATAGATACGCCGCCTTTATTGGGAATTCGACTTATGGCAGCACTGGCAGCGTCTGATTTTGTGGTAACGCCTGTGTCAATTGGCTTGTATGAATTAGCGGGAGTTGCTGATTTGATGCAAACTATTCATGTAGTGCGCACTCAAGGCTTTAATCCTAAGTTAAAACACATCGGTATTTTACCAATGAAAACCAACAACCGAAGCAATGAGGAACAGCAAGAATTGATTGAATTGCGTACTCGCTATGGTCATGCAATTTTGCCTGAGGTTTTACCTGAGCGAAATGCCGTGCGCAAAGCAATTTCTAATCATTGTCCTGTCTGGGTAAAAACGCGGGGTGAAAGTCATTTGAAAGCAGCTAGAGAGTGGCGAGCGGCTTGTGAGTCTATCTTAGGGAGAATGTAATGACTGCTAAAAAATCGAGTTTAACGGGGGTATTAGCATTGGGTATTGATGCTTTATTTACTGAAACCGATGCAGAATTTTCGATGATTCCGTTGGATATGATTGAGGTCAACGCGCAAATACGCGAGGATTTTGAGGATTCAGAAAACACGCTTGAGGATTTAGCTGCAAGTATTAAAGCCAGAGGAGTTTTACAACCCATTTTATTACGTTCTACTGATAACGGTTATGAACTAATTGCAGGTGAACGCCGCTACCGCGCTGCAAAATTGGCAGGTCTTGAAAACATCCCGTCATTTATCAGAAAAATGACGGATGTGGAAGCGGAAGATGCACAGCTTGCTGAAAATATTCACCGTAAAAATCTGACCCAGATTGAGGAAGCTAAGAAGATTCAACGTGACCTTGACCGTTTGGGTAGTATTGAAGCCGTTTTAGAATTACACCAAAAAAGCCGTCCTTGGCTATCTAAAATGATTTCGTTGTTAAGTTTGCCAGAGCAGACTAAACGGCTGATTACTGAGAATGTGAGTGCGGATGTTGAGGTTATAAATACCGTCAAAATTGTTGAAAAACTTGATCCAGTAAAAGCAAAGACGCTGGTGGATGACCTCAAAGATACACGAGGTAAAAAAAATGCGCGTGAAAAAGCAATAGCTGTTAAAGAGACAGTTAAACCAAAAAAAGTTAAAACTGTTGATATTGATATTTTCGCGGGCGCGAAAAAAGTTGGCGAAAATGTCGTTATTGATTATGCCAATATGCTTGGTGATTTTTATCTGAATATAGCTAAGGGTATTAAATCGCCTGAAAAGTTACATGATGAAATGGATTCAGAGGCATTGGCTGGTGTGACAAACTGGCTACGCGAGTTTTATGATTTGGGTGAAACGTCTAATGATGTGAGTCGTGCAGTTATGCAAGGCTTACATAACGGGCAATTTGGCAACACGCTATCGAGTGCGTTCGCGCTTTCTGCATTTTTATATGGTGCAGATAATAAAGCGGAATTTAATTTGTTGGCTATTTTTTCAAGCATCGAGCAATAAAAATAAGGCGGAGTTTAATCACTCCGCTTTTTAACAAAATTAGAAGGACTGAAATGAAGATTAAGCGAATTATGACTAATGCGGAATTTGATGCCGTTAGCCATTTGTTGAAAATATCAGAGGAACGCATCAAAGCGGCACGGGCATTTCTTGTTAATGGCGAAACCTATCAAGTGATTGCCGATAGACATGGTTGTACCAGACAGGCAGTCGGCGGTTCTGTCAATGCAGTGTGGGAGGTATTTGAAAATTACAAAAAAGCCCAGAGTGCTGCGGCAAATGCTAATGCGTCTTTACCAGACGATTGGGAGGAAGTTACTTTAGTCGCGCCACGTTATCTTATTGAAAAGTTTAAAAGGGCGGTTTTTCTAGTTTCTCAGCAATCAAAAAAATAGCAGCAGTGAAGCCGAAAAAAAAGCCCTGAGCCTTTCGACACAGAGCTTCAAGTATCAACGTAAGTAAAATAAAAACCAACTAAGTAGCTTAAATTTACTTTACCAAGCAATTATATCACGCAAGGCGAAATAATGAAAAAGATAGACAAAAGTAAACTTGTTTCTGATGATGCTTTTTCCAATAGTCAGATGACACTTTTTCAAACCTTTCTTTCTAACAACAAAAATAACGACTCTTTCTCAAATGCAATTGATTTTTGGGACAGTACCCCTCGTTTTTCCATTTCTCGACAAAGACAAGAAAAACTAAGACTTATTGGTGGTTTTTTGCCAATTGCTTCAATAGAGTTTCATTATCGAGGCGGAACATATACCGCAAATATTCGCCCTGCCAGACTTGAATTGAAAAATGAAGAAGGTAAGCCTTCGGGTGAAACTATTGAATATTATCCTAGCGCACGAGAAGAAATTATTGAACTTGCCCTTAGAAAAATTACTGCGGTGCAAAATTCTGGTTATTTTGATAAATCAAGTTTTCGTTCTGGTTGTCGTTTTACACTTTACCAATTACGGCAAGAGCTAAAAGAAAAAGGTCATTCATTACGTTATGACGAATTGATGGAAGGACTCAAAATTCTTTCTCTAAGCAGTATTGAAATAGTAGGAGAAGGTAAAGAATTAAGCAATTTTTGCGCCATTTCATCCTATTTACCTTCATTAATAACGGTAACTAGGCAAGAGTTTGATACCGATGCAAAAGCAAAATGTTGGGTACAGTTCCATCCATTAGTTACCAACAGTATTCAACAATTATCTTATCGACAATTTAATTATTGCCGTTTGATGAATTGTCGTACTCAACTTGCTCGCTGGCTGCTAAACAACTTAGTTATGAAATACACACAAGCTTCATTTGCAACCAGTTTCGATATTCGTTATAGCACAATCAAACGCGATAGTGCATTACTAGACGGATATAAAGTGCAGCGTCAAGCTATCGCGGTTTTAGATAAAACTTGGAAAGAAATTAAGTCTTTAAAGCTACTAATGGTAATTGAGAAAATTGAACAGCGTGGAAAAAATAAAAAGCTGGAAGACATTATTTACACACTTTATCCATCCCCCGATTTTGTAGCTGAACAAAAAGCGTCTAATCGTCGCCAAAATGATGCAAAAGCTAGTCAAGCGACAATGATTAAATAGGGGGGAATAGGTGACGGCTTACCAAAGAAATAGGGGGGAATAGGTGACGGCAATAGGGGGGAATAGGTGACGGCTTGATATTTTTACCGAAGAACTGCCAACAAATTATCAAGCAATAGGGGGGAATAGGTGACGGCTTGTCGAAAAATAGGGGGGAATAGGTGACGGCTTGTCGAAAAATAGGGGGGAATAGGTGACGGCTTGGTTTTTTCTCTGTCAATAACTCGAATTTAATTAAAAATTATGGAGAAAAATGTCTTGTTTTTGCTCAACTAAGGGGGAATAGGTGACGGCTTATATTTTCAACTGATTGATTTTATTATTTTAAAAAGCTATTTTTTCTACCCTATCCTTTTATTCTTTTTATTAATCTTTTTCTTTAACCTAAAATGTGGATAACTTTTACAATTCTTGGAGATATTTACCTTGCACCAAAAAAATAGAAGAAAACCACTAGCAGGAACTTTTGAACAAGTTTTACAGCGTGTCAATCATGAATCAACTAGCCAAACGACCCTCATCATTGCAAAATTTGCTATGTCATTACTGGATAGTATTGAATTCGATTTGTCTCAAATAAACGAACTATCCACAACTGACCAAAAATTAGTTATGGTAATGTTCGATTTTTGTATAACAGAAGGATTAACAGAGGATGAGCGTAAAGAAGCATCCGTAGCATTCAGTCCTTTTTTAGAAATATTCAAAAATGGAACAAGACATTGAAATTATCAAATAACCATAATTTACATTTCAAAAGCCTACTGGGGAAAGAAAGTTTCTTCTTTTCCCAGTAGAAAATTATGAAAGCTAACATTGAACAGTTACGGCAATTAGATTTGATACTTATCTCATCACGACTTGGTTTAGAGCAAGATCAGAATGACTCTAAACAATTTAAAAGCGATAGCTACCGAATCAGTTTAACTGGTCAAAAATGGTTTGACCATAATGCAAATATAGGCGGTGGCGGGGCAATTGATTTAACAATGCACATCAAACAAATAACATTTACCAACGCTGTTAATTGGCTAACTGGTGTTGATAGCGTAGTTCTTTTACAATCTCACAATAACATTAATAAAAAGCTAGCACTAAAGCAGAAAAAATCATCGATACCAATACCTAACGCTAATAATCTACAAATGGTTAAAAATTATTTAACCAGTCAACGAGGCTTAAATGCCGATCTTGTCCAGTGGTGCATAACTAAAGGATTAATTTATGCTGATTCGCGTAGTAATTGCGTTTTTATGTACGGTGTACGCGGTGCAGAATTGCGTGGTACGGATTCTATTGTCCAATGGCGCAGTATTTATGGAACAATTGAACACGGTTTTATTCTTCCTGCTCAAAATGCTCAAGGAGTCGCTTTATTGGAATCTGCCATAGACGCATTAAGTTACAGACAGCTACATCGAAAGATTATTACCTGTTCTATGGCGGGTAATAGTAATCACACAGTAATGAATCAGGCAGTTTTTATTGCAAAAGCAAATAATCTGCCTGTTTTAAGCGCGTTTGATGCTGACAAAGGTGGTGACATTGCAAATACGATTTTAAGCCAATACGCCGCATTAAATGGCGTTAAAATCGTACAAGATAGACCAATACAAGGTAAAGATTGGAATGATGTATTATTAAGCAATACCTTTGATAGTCATATAGACCAACCCAGCGGTGATACTTGATGAAATCAAAGCAATAGAACTAATTTCTATCAACCTAATCCATTTTGCCCTGTGTAACTCTTTAATCCCTTTATTCAGCGTAAAAATCAATCGAGTATTCTTTTTTGAGTTAGCAGAACCTAAGGCTATAAGTACAGCCTCTTGAATTACCTCACGTTGTTCAACTGTTATTTTCGTAAAATTTTCACGGGTTTGATTATCCAAATATTCTGCCAGTTCAGTCTTCGCCTGTTCAGTGAAATCAGTAATCATCATCCGATACTGATCCCCAGCTTTTTCTAACGCAAAAATCGTATTAGAAATTTTTTCTTCGGCATCCGTTACCAATACAGGCAATGCCTCAATGCGAAAAATAAGTGTATCCAAATCGCCAAGTATTTCGGCTATTAGAGCTTCACGAACAGTACGCGGCTCATTCTTCATTTAAACAAAGTTCTAAAAACATCATCAAGATTTTTATTAGCCGTCACTGATAAACGCTTCAAGGCGATCATCTTGACACATTCGTCTTTTTCATCGCCTGACACTTCGCGCAATTTAGCACGGTAATCTGTAATATCGTCAGTAATATCGCTTAAAGATTTACCAACAGACTTCATTCGTTCAAACACTTCATTAGCATAAATCACTGTCTCTGGACGGATAATAAAAGATTTTTCCAGTGCTGCTAATCCAAACAGCGAACTAAATTCATCGGTTACTAATTCATCTATTTCAACTTTGTTAAAAACTACGCGAATACGTTTTTTATCGATACCTAACTTATGCAATGCACGAATTGTGTTGACAGTATCGGCTTGTACTTTTTTCTCTTTAGTGACAGGTACGACAAAATAATCAAATTCTTCGTGTGAACCATCATACTGCTGCATGAGCTTCAAAAAATCTTCAACATTAGAAGCACCGACATCAATAATCGCAGAATCTAGCAACATCAATTCATCGATTAAATCGCCAAATTTCTTACCTTTCATTTTTTCCACTTCTACGCCATCGGAATCAGCACCCGCATTGATTGATTCAATAGAAAAAATAGGGGCATTATTCATGCGAGGTTTAAGCAAATGCGCCGATGTTGTGGTTTTACCCACGTTCCCTGAAAAATTTATTACTGCTACTTTCATTTTTTATTCCTTTTTGCGAATTTGGCTAATGCCTCTAGGTCAGGTGTGCTGTTCATAATCGCATTTAAGTCAGCGGGATCATGAGAGGCAACCAGTGGTTTTTCAGTTTGAATGTTTTCTATAAGTGTTTCCTTTGGTGAAGTTTTAATCTGAAGAATGGATTGATTTTTTCGCGTTTTACGGATTCTGGCTAAAGTAGTATCGAAATTTTTAAGCGTTATTTCAAGACCATATTCAGCAAGAATTTCAATAATAGAGGAACGAGAAACACCCGCCGCTAAAGCGGTTTCAACGTCATCAATGACATCTCGCAATTGAGCTGCTTTTGAACGGTTTATATCGTTGGAAGCGAGTTCACGGAGTTTTTCAGATACAGAGTTTTTATCCACGCAGTTATCCATCTTTGATTGAGCTGGGCATAGTGGAGCTAATAACACACCTTGTCAATTTATATGTCGTATTAGTGTAGTAATTATGTTGTGAAGTGTAGTAATAACGTAGTACTAATGCAGTACTAATGCAGTACTAATGCAGTACTAATGTAGTACTAATGTAGTAATGTGTTTTATTTGTGTTGTGAAGTGTAGTAATAGTGTTGTATTGACGAAAACAAGAGCGAAAATAACTAGGGCAGGATAGGCTTTGATGATGCGATTGTGCTACAATTTCTAAAAAGCCCACCCAATAGTTCCTTGCATGGCAAAATTAGAAACAATAAGAGCGCGTGTTGAACCCGACATAAAACTACGTTTTAGCGAACTTGCCAAGCAACAAGGGCTGTCTGAATCAGAGCTATTAAGGTCGATTGTTTTAGACCTGACCAACCAAGAAACGCCCGCAGTTCAATCGATAAAAATCGATACAGAACACCTAGAGCTTGAAAGACTCAGCATTCGCTTACCAATGTTTTTAATGCAAGCTGCCAAACAAAATGCCAAAACTAAAGGCATGGCTATTAGCCGTTGGGTATCTGCGTTAGTGCAAGCCAATTTGACAGGACAACCGATCATGACGACCGAGGAAATCATCGTATTACAAGCCAGTAATCGAGAATTAACCGCTATTGGACGCAACATCAATCAAATTGCTAAGGTACTCAATGAGTCTTTTTATCGCGTTGAACAGGTAAAAATGGAGACGCTGAATGAGTTAATGCAGGTCATTAATACGAACCAAGCTGCCATCCGTGCGTTAATTCGTGTCAGTCAAAACTACTGGAAAGCCGACTAATGCCCTTGATTGAAACCGAACTAGGCAACGCACTCGATTATTCCGTTAAGCGCAAAGCAAATCGTACTCGAAATCTGAGAAGCATAGCCAGTGGTATTACCCGAAAAACAGGCAACGGATCTTCTGAAGTCATGGTGAAAATTACAGGTTTTGGCAAAGGAACCAGTCACGCTCAAGCACACATCACCTATATATCCAGAAACAGCAAATTAGAACTAGAAAATGACCGAGGTGATATTTTTAAGGGTGAAGAAGAGATAAATGCCTACTTTAAGAACTGGGAACAGGACTTTAATGGCACTAAGCGATACAAAAACCAACGAGACACGCTGCACCTAGTGCTTTCCATGCCAGAAAATACTGCCCCCGAAGCCGTTAAAAATGCCGTGCGTGACTTCTCAAAGGCAACCTTTAGCTATAATCATGACTATGTGTTCGTATTGCACACCGATGAAAAACATCCACATTGCCATTTAGCGGTTAAATCCCTAGGTTTTAACACCAAGCGTTTAAATCCTCGTAAAGCCGACTTACAACATTGGCGTGAAAGTTTTGCAGAAAAGCTGCGCGAACAAGGTATCGATGCCGAAGCAACGCCCCGTAGTAGCCGTGGTGTCATCAAAAAAGCCGAATCCAGTGTGATTCGTCATATTGAACAGGGCGATAAAACCCATCAACCGCGTGTGTCTAAAGTGAAGGCGATGAAAATAAAACAAGCCGCCGAAGAGCTTGTTGCCGAAACACAAGGGCTATCCACTGAGCCTAAACCGTGGGAGACTGCCATTCAAGCCAAACAAGACAGTGTTAGAAAAGCATGGCTGAATAGCGCGACCACCCTTGAAAAACACACGCATTCAGACCATGACAATAACGGTTACGAAGATAAAAAACTCGCTAATAATATTCGTCATTTTGTGTCTGTTATGCCAGCGATTGAAACCGAGCGCGATCAAATTAAACAAAAGCTATTGCTGAAATTTACTAAGCAACCAGAAATTACCCGCAATAACAACGAAAATACCGTAAATAACAGCAAACTGAAAAATGAACGTGAGCGGTAAATTACAGTTACAAAAATCGTGTTGATGCAACAGCAACCATGATTAGGTATGTTTCAATTGCTGCACAGCTCGCCAAGCTGTATCTATACCGAAGTTAAAATAGGTTTCACCAGCTGCATCCACATTGGCAATGGTGATTCGTCCATGCGCTTTGCTTGCTGCTTGATAAGCAGGTTTACCCTCACTGTCATTATGCGCATAAACATAACCGTGTGACCAACGATTAACGGTGATGGCGGCAATATCACGCTCTGCATCAAAGCCCAGTGAACCATACATTTCTGTCAGTTGTTTACGAATATGTGTCTCAAAGGTGTCAAAAGATGTGCCTAGTAAATCAGCTCGACCCGCACGGAATAAATCAGCAGGTTTTCCTTCACCTAACAGTGGATTAGGCATCCGAATCATTTGAATAATTATCGGTGCGTCAGGTTCTCTACGCGGTTGGTAGTCACCCATATTGACGGGGAAATCGGTCAGTACATATTGAAAATAACTACTTGGACAAAACACACTGCCAATACCACTACGTTTTAATGGCTGCCATTGCCGTAACGCAACTTGTGCATACACCAATGGCATTTTGATATTCGCTCGCATGGCGGCTTTTTGTTTGGCGGGCAAGGTTGGAATAATATACGCAGCCATCATGTGCCAACCTGCCATAACTGTATGATGAGCATGGGCTTCAAATAACTTATTATCTTTAACATAGCGCACTACGGTATCTTTTTCGACATTGTCAGCGTAAACAGCAAGGCTACCCAGCCTGATTTTTACCGCGTTAGTGTCACGATCGAGCTGAGTATAATCATAATGACTGGTGACTGCTTTAACAGCGGTATCAAAATTGGCGACATTAGGAATTAACTGTTTGACTAACAACCGCGCAATGGTCGCGTTACCATCGGGAAAGTGATAAATGTATTCGTCAGGGTAATGGTCTTGTTCAAATTCGTTTTTGAAATAGGACGCGGGTGGTAAGCCATACAGTCCACCATCTACTGCATCCCATAACAACACACTGGTGCCGCCACAGGCGTAATCATCAGCTAAGGGCATAGACAATAAAGCAATGAGCGCAGGGTCGGTAAGCTTATAAACGTCACGCAAAAATTCGACATAGTTATTTTCATACAGTTTGCGTTTGCCTGATTTACCCGCAAAATAGGCTTTTGCTTTCGGTGAACCCTGCATGACTTCACGCACTTTAGCCCGTTGTCCGTCAGATAATGGCGTTTTATCGAGCATACTGGCAAAACTGGGTGCAACCTTAAGACCTGGTAAATAAGAATGGGCATAATATTTGCCCGTCCAGTGACTCGGCAAACAACTACGCATTAAGACACTGTGTTGATAGGTCTCTGAATCGAAAAAAATACCCTGCGTTAACTCATGGCGGATAAAAAACTGTTTATCGTAGGCGGTTTTAAACACGTTTAAATCAATACCCACGTCAGTGAGTAATTTTTTCACTACTTTACTGTATTTTGACGGTGCTGCTATCGATTGCGAACCACCATAAGACAGATAAGTTTTACCATCAATGGTAAATTCATTGCGCTTGGCATGACCACCAAAATCATCGTGATTATCAAGAATCAGAATACGCGCGTCTTTTTTTATAGTTTGCCGATAAAAATTGGCAGCCGATAAACCACTGATACCCGCTCCAATAACAATCAGATCATAGGGTGTGCTATCGAGTGTTGCTGTTCCCCAGTCTGTTTTATCTGTCCATGCTACTGCGTGAGCCGCTTCAAACGATCCTGCGTGGCTACCGCGTAAGCCTGTTAAAGCGGGGGGATAATAATCTACTGGGATATTATCGAGATTTTTGGTCATTAGGGTTTCTGAGATAGCCTCTAACGACCAGCCTGCGGTAGCGACTGTCGCCCCTGTCCAGAGAATGCCATTAAGAAAGTCTCTACGCGTAATATCTTTTTTAAACATGGTTGTTCTCAATAATGGGTAAAAATAGGGTGATTTACACTGGGACAGTTATCGAAAAAGCAGTATAACGTGAATTAAAAACGGTTCACACGTCAACAGTTCCATTACTGCCCTACGCCCTACGTTTCGATAACTGAGTATTTTATCGTGAACGCCCACGGTCTTCTTCCGTTTCTCGTTTTGCCTGAACGTCTTTTATATTCATTTTAGGCAGCTCGCCACGTTCGATAGCCGCGCCTATATTTTCACGGACTCTTGTTTTAGCAATTTCACGTTGCTTAGCTGTCAGCTTATCTTGTTCAATTTGTTTATCTATCGCTACAACGGTAGCGACTGCCCCCATTAATTCAGGGTATTCCTGCACCGCATCAGCCGCCGATTTTTTGGTAAATGTTTCGGCTAGTTGTTTGTTTTTATCCGTTTTCGCTGTTCCTGTTTCATTTTCGCGGGCGCGAAAATGTTTGCTGTCATTTTCAATTTTGTTTTCTTTGGTTTCGCTTAGTTGCTTGGCAAGTAGAGCTTTGTCTAATTCTGTTGGTGTGTAGCCTTTGACACTTATGCCGCGTGAAGTGGCTTTAAGCCATGTTTCACGGCGGAAAGTGTCAGAGCCAGAAACTTTAATTTCACTCCAACCCCGTGCTTTTGCAATGCTAACTAAAGATTCAATGATGTATTCACTATCGGATTTGGTTTTAAGCGCGTTGCCTTTGTCTTCAAAAGCAACCACATCCTTGTTTTTCGCATAATGGAATTTATTACCTACCCGTAAAAATTGTTTTTCAATATCAGGCGGTATGAGGGTTTTATTTTTATGTTGAGTGTCGGCAAATAGATTATCTGATTCTATGGCATTGTTTTCTATAGCCTTGTTATTTTTCCCAGAGGTTTCAATGTCCAGTAGTTGTTTAACGGTATCTGAATACTCATTGTTAGGGTCATGAAAAGCCGTTTTGTAGTTAGGATAATTTTTAGTATTTTCCGCGATAAGCACTGCCGCTTTTTCTCGTGCTACGGTATGTTGAATGGATTGAAATTCCGCTATGTCAGTCATAGCCATGTTGTTGTCGATGTCAGGATTAATGGTTTTTGCTGATTTTCTGAGTTCAGCACGGCTTTGAATGCCGTTTAATTTTTCGGCATCCATATTGGTTTGAATGTCGTTTAATCCTTTACCATCACTGCGTTTCCATTCGTTATTCACTTTGTGAATTTGTAAGTATTGTCCATCCAGCCCCATCACTTGAAAGCGATTTACGCCCAGTTGATCGGCGATTACTATGGCTTCATTGGCGGTTTTAGGAAGTAAGGTTTCTTCGCTCTCTTCGTTGTATATTGCATAGTGCGTGGGGGTTTTGTGGGTCAGTTCGTTATAGCTGTTGTTTTTTATTTGTTCCATTACTTAACCTAATTTAATTCTGGGTCGGGGTCAGATTTAACAGTGATACCCGCTGCGATACAAAGATTGTCTGCATAATCAAGAACGCCAGCAACATCAAGATTTTCATGTTTGGGTTTTGCAACCGCAGAGAAATCAACGGCAAAATTGGCTAAACGCAGTTTTGCCAGTTTGGGTAAATCATCGGGTGTTACAGGGCGTTCTTTGCTGGTTTTTTGTATGTCATTGATCGGCGCATCCATAGCAATCAGTTGATGATGAGCTTTAATGTTTAATAATGGCACAGGGGTACTCAGTTCACCCGTTTGTATTGCGGTTTCCAGTTGCTGATGGGTTGGCAGTTTAGTCCCTAGTTTTTTTAAGCTGGGTGATATTTCTTTGAGACGGTCAATAAAAATAGGGTCGTTGTAATATTGTACTTTTTGGGCAAGTATTGGCGGCAGATGCTCCATAATTACTAATGCCCTATTTTGAGCGAGGCTGGTAATTTCTTGCGGTAAAAGTAAGGCTCTACGTTGGTCTGAGGTGTTTTCTGTGGGTGATTGTTTAGAAAATAGTGCTTTGTTCTTGGATTGCGATTTTCCTTTAACGGTTTGATAACCTAGCCATTCTGAAATATCGCGTGCGGTTTGGGTTTCAGAGGCTTTAGGCGGAAAAATAATATTCAGCGCGTGGTTAGTCATAAAGGTTTGTGCGGCTTCTTTGCCATAAGTGTCTATCAACTGTGATGGGCTTTGAATAATCGGCAGCATTCGTAAGCCATAACCCGCCATATAAGCAATGCCTTTTGATAAGGTGTTAATTTTGCCTATCGCAGTAAATTCATCCATGAGCAGCAAACAGCTATATTTAATGTCAGGATTTTGGGCGGGTAGTTCACGGGTATTAAGGTCAATCAACTGTTGAAAAAATAGATTGAGTATCGGAGTCATGCGTTCCAGATTATCGGGTGTTACCCCTAAATAGATGGACATTCGCCGTTTTCTAACCATTCGTAAATCAAAATCGTTGGCACTGGTTGCCGCATCAATTAAGGGATTCATCCATAGTTCTAGTCGTGAACGAAACGAAGTGATTACCCCCCGCCCGCGTATTTTCAGAAGAAATGGAAATATAGCTATTCAGAGCGCGTACACACGACCCAGTGAGTGGCTTGCTGGAGACGGTTCTCTCAGTGATTGTTTTAGAAAAATACTCAGAACAATCAGAACCAACCAATGTTTCGCGTAATACTTGACCAATGGTAACGAGCTTATCAGGTGTTTCGAGTAGATATAAAACAATGCCAAGAAATAGGTTTCTAGGTGTGGCTGTCCAAATGACATCCGTTCCCGCTTGATCTGGAAACAGCATATTGGCTATTTTCTGCACATCATCTATGCGAAAGTTTTCATCAGTGTTGATATAGAAAAGTGGGTTGTAACGGTGCGTTCGGTAATCTGTTGCCGCAGGATTAAACAGATAACAGTCTTGACCATATTTTTTGCGAAAGCCGCTGGTGATGTTCCAGTTTTCTTGTTTAATATCCAGCACAACAACGCTGTCTGGATAATTAAGCAAGTTTGGTAAAACAATACCAACCCCTTTACCGCTACGCGTGGGTGCAGAAATAATGGCGTGTTGTTGACCGCCGAATAGTAGGTATCGTTTTTTGCTGTCACCTTAGCCCCGCCCTCATCTTCTCTGCCATAAAAAAGATGCACTTTGTTTGGATAATGCGTCATAAACAGTTCATGCACGTCTTCAATGGTAATGAGGCGTTCATCTTTTGGAATACTGTTAATTAGGCTCTTGGTGATGGTGGTTTTACCAGAACCAGTTTTGCCGACAATGAGTATGTTACGGTGTTTACGAACCGCTAAATCCAGAAATTCCTTGATGTGTTTTTCTTTTTTAAGCGTTAATAGCTCATATTCAAATGGATGTAAATCATCGTTAATATCCATGAATTCAGAGAACGCGCCTTCACTATCCAGCTCTTCAAGCGTCTTATCAATAATTGACGGCTTTCGTATAGTGATGGACACGGTATAAGCAGTACAAGCAGGAGGAATAATGACCTGAACTCGCTCACCATTAGGCAGTACCGCCGATAAAATAGGTTTGTCTGAAGAAATCGCCTTGCTGTTGTAACTGGCAATCAAGGTGGCTAATTGACGGCAATGCTGAAAACTTAAGTTAGGTATTTTGTAATGCGTCCAGTCTTGAGAGCATTCTGTCCACACTTCATTTGGATGATTAATACAAATTTCTGTTAAGGTTTTATCGTTTAAAAAGTCTTGTATGGGTTCTAAATACTCGGTAAGCATTGCCGAGGGTTGTGTGTCATCAATGTCATGACGACGACTCATGGTTTTACCTGCTTTAAGTCATACACGTCGGAAAAATCCAAATCACGCGCTATCATTATCTGAATGTGTTCACCTTGGTTTTTAATGATAGTCGGCGGTATGTTAACCGTTGAATCTAATATTTTTTCAGCCACTTTTTCTCCCCCAGTAGCCGAATTGCCAATTACATTGGTTGTACCACTACCGTTAGATGGGATTGACCGATTAGCAATAATTTGTATGGAGTCTTTAAGCACACTGATTAATATGGCGGCTGAAAATCGTTCAATGAAATGATTATCTACCCAGCCTTCAAGCCCAGCGCGTCCAAGTGCATCCGTACCCGAAGAATTTAATGAAATAATCACACCATTGGGTGTTTTAACCCTTGTCCATAAAACAAATAATCTAACCTGCCCTTGTTTTAGCCCGCCGACATATTCGCCAACTAATTGAGACCCCCTGTCGAGCAAAAGAACTTGCCCATTATCGGAATAGACATCACGCGTTAATCGGCAAGTGGTTAATCCTGGAATCGTGCTGTCAATCGCAGTTTCTAAGGCACAGTCCAATGATGTGCCTTTGGTGATTAAATAATTTCTATCGGGTAAAAAAGAGGCAGTCGAAGCGATGGTTATGGTCGGTTCCAGTTGTTGTGCGAGTGCGTTATTTTTACCCTCTTGACTGTGGGTATCGTCACTTTCAGGCTGTTGGTAAACTTTCTGCGGCGCGGTATTTTCACCTTGATTATCGGTTGCTATGACCAATGTTCCCAGCATTTTTCTGTCCGTCCAATGCAGTATTGGCTTACCGTCAGCAGTCTTTGGCGGGTCGATTGGTTTTGGTTTGCTTGGCTCAATTACTGGAGTTATAGTGGGTGGTGGTGGCGGCGGTACTGGAGCGTCAACGACCATCAATGGCGGCAAATTGTTGGCAATTTTTTCGGGAACTTCTTTTTTCGTTTTCCCGCTTTTATCTTTATTCGCGGCAAGAATCAATGCCCCTGCTGCACCAACGATAAACAAGAAGCCTAACGCAGTGATTAAATGATTAGTGGGTTTGGGTCTATTGACCGATGGTAATCCTTGGTTTTCTTCGTCGGTTTCATTCGGATTCACTACTCGACTTCCTTAATGACACGTTCTACATCGGGTGCAATAGTGCCAGTTTGATTATCTGTACCGCCGTTTATATCGAATGATTTATTGATAACCGACGCGACATAATTGCCCTTACGCAACATTAAATGTGCAACTAGCCGTTGAATAACAAGGGTGTTGCCATCGATGACATTGGTGTTAATCAAGGCTTCATTATTATCACTGTCTACCGAATAAACGGCGGGCATATCTCGATTATTACTAAACGTTAGATAAATAAAACGTCCATCATCGTATGCTTTTGTTGGGCTGATTTCTTCTGAACCCGCTACCCAGTAATCCATGTTATCAATTTTTTGAGTGGCATCAGACAGCTTATGTTTCACCGCATTAAGGTCAGCTTTGGCGGAGGCTTTATTCAAGGTAGCTTGCCGACTGGCTTCTTGTTCATCTGGGTAATTAAAGGTTAAAGAAAATATCAAATTTGGATTTTTCCACGCTTTTGAATCCTTGATAGATTTTGCTTGTACGATTAATGCAAATTGATAGGTTCGTTTATCAGTGATTACTGTTAGATTGGTATCGGCTTGTGTCGCTTGTGGTTTAATGAACAGGTGATTTTTACGCGGCACAACTTTCCAAGCCTGATCGTCTCCAATAGCAATATCTTTAATGGTTTCATCATCACCAAACTGTACATGGGTTGATACACCGTAAAATGTCGATAACTTCACCACGTTTAAAGGATTGTAATCCACGACACGCACACGCGGATCAAACTCACCTTGTGGCGGGGTTATTTCTGCAATTGTCAGTGTGGGAATAAGCACTATAAGCCATAACAGTCTTTTCATCATCGTTACATTATGGTTGAATTTGCGGTGTAAAAGGTGTCTTTTCTTGAACAGGAAATGCCACTGGCGGGGGCTGTGAGGAAACAACAGGCGTTTTTAATGGCGACTTTTTTTCACTGGGTAGTGCGTCTGGATCATTACGATACTCGACTACCTGAAATCCTAATGGATTCACTGCCCTATCCGTTTCCTTCATCGGCGCACCTGAATAGCTAAACGTGATAGTCGCGGCAAAATGAGAGACTTCAGGATTATCCGAACCTCTTTCAATTTCAGTTG
Organism: Methylococcales bacterium; assembly: GCA_037133675.1. Lineage (GTDB taxonomy): Bacteria > Pseudomonadota > Gammaproteobacteria > Methylococcales > Methylomonadaceae > UBA4132. The sequence continues at coordinate 45,322 of JBAXNR010000007.1, forward strand.
AATAGCGCACTAAGGCAATGTCATTTTTTATAAATGATGTGCTTTTAATCACCACTTTTACCTTGGCATATTTGCCATAGATATTGAGAGGTGACAGTGGATTTTTTGGATTAAAAAAGTCGTAATATTTTTTTTGTTCCAGTGCAGAAGACATAATGCCTACGTTACTGTAATACTCTTCGGCAAGTTCTTTTGAATACCCTTCTCTATAGCGTACATACCACTGTGTGAAATATTTATTGATCGCCTCATCATAAGAGGTCTCGCCATCCTTCAAGCTATTAACCACATCAACAATGCCCGTCGAATTATCGACTCGAATTACATAAGGCACTATGGTTTTTAATGGCGTTGAAACAATTACTGCGGTCACGGAGGCAAAGGTCAGCACGGAGGAAGCTATCGCTATTCGCCACGCAATATTTTTGGATTTTTCCAGAGCCTGAACTTTGTCAGTTTCCCAAGAGCGGGTTTCCTGCAAGTATTTTTCAACGTTTTCTTTATCGACTGATGTATTCAATGACATTCCCTAGTATGCCAAGGGTGTTTAGCGGGACTGTTAACCATGACAGGAATAAGCGGCGGCTGTAATGATTGCATGGTTATACCACTGTGCGCTGGAGGCATTACTGCTAATTTGGGTTGCATTACCGTCAACGCTGAGTGTTGTTTTTTAATCAGTGTGGATGTTGGTTTTTTTGCTGATGACGGTTTAGTCAAGGGTGGCTGGATGGTCTGCGAAGCATGAAGAGCATTGACACTCTCATTTGGCTGATTGATGGGTTTATATTCTCCCGTAAACGTTGGCGGTGCATGAGGCGTACCTGCACAACCTAATAGCAGGAAAATTGGTAGTGATAGAATACTTTTACCCATGAATAGTAAATTTTCAGATTTATCGTTTTGCTACTCTAGCATAGATTCCACATTCAATAGGTGTTATTTCTGTTTTGCTAAAAATGAACTAATAGAAGAGATATTTTCGCGGGCGCGAAAATAATGAGAATATTTTCGCGCCCGCGAAAATAATATTGTTTTGATTTTAGTATTTAATACCCAGCAACGACACGAACCTAGACCTCCATTCTTTACTACATGGCTATGTTCACAATATGGACACCGCATTGTTCGATGTTCGTTTTGGGTAAATTTATAATAATATCAGAGTACTCATTGTTTATGACCGCTCAAACTCGATGGTTAAATCGATTTACTAACAATTTTGTCAAAGCCGACCTTAAGTAAAAACAGTAGTACATTATCTGCACATTCATCTTCACAAGGGAAATCAACATGGCAAACGAATTATCAGACAGCAAAATCATACAAGCCCTTAACTGGACTTATGAGAAAGCAGTCAATGGCGTGGCAGGTTTAGATTCTGCTGAAGACATGGCGAATGACTATCTTAAGGGCAGTGGTTCTTTACATGATAAAGCGAATTCATTAATCCGTTGGCAAAACACTAAAGCAGCTACCTCTGGCTTTTTAACAGGCTTAGGCGGAGTAATGGTCATGCCTATTACCATTCCAGCAGGTGTTGCCTCAGTGATGTATGTTCAAGTCAGAATGATCGCTGCCATTGCAAAAATGGGCGGCTATGATTTGCAAGATGACAAAGTGAAAACCTTGGTGTTTGCCTGTTTAGCAGGAGATGCAACAAAAGATGTGCTGAAAGATGTTGGGATTGTTATTGGTTCAAAAATGGCAACCAATGCTATCAAAAATATCTCAGGTAAAACCCTCACCGTAATTAATCAAAAAGTGGGCTTCAGACTAATAACCAAATTTGGTGAAAAAGGCACGATTAATTTATTCAAAGCCATTCCCGTTTTAGGCGGTGTTATTGGCGGTACAGTGGATTTAACAGCGACTAACCTAGTTGGCAACATTGCGCGTAATACCTTTATTGGTGTCAGATAAAATAATTTTCCATTTTTACGAGGTTAATATGAGCAAAGAGATAAGCACGATAATCGGTAGTGTTATGCGAGTAGCGGCTGCTAATCCAGCATTATTGGTGGCTATCGCAACAAGCGGAGCTGTTTTAATGCTAGGCAGTTCAATTGCTCACACATTGGTAAAGCGCGGTAAAAATGTGAAATTTAGTATTGGTGATATGGTGCAATTTAAAGCTGAGTTTTATCCGCCATCATAAGGCAAAGCAGTACAACAAACTTGTCATCCTATATAAACACAAATAGTGTGTTTTAATACTCAGCAAATCCAAACACGGAGTTTTACGCAATGGCACATATTCTCATCAGCTTTTTAGGCAAAGCTCAAAAAGGCGGACAGTATCGGCAGGCAAATTATGTTTTTGACGACTGTAGTCACAAAACAGCACGGTTTTTTAGTTTTGCTTTAAAGCAACATATTCAACCTGATCGGCTGGTCATGCTCGGCACATCAGGTAGTATGTGGGATGTGTTGTGTGCCGATGACCATGAACAATGGACAGAGTTAAGCGAAGCGGTAGAAACCGATTCAGTCACTCAAACACAACTCGATACTTTTGCTATTCCAGCCAGCTTAGCCTTACAAGTCGATTGCCAGTTAAAACGCATTCCTTACGGCGATAATCTCACCGAGCAAGTTGAAATTCTGCAAATTATGGCAGCCGCGATTCAAGCGGGTGATACAGTATCGCTAGACCTCACGCATGGCTTACGGCATTTGCCGATGTTGGGTTTGCTCAGTGCCATGTATTTACAAACCGCTCGCGCTGTCACCATCAACGGCATTTATTACGGTGCATTAGATAGAACCAAAGACGATTTAACGCCTGTAATGCAATTAAACGGTTTGTTAAGTATTGCCGAATGGTTACACGCATTAGACGGTTTTAATAAAACAGGCAATCTCGCACCCTTTTCCACGCTTTTGCAACAAGACGGCATGGCACAAGAAACAGCTAAATGCCTAGAGGATGCGGCGTTTTTTGAGAATACACTCAATATCCCCAATGCCCGCGCTCCATTAAAAAAATTTACCGCCGCAACCCAAAACGGTTTAACAGGTATCGGTGCGTTATTTGAAGACAGCTTAAAAGAACGTATTGCGTGGCATAAAGAAGATAATTTGTATTTAAGACAACGTAGCAACGCCTGTTTTTATTTGCAACAAGGCGATTATTTACGCGCAGCGGCGTTAGGCTATGAAGCGTTTATTACTTGTCGCGTTCAACAAGACAAAACCGTGCCTAAGTTAGACCCACAAAATTATGAGCATCGCCAACAAATCAAAGATTCACTCAAGAAAAATAACGACTACAAGCTATTAAACAATCTGCGTAATGCCTTAGCACATGGTACACGCAGTGATATAGCTGAAGTACAACGCGCTTTAAGCAGTAAAGACAGGCTGGATGCAGAACTCAGTCGTTTATTTAAATCGTTATTACCTAATGGTTAAAAAATTGAAAATTAACATTTTAATGAGCTAAAAATGAAAAATCCAAAATTGATTTATATGCTTTCCCTTTGTGGCACAAGTTTACTGACCAATTTATCTAATAATGACGAGAGAAAGCTTGTTTTTAAGTATGCCAATGTTAAAAAATGCGAAGATGTTCCTGACGAGGATAAGATAGTTTTAATATTTCTTATTGAAAACGCAAAGAATAAAATTATCAACGCCGATATAAATTTAGCAATGCAAATGTCAGCGGAATTAAACGGTATTATCAAATATTACCAGAATAACTTACAGCCAAATGGCGATTACCATTTATTACTGTGTACGGATACATGGTTAGGTCAGAAAACAGCAGAACTTGTAAAAATATGGCTAACAGGAAAAGGCTTTACGGTTGAAGTCAAGCGACAAGCAGATTTACAAACCGAAGATTTATCAGCATTTCAATGTGCTTTGTCTGACATAGTAAAGTGGTGTGATCAAACAGTACTAAGCTATCAAACAGCGGGGTATAAAATCGTCTTCAATTTAACGGGAGGTTTTAAAAGTGTCCAAGGATTTTTGCAAACCCTAGCGACCTTTTATGCGGATGAAACCATATATATTTTTGAAACGGCTAAAGAACTTTTGCGAATTCCGCGTTTACCTGTCGAAATGGCAGCAACGCCTATTGTTGAAAAAAATCTTAAGGTTTTTAGACGTTTGGCAATGGATTTAGATATTTCAGAATTAGGTGCTTTAAACATTCCAGAAACCTTATTACTGAAAATTGATAATGAATTTACGCTTTCTCCTTGGGGAGAAATTGTTTGGCAACAAAGCAAAAAAGAGATTTACTCAAAGCAACTTAATCCATCGCCAAGTAAAAAGATACAGTTTGCTGAATCTTTTCATCATAGTCTCAAAAATATAGCAGCAGACCGTTTATATTTAGTAAACGAAAAAGTAGATCTACTCACTAAATTTTTAGAAAAAAATATTGAAGCAAACTCGCTTGATTTTAAACAAGTAAGAGGCAATACCCGCCTGCCTTCTACTCATGAAATAGATGCTTGGTCTGATCAAGATGCAAAGAGGATATTTGGACACTATGAGGGGGGAGTTTTTGTTCTTGATAAACTGGATAAAAAATTAAATGGATAAACGGTATTTTAAAATTTAAACACTTAACGAGGGAGAGTCTATGCAAATCATTGAAGCCAGTTTTGAAATTGTCACACCGATGTTTATCGGTGGTGGCGATAATGATGTTGAATTACGTCCGCCGTCTATTAAAGGTGCATTGAGGTTTTGGTGGCGGGCATTGCATTGGGGGCAGTGTTTACAAGATGCCAATCAAAATAACAGTGTGGCGTTAAAGTTACTGCATGAACGAGAAGCGGCTTTATTTGGTGCAGCGGCTAAAGATAAAACTGAACGAGGGCAATCACCATTTTTTATTAAGCCCCCCATTTATGAAAAACAAACCCTTGAATCGTCTTGGCCCACTAATAACACTGGGGCGGGTTATCTTGGTTATGGATTGGATAAAACAAAAGATCACAAGCATCGTCAAGCAATTCGCCCAACGCAATTTTCTTTGTGTTTAGTATTAAAAAATACCATAACACCTGATCAAATTATGGAATTAAAACTGACTTTACGCGCTTGGGGGTTATTAGGTGGTTTAGGTAGTAGAAGCAGACGAGGTTTCGGTTCTGTAAATTTAACAAAATTGGCGGATGAAATATTTAATTTTCAAGATTTAGAAGCTTATCAGCAAGCTATTAAAAGCTTAATTAATCCTCCAGTTCAGTTAGCCCCCTCTATACCTATATTTACAGCTTTAAATCAATCTATGCAAATTGCAGTTGCTGATAATGGACTAACTCATGAACGCCTAATGGATAAATTAGGTAATCAATACAAAACAGAACGTCTATCTGTTGATAGTGCAAATAAAGCGAGAGCTGTTTTTGGTTTGCCATTAGAAGGTTTACCCAATCAACGAGATATTGAAAATAGACGGAGTAGCCCGTTATTACTGCATATTCATAAATTAACAACGGGGCATATTGGAGTATTTACCTTTATTCCAGCCGAGTTTCATCCTGATTATCCTGAAGGAAAAAAATTGGATTTTTATGACATTCTTGATAGATACATGAATACCATGACAAGGATTTACCCATGAATAAACGTTCATTTCATTTTACTCTAGGCCCAGTACAAAGCTTTGTTGCTCAAGCACGGCGTACACGCGATTTTTGGGCAGGTTCGTTTTTGTTGTCTTGGTTGTCTGCGGTGGCAATACGAGCGGTTAAAGCACAAGGCGGAGATGTTAGATTTCCTATTCCTGATGACAATTACTTAATCTGGCTGACTGAGGGTAAAAACAACAATTCCCAAGAACCACAACAAGGTTGTATTCCTAACCGATTTAAAGGCTTAGTCGCTACAGTTCCTGAAAATTTCAAGCCAGATGATATTGTTAAAAGCGTGCAGAAAGCATGGAAAGGGTTAGCTCAGGAAGTTTGGAAAGACGATTTAGAGGTGCATTATTTAGCTCATTGCAAAAAATATGGTGCATTAAAAACCCGCAAGATTTGGAATAGGCAAGTTAGAAACTTTTGGGAAATGAGCTGGGCTTTAACTGATAACGAAACAGAAAGTAATTTATTGGATCGGCGTAAAAACTGGCGTTCATATCTGCCACCAGAAGAAGCGGGCGTTAAATGTATGATGATGGATGGCTGGCAAGAATTGTCGGGTATTGAAACGCCGAATACTCAAGGCTTAGATTTGTTTTGGAAACCGTTGCGTAATAACGGCGGTTCTTTAAAAACAGACTTACGCGAACATGAATATCTGTGTGCTATTGCGTTTATCAAACGGCGGTTTTCTCGTTGTTTCGATGGATTTTCTAAAGAAATGCCAAATGATTGGATTGTACACGGTTGGAAAGTCAATTCATCAGTCCCTTCGGTTAGTTATATGGCGGCTGCACCTTGGTTAGCTGAAGTATTAAAAGTTGCACCAGAGAAAGAATTATCGGCTTTTCATGAGGTTGCTAAGGTATTAACGCAAAACTATTACGGCGAATATGACACTCGTTTGGATTGCATTAATAAGGCTTTGATGAAACGAGAGGATAAAGGGATTTTTTGGAAGGTAAAAAGTTTGGACGGCGATGTATTTTTTGATGCGGCTTTGGATAATAAAAATCGTCATGAAGATCAAATCCAAGCGCAAAAAGTAAAAAAAGCTCTATGTTTATTGCGCAGTGCGGCTAATAAACAGCTAGAAGCCCATAATCAGCCAAAATTAGAACCTGTTAGCCCGTTTTATGCGGTATTAATGATGGACGGTGATTCTTTGGGTTCGCAAATGAGCAACACTGATAAACAAGAAGCCATTAGTCGTTCTTTAAATGCGTTTACTAAAGGCGTTGCGAAGGTTGTTGAAGAACATAGCGGTTTTTTAATTTATGCAGGCGGTGATGATGTGCTGGCTCTATTACCGTTAGAGTTCGCATTAACGTGTGCTTATAAATTGAGACAGTTGTACTTGGATAGCTTTGAAGAACACGGAAAAGGCAAAGTAAGCTCCACGCTTTCAGGAGCAATTGAATACGCCCATATTAAAATGCCATTGGGTAAAGTATTGGGCGATGCTCATCACTTATTGGATGAAGTTGCCAAAGACCAATGTGGACGCGATTCAATTGCGGTTCGGATTTGGAAATCTGGTGGTCAACATTTGCAATGGGCAATGCCTTGGAAAAAAGCCGTTGCAAATGACAAAGTCATTATTGATGAATTGGTTAAAGATTTTCAGAAAAAAGAACAGGAAACGCCGTTTTCTAATTCGTTCTTTTTTAACATCGAAGAGCGGTTTGGAATGTTACAAAACAAAAATGCAAAAGGTGAATTAGAGCTAGCCGAAGGTTTTGATAAAAAAATCATTAACAAATTAATAGCCGCAGAATACCTAAACTCAGGCATTGATAATAAAAATATTACCTCAGCACAAGCAGAAGAGCGAATCGCACCATTGATTACACAATGTACGCCTGTAAAACGCCTCTTTGAACAAGGCAAAGATGGTACAGAAGACAAGGAGACTTTTATATTCTTAAACCAACTCAATGTCGATGCCGCCCATTTCATCCGTTTCTTAGTGAGCAAAGGAGTTGAGCATGGTTAATTACAAAAAACAGCAAGCTAAAAAACAGCGCGAAGCCAAAGTACAACAAAAACAGCAATTACCTACCGTAACAACAGAATCATTAAAAAAAATGACCTTTCAACCTTGCCCAGATGGAACAGTTAATTTGCAATTCACACCAATTGATACTTGGTTTTTTAGAGAATCCCGTCCACACGATGCCGCTGGTGCGAGTGAACTAAGTAGTTTATTTCCGCCACCCGTAAAAACCTTACTTGGTGCAGTGCGTACATTTTGGGGGGATAGTCTTGGCGTTGATTGGAAAAAGTTTAATGCTGGCGATGGTTTTGCTCATACACAAACGGGTTTGAATTTAATAGAGGCTATCGGCAATGGTGAAAATCTAGGGAAATTATCAATCAACGGAGCTTGGGTATGTAAAAACGGTGAACGTTTATACCCTGCGCCTTGCTATCTAATGCAAAAAGCGGATGCGCTTATCCGTTTGCAAATTGGTGATGTAGTGGAGTGCGATTTAGGCAAAGTACGCTTACCCGAATTACCCAAAGACAACGTCGGATACAAAGGGCTGGAACAAACGTGGATTACTCGCGAAGGTTGGCAAACATTATTGCAAGGCGAAACGCCTGTCAAAGAAGAGCTGATTCAAGCAAAGGATTTATTTGGCAATGAACCCCGCTTAGGTATTGCGCGTGATAATTCAACTCGTAGCGTCATTGAAGGACGACTCTATCAAACCCAACATTTGCGCTTAGAAAATGACGTAACTATTGAGCTTGATGTAAAAGGACTAAATGAAGTATTAGCTGAAAAATTACCTGTTGAAACCAAACACGAAATTTTGCGTTTAGGTGGTGAGGGACGCATGGCAATGTTAGAAAAAAAGTCCCACTATCCACCGTTGCCAACTTTAATTATCGATAAACAACCGTTGAAAAAAATCATTATTCACTTTATTACGCCAGCGTATTTTAACGGGCAAATGTTTCCAGAAAACTTTGATAAACATGAGATTGATGGGCAAACAGTTTGGCAAGGGAAGTTGTTAGATATAGAACTAATTATCGAAGCCGCTGTCATCGGCAAAGCCCATAGAGAAGGCGGTTGGGATATGCAAAAACATGAGCCACGATCCGTTAAAAGTTATATTCCAGCGGGCAGTGCGTGGTTTTGTCGCGTAGTGACCGAAATTTCAAATGAAGACTTGTTAGAAAAATTACACGGTCAATCTATCGGTGCAGAAATCGAATGGGGACGCGGACAGATATTAATCGGTTTGTGGAACGACACTAAAACACAGGGGAAATAAATGACAACAACAGCATTATTAGGTTTATGGGCGCAAACCAGTATTCACGCAGGTGCAGGTAGCTCTATTGATGGTATTGATTTACCCATTCAACGCGAAGGGCATAACGGTTGGCCCTGTGTGTTTGGCTCGTCTATGAAAGGGGCTTTACGAACTAAAGCAGAAGATTTATGGGGTGAAAAGGGTAAAGACAGCGTGCGTTATGTGTTTGGCCCTGATTCTGACAATCAGATAGACGAAAATAATCCAAAACCAAGAGCATCAGAACACGCAGGTGCGTTAATGGTCAGCGATGCACGGTTATTATTACTCCCTGTACGTTCTTTAACAGGTTATTTTAAATGGGTAACGTGTCCAGCATTGTTAAAACGCTTACAAAACGATGCACAATGCTTTGATGTATTAATTGATGCTTATGACATTCCACCCGTCACAGAATTAGAGTCAGGCTTACAGCCGCAAGCAGAGGGTCATTTATTTTTAGAAGAGTATCGCATAACAACCCAACGCGGCGATTTAGCCAACATAATCACAGTATTAAGCCGTTTATCAGGTATTGCAGAAGCCGATTTAACCGCTCAATTAGTGATAGTCAGTGATGCCATGTTCACTTATTTATGCCAATTCGCCACGCCAGTTACTGCACACATTGCGATAGATAACACCACAAAAACCGTGAAAAAAGGCGCGTTGTGGTATGAAGAAACGCTGCCACCTGAAACTGTATTTTATCTGGCTTTAAAAGCCAATGCGGTGCGAGATGCACAGGCTAAATTCGATGACAATTCAATCGTCAAAGACAGTAAAGCCAAAGCCGTATTAGACAGTATCACCGACGTTTTATTGGCTAAACCCTATCTACAAATCGGTGGCAATGAAACGGTAGGTATGGGCTGGTGTAAAGTTCAAATTAGCAAAGGGGCTTAACATGGAACAGACCATACAACAGCAACGGGCTAAATACGCGCTGGATGAAATTAGCAAGTTACCCAAAGCATTAAAAGCCGATGAACAAAAAGAATTTATCAGTTACGCGAGTGGCTTGCCCGCAATGATACATACCAATGGTTTAGGACAGGCGATGGCGTTTTGTAAGCTTAAAGGCAAAGATAGAACAGCTTATAAAAAACTCTACGAGCTTATCTCAATGTGGTTGTGTCAATCACCACAAGTTTATGCAGACTGTAGCGATATATTAAATGGTATTACAACTAAAGATATGCAGTCCTACCAACTGGCACAAGCAGAAACCTTGGTATTAATGTCTTGGGTAAAGAAATTTGCCAAAGCCTTTTTGGCTGAGGAATAACACCATGTCATTACCTTTATATCGCAATAATCAAGCATACTCGACAAAACCAGACAATGCCCATGCTGGACTCTGGTTTGAACGTTTTTTCAATGGTTATAATAACGATTGGACAATTGCCGATGAAGCTAAACAAACATGGATTAAGTCAGTTACTGGATTACAAGGCGACAAACAAAAACTAGAAGACTTTACCATTAGACAGCAAACCTTAGTCACCGCCTTACAAGGTGAAAGCCATTGCTATACCACCGATTGGCATTTTGTCACGGGCATGGGCAATCCCCATCCTGTAGAAAATGGTTTTAGTTGGCATCCGACCTTAGCCGTGCCTTATTTAGCGGGTTCTGCGGTTAAAGGTTTAGTACGGGCGTGGGTAGAAAGTTTAACCGATGATGAGAAAAAAACACGCTTAAAACATTGGTTCGGCACAGAAGATAAAGAACAGGTCGCAGAACAAGCGGGTGATTTTATCTTTTTTGATGCCATTCCCAGCAAGCCACCTACCTTGCTGTGTGACATCATGACTCCACACATGGGAAAATGGTACGAACAAGGCGGAGAAAAAGATAATTTAAAGCCCGACACCATCCCCGCCGATTGGCATGAACCCGTCCCTGTGCCATTTTTAGCCGTGAAAAACGCGCAGTTCATTTTTAGTATTGCAGCGCGTAATCCACATAATAAGCCCGATAACGTGAAGGAATTAGCTAAGATTTTTGAAGCACTAAACAACGCCTTACTTTGGTTAGGCGCGGGAGCAAAAACCGCAGCAGGTTATGGTTATATGACCGAAGATGAACGATTTTTTAATGATATGCAGATTAAACGGGAAGATGATGTGGCGAAACAGGCAAAAAATGCCCATCTTAATCAACTATCTCCATTAGAAAGAGAAATTGAAGAATTGCTGGAAACGCATAAAAGCCAAGTACCACAAGATTATTTATTAAATGAATTACGAAAAAATCATTGGATTAAGGCTGAAGACAAACACATTGTTGCCAGTAGAGTAAAAATCCTCATGCACGATGCTAACGCATGGTTTCCTGAACCAACTACATCTAAGAAAAATGAAAAGAAACATCAGCGTACATTAGAGGTTATCGGCTATTTAATGAATGATGCCAATGATTAGAGACAACAAAAAAGTCAAACCGTACTAACGAACATAATAAAACTAAAATAAGCTCATCAAAACTCATACCGAGCAAGGGCTTAACATGACCGACAACAAAAAATCTATCATCACCCTACACAGCATTGATCCTAGCCAAGTACCTAGCCCATCGGTTGAAGGCACATGGTCAAAAGTATTAAAAGCCTTTAATCCGCTGGGTTCAATTGCTGATATGTATGCCAGAACCTTGGCTTATAAAATCGAAACTAAACGACTGGATGCTGAATTACAACGCATGGAAGCGCAAGCCGCACTTGCCCATGAGGTAATTGATAAAACTTTTCAGCTCAAAATGGCAGAATTAGCGAATCGAAGAGTTGAATTGATTGGTCTTTATCAAACTTTTAATCATCAACTACAAGAATTGAGCATTGCAAGAACCGAAGTACTAAAAATGGCACAAATCGCTCAACAACAAACTTTTGCGCAAGGCATAACACTAGAAGAACGTCAAATGCACAAAGAAATGACAATGGAGCTGGTTAGAGAACTCCCCAAGTTTGCCGATCAAGCCAATTGCTCATTACAACAATTAGTTCAGGCATTACCGCCTGTACAAATTCCGCCCAGATTGTTATCTGAATAATTAAGGAGCATTAATATGTTGTGGCTTATTCCTGTCGGTATTGGTGTTATTGGTTTCGGTTTAAAACTGCTCAGCGATATTGTGTCAGAAGACGAATACCGTGCGCGTAGTAACTGGCAAGCAAAACGTGTTGAAGTAGAAAAAAGCTTGAGCGATCATCAAGCCAACATCGAAACCCATATTAACCGCGCTCAACACAGTTACGACTATCACTTTTTGACAAACCTGCATTATTCATCCCAACAAGTGGCAAATGCGGCGTACAAACTGTTGGACGATGCTAAAAAAAGCTTATCAGGCATCAACAAAATGTTGGTCAGTGCAAAACAACAACGTGAACAATTACAACAAACCCTAGAAACAGCCAGAGCTAACAAAGACAAAGCCCTGATTCATGACACCATCGAACAACTCAAAATGGTCAATGAATTAAGAAAAAGTGTTTTTGAAGACCGCGACAACATTCAACAGGAAAAAGACAGCCTACTTGCCGAACTGCAAAAATTAAACAATCGCACCAGAGAACTCAAAGACCTAATTAAAAACCGCTGCGGTAGCAAAGGTAGCGACTGGTATTACCGACTCGAAGCCAGAAAACAACAAAAACGCCTCACGCAAGGACTTTAATGAACGCCCTAAACTTTCAGCGTTACCAATTCAATTTCGTTTTAGAAAACCCGTTACGTTTGGATTTTTATTCAGGCTCATTATTGCGTGGTGTGTTTGGTCGATCACTGCGCCACATTAGCTGCATGACTAAAATGAAAACCTGCGCGGATTGCGCGTTATATCGTAGCTGCCCGTATCCTGCGATTTTTGAAACCCCGCCACCGTTACAGCACAATCTACAAAAATTCAGCCAAATACCCAGCCCCTACCTGATAGAACCACCGCCGTTAGGTGGCAAAATCTATCAAACAGGCGAAACCATCAGCTTTTCTATGGTGTTAATCGGCACAGCAATCAGCCAATTGCCGCTGATTATTTTTGCATGGCAACGCGCTTTTGCGTTAGGCGTAGGAAAATACAACAGCATAGCGCGATTAATCAACGTCCAGTTAGCAGGTCAATCACCCAGCGTTATTTATGATGTCCAACAAAATAACGCTGTACAAGCACACCAAGCCTTAACACTACCCGCCATAAAGCCAACTAATCGATTAACACTACAATTGATTACTCCCTTGCACCTGCAAAAACAGGGCAAAGTGTTAGCCGATGATTTAACCGCTAAAGATTTACTCATGGCATTAGTCAGACGCTATTATTTATTACAGGAGTTTCACGGACAAAACTATCAAGCCCCAGACTTTAGCCAACTGGCAGAACACGCGCAAGCCATAAACTGTGAAAAAAATCTGACGTGGTGTCATTTACAACGCTATTCCAGTCGGCAACAACAAAAAATGCGCTTTGATGGGGTGCTAGGTTCTATCAACTTAACAGGCGAATTAGCTCCATTTCTTCCTATGCTCCAAGCAGGGCAATGGCTACATATCGGCAATAAAACCAGCTTTGGCATGGGACACTATTCACTAGGCGTGTAGGAAACAAATATGAAAACTATCGAAACTAAAGGTCAAGTTATTATTACAGGTGCGGCAGGTGGTATGGGTGAGGCGACTAGCCAGCTTCTAGCACGAAAAGGCTATCTTGTCATAGCGATTGACCATAATGCAGAGCGGTTAGAAAGCTTACAGAACTTAAACCCCAACATAAAAACAATTGCCATTGATTTAGCAGATACACAGTTAATCGCTAACGTAGAACAGGCAATTGATAAAGACCTTCCTGTCATCGGTCTTGTTAATATGGTGGGTATTTCTAAAGGTAACACCATTAACAATTTGACAGATCAAGATTGGGATGAATCCTTTGCCATTAATGTCACACCTGCCATGAAACTTATTCGTTTATTAGCACCGAAGATGCAGCAACAAAAATATGGCAGTATTGTTAATGTAGGCTCTCCCGTCGGAAAGATTGGCGCAAGAAAACCCAGTTATGCAGCCAGCAAAGCCGCATTGCATGGTTTAACCATGAGCTGTGCCAGAAACTTGGGTAGCGATAATATTCGTGTCAATTTACTATTACCCGGCCCTACCATTACTTATATGACCAAAGATTGGGATACTCAACGCTGTGAAGATGTTGCTAAGGGTAGTTTCTTGAAAAGACTGTGTACGCCTGATGAGATTGCCACTGTCATTGCATTTTTACTGAGTGATGACAGCACCTATATCACAGGTTCTATTATTGATATGACCGCAGGGAGTATGTATGGACACTAAAATTCGCCTTGGTTTAGTCGGGATGGGAAATCAAGGGCAAGAATATTTGCGGGCTGAAAAATATTGTCAGCAAGTAAAAATCATAGCGGCGTATGATACCAGCCCAACCATACAACAGAAAATTAGCTCAAACTATCCTGACATTACAATTGTTGAATCGTTGGTTCAATTACAAGCGCAACGCCTTGATGGTTTGATTCTGGCGTTACCACATCATTGTTATGATGAAATATGGCAAGAGCTATTAGCGTTTAACTGTCCGCTACTAAAAGAAAAACCCTTAGGTCGGAATATAAAAGAAGCCCAGCATTTTATTAATACCGCCAAAGAGCAAGGCTGTCCTATTCAAACCGCAATACAAAGACGACAACATCCCTCCTATATCTTTCTCAAAGACCAGTTAAAAAATCAAACTATTACCGAACTGAGAGCGCATCTTCATCTAGGATTTGCCATTGAACTTGACTCTCCAAACACATGGCGTTCAGACCGAAAAACCTCAGGCGGTGGTGCGTTATTAGACAGCGGTTATCATCTTATTGATTTAACACATTACTTGATAGGTCAATTTGAACTGATTAATGCCTGTTTATGGGATGGTGACAAACTCATACAAGCAGAATCCGATAGCGTAGAATCCGAAGCCATTCTGTTAGGGCGACAAGGCTCAACGTGGGTAAAAATTGAATCCAAGGTATCAGGTGAAGCCTGTGCTAATAGTAAAACAGGCTATAAAAAATCAGAAGCCATTGAAATAGTAACCACTGAAAATAGTTATCTAGCTAACCGTGAAGGCGTTTGGAAAAATAATCAACCCATCTTCCACTGTCAGCGCGATTGGGAAAAAGCAATTGCTCAACAAATAGATGATTTTGCCAATAACATTACCCATAATCACTGGAATAATCGCATTATCTGGGATCAATTACCCGCTATGCAAATGATAGAAAGGGCTTATAGTTTAGTTTTTACCGCTTAATTTTTAGGAATAATTAAATATGCAAACTATTAACGCGGTAAATCGCATTACCCAATACTTAATGCTAGGTGATTTTGACAGTGTTAAGCGTTTTTGCAACAGCGAAAACATATCAGACGATATAACGGCATGGTCGCTTGCCAAAATATATGCTCCTTTAACAGACGCGCAAACACAGCTATTGAGTGAACCCATACTTGCACAACACGCGGGTTGGTGTAGCTACCATGCGGGCGATTATGACAAAAGTCATGACTTCTTTACCAGTGCTTACCGTGCCAATACTGAAGACAGTTATGGCGCAGGTTTAGGCTTAGCTAAAGTCTATACCCGCTTAGGACATTGGGAAGCGGCTAAACAATGGTTGTTATATGAATTACCAACAGCCAGACAACAAAATGATCTATTCATGCAAGCACAATGTTACGGTGCATTAGGTGAAATATTTCTACGCGCTAATTACCCAAAACTCGCTTATGAATGCTTTGGCAATGCGTTTCACGTCTTACCCAAAGGCAGCTCTCAGCGTGAAAAACAATATAACTATCAAGCCAGCGCACTAATAAGAACAGGCAATACAGAACAAGCTGAACAATACCTAATGTCAGCTTTGTATTTAGCCGATAACAAACAGATTGATAGCGTTTGGCATAGCTTGGCACGACTACAATTCTTATGGTTACAGCAACAAAAAACCGATTCAGTAAAAACCTATTACACCGAATACCTACAACAAAAACCAAACATATCCATTCCAGAAGGTTTTCTAAACATAGCGTGGGCTTTTCTAGCAGAAAAACAACAAAACAAGCCAGAAGCCATTCAACTAGCCAACCACGCTTTAAACTGTTTTAACGATTTTTCAATGGAAAGAGCTTGGACACTTAAGCTATTACAGATTCTAAAGCATGAACCACTGACCATAGCAGGCATAAAACCTATTCAAGCCCTGTTTCCAGAACAAACATCAAACTTAATAGAATCTCCTTGGCTAAAACTTGATTTATCTGAACAAGGTTTCGCACCGATTCAAGCAGCTCAATCATTAGAACAACTTTGGCAGGCTAGATTATTATTTTTCATCTAAAAACAAACTGACTATTTTGTTAAAGCTGATTTATCACTTTAATTCCAATAGACTTAGGAAATGACAATCTACATTATCAATACCCCCGTCTTAACCAGCTATGGCGATTGGCGATTTGAAGGGCCATTAACCATACAACAAGCCCGCGACTTATTGCGTAATGGCTTTATTTCCGCTATTGGACATGAAGCCAGTGCCACGCTGTTAACGCAATTACTCGCCATAGACATACCTACTAATCGTATTACTGTCACCATGCAAACAGGCGATCAAGCCTTGATCCTGCGTTTATTACAACGCCTGCCCGAAGGTGTGGTATTAACCGAACAAGAAATGATGAACACGCCTTATGAACTGGCGTTATTAACCAAACTGGCAGATTAACCAACAAAATAGTCAAACCAGACTTCCAGCTCAAAACAGCGTTAAATACTTAGCACAGACACTCACCCGCACAGGATGCACACATGAAAACGCTGATCGTAGACCAACAAAACACTGAACTGCATTACCAAGGCATCAACCTCAGCGTTTACTGTGCAGGTAAAAAAACCAACAGCGTGCCAGTCAAACAACTGGAGCGCGTCATCGTCTCGCCCCACGTCATCATCACCGCTGGTGTTTTAGGCGTATTGGCAGAACAAAAACTATCCCTGTTAGTGCTGAATGCCCGTTTTCCACAACGCACCGCCCAACTCAACAACGACTACAGCGGTGACATAGAACGCAGACTACACCAATACCAACTCACCAGCCACGACCACCCATTTTGTCTAACGATTGCCACCCGCCTAGTCAGCTTAAAAATCCAACACCAACAAGCCCTGTTAAACCTAGCGATAAACAAACGCCCAGAACTCCATCATATCCTGAGTAAAGCCAGCAACCAACTCAAGCCACTGCTTGAACAACTCAACAATAAAACCATCGACAACTTAAGCAGTTTAAACGGCATCGAAGGCGCGGCGGCACGCTGTTACTTTCACGCCTACACCCAACTGTTTGCCGACAGCCTACACTTTACCGACCGTAATCGCCGCCCACCCAAAGACCCCGTTAATGCCATTCTGTCTTTGAGTTATACCCTGCTGTATCACGAAGCCGTCAACGCGCTAAAAATCTACGGCTTAGACCCTGCGTTGGGTTTCTATCACCAACCCTGCTATGGACGGCAATCACTCGCCTGTGACATCATCGAACCCGTGCGCCCCTATCTCGACAAACTCATCTGGCGATTATTTGCCCATCAAACCCTCACCACCACCCATTTTGTTTATGAAGACAACGCCTGCTTTCTAACCGATGCAGGAAAACCGATATACTACCAATGGTTTTTTTCCCGTATCAAACCCATCAAACGCCTGTTACGTCGTTACGCATTAAATCTAGTCAACACCATCAACGCGACAAGTGCCGATTCATCCGCACAATGGCATTAAAAGCCCTCTCCAAAGGGAGAGGGTTGGGTGAGGGGAAGTTAATTAAATCGTACATCCTGAGCTTGTCGAAGGAAGCTTGTCAAAGGACATTCATAAACGAGGCACAACATGGCAGAAAAACGTAAATTCCTCATCTGTTACGACATTGTTGATGACAAACGCCTGCGCCGTGTTCATCAACTGCTCAGTAATAACGCAATGGCAGTACAATACTCCGTATTTGAAGCCGAACTCAGCAACGTCGAACTGGACGAACTGACAGCAAAACTCATGCCCTGCATAAATACCGAAACCGACAAACTCACCATTTATCGCTTATTTAAAACCAACGCCAAAATAAACTTGGCAGTCCATAACGATGATGACCTGATCTACATATAAACGCTTGCTAAATAAGTAATTGTTTTATAAAATAAATTCCGCGCTGACTGAGTCTGGTTAGCGCGTTTTGAGAGAAAAACTTGACAATAAAAAGCTCTTTAAAATCAATAAACTATAAAGGTATCTGTAGCCTGTTGATTCATAATTGTTTTTACGGTCTAGCGATATAAAACTATTCCCTGTTCCGAAGGGATTAAGACATAAAGACGTTGTCGATGGGATATCCCATCTCCATATAAAACTATTCCCTGTTCCGAAGGGATTAAGACAATACCAGCATATCGCTCACCAGTTACATTAGGATATAAAACTATTCCCTGTTCCGAAGGGATTAAGACGTATAAGACAGTCCGCCCTGAACCAGTGAAACGGATATAAAACTATTCCCTGTTCCGAAGGGATTAAGACTCAGAACATGTTAATTCATCCCACGATTTTTCATATAAAACTATTCCCTGTTCCGAAGGGATTAAGACACCTGCATTGCCAACAGCCGAGCCATTAGGATATATATAAAACTATTCCCTGTTCCGAAGGGATTAAGACATAACAGGATCTAAGTTTATTGCAACTAACTTATATATAAAACTATTCCCTGTTCCGAAGGGATTAAGACGTGACATCCATGTCAGTTCAGTGCTAGTTGCAGGATATAAAACTATTCCCTGTTCCGAAGGGATTAAGACTAATATGTTCCAGCATTTGTTCAATAACACCATTATATAAAACTATTCCCTGTTCCGAAGGGATTAAGACTCGCCGTCTGTGTCACCGACGTGGTGAAGCGTTATATATAAAACTATTCCCTGTTCCGAAGGGATTAAGACTTCAGTATAACTGGTCATAATCGGTGAATTATATATAAAACTATTCCCTGTTCCGAAGGGATTAAGACGTTAAAGCCTCTAGCTCTAACGCGCACTCTCGTGATATAAAACTATTCCCTGTTCCGAAGGGATTAAGACCAATAGCTCCGACCAGTTGGTCGGTATCAATCCATATAAAACTATTCCCTGTTCCGAAGGGATTAAGACTAAGTGTGGATACGGTAGGATGCAGGTCGAATAGATATAAAACTATTCCCTGTTCCGAAGGGATTAAGACTGACTGGAACTGTCTTTTGACACCAGTCCATTGGATATAAAACTATTCCCTGTTCCGAAGGGATTAAGACAACATTGCCCATCGATTACCCTCATACATATAAATATAAAACTATTCCCTGTTCCGAAGGGATTAAGACTAACATACAATCAATCCCTTTAGTGTTTGAATGGATATAAAACTATTCCCTGTTCCGAAGGGATTAAGACTTTTTCATAAAACAGGTCTTCGACATCATCCCAGATATAAAACTATTCCCTGTTCCGAAGGGATTAAGACTTTTATCTGCCAACAATTCAAACGGCTTCCCTCTATATAAAACTATTCCCTGTTCCGAAGGGATTAAGACTTGTGAATACCTGAGAATTCTTGAGCCCTACCAGATATAAAACTATTCCCTGTTCCGAAGGGATTAAGACGTGGTGGAACATTTGCTATTAATCAAGCTGGTTCATATAAAACTATTCCCTGTTCCGAAGGGATTAAGACTCTTTAACCTCTTCTGGTTCAGTAATACTTTTTTATATAAAACTATTCCCTGTTCCGAAGGGATTAAGACTGAAGATACTAGTATCTTCATTAATAGGGTAATGATATAAAACTATTCCCTGTTCCGAAGGGATTAAGACTCATGGGGCTGCCATTGCAACTGGGCATCCTCTATATAAAACTATTCCCTGTTCCGAAGGGATTAAGACAGAACCAGGCGCTTCCATTGGCATTTGCATCTGTATATAAAACTATTCCCTGTTCCGAAGGGATTAAGACCTGTTTTACCCAGCTGCATAATTGCATCTAATAATATAAAACTATTCCCTGTTCCGAAGGGATTAAGACCCCATTCTAATAATAACGATTCCCCACTGTCTCTATATAAAACTATTCCCTGTTCCGAAGGGATTAAGACGTATCATCAATGGGTCTTTGGCTAAGTATCTGCCATATAAAACTATTCCCTGTTCCGAAGGGATTAAGACAGCTATAGTAGTCATTATATTCACCTTTTTATTAAATATAAAACTATTCCCTGTTCCGAAGGGATTAAGACACATAAGGTTCTGCATAAAGCTTTTTTGACATTTATATAAAACTATTCCCTGTTCCGAAGGGATTAAGACAAAGACTCTCGTATATATTCATCTGAGTTAGCCATATAAAACTATTCCCTGTTCCGAAGGGATTAAGACAAATCCAAACTTCAACAACAGCGGCATGGTCTTCGATATAAAACTATTCCCTGTTCCGAAGGGATTAAGACTGAAGAATGATTCCCGCAAGTGCGGCTAGCTGGATATAAAACTATTCCCTGTTCCGAAGGGATTAACGCAACCCTCATAAAAAATTGTTTTCTGATTTCCGATAGTTGCGATGATGTACAATTGTGCATATAATCAATAAGATGAAAATAGAATTTGATTACCCAAAAGCCACAAGTAACTTAAAAAAGCATGGCGTTAGTTTCGATGAGGCAGCCAGTTGTTTGCTTGATGCAATGGCTTTGGTACGCGAAGATGGCTATGCTGAAGACGAAAGCCGCTGGGTGTTGTTAGGTATGAGCAATCAAGCACGACTATTAGTTGTCGTGTACACCTTGCGTGCTGAGATAATTCGCTTAATCTCAGCGCGTAAACCGACTAAAAAAGAGGCAAGTTGCTATGAATAAAGAATATGATTTTACTAATGCCAAACGCGCTCATGAAGTACCACATCTGGCACAATTACAAACTGAACACGGCGGTAAATCGCGTATTACCATGCGCGTTGATAATGACACTCTGGCAATTTTTAAAGCGCGGGCGGAAATTAACGGCGGTAGTTATCAAACTTTGATGAATGAGGCATTAAGACAGTTTGCTCAGGGTTTGACCTTGGCTGATGTGGTACGCGAAACCATTAAACAGGAGTTGCATCGTGTTTAACGATACACAGCACAGCTAACAATTTTGTCAATCCAGACAACAGCGCGAAAGTTAAGTTACACTGTATTTTTATTTTTGATGGATCATGACCATGAGCGCACCGCACAGTTACTCCAAACGAATTTTATTAGCCGTAAGCGGGATGTCGCCGCAAATTGTCACTGAAACGTTGTATGCCTTGACCGTTGCCGAAAAAGACCAGCCGTTTATTCCGACCGAAATTCATTTAATCAGCACAACGACAGGCAAAAATAGAGCGGTGTTGGAACTACTCCATCCGCAAACGGGTAAGTTTCATCTGTTATGTCAAGATTATGGTCTGAAAGGCATACAGTTTTGTGCAGAGCAGATTTATGTGATTCCCGATAAACATGGTGTGTTACTCGATGATATTAAAACTCCCGAAGAAAATGAAGCTGCGGCGGATTTCATCACTCAAAAAGTCAATGAATTAACCCGTGATACCGACAGCGCGTTACACGTTTCCATTGCGGGTGGACGTAAAACAATGGGCTATTATTTGGGCTATGCCTTGAGTTTGTTCGGACGCGCTCAAGATCGCTTGTCTCATGTCTTAGTTACAGCCAATTATGAAGGCTTACCCGCATTTTTTTATCCCACGCCAGAAAGCCACGTTATCTATGACCGCGATAAAAATCCGTTGGATACCAACGCGGCAGAAGTGATTTTAGCCAGTATTCCGTTTGTGCGCTTACGCACAGGTTTACCGAATTTTTTACTGGAAGGGTCTGCCAGTTTTAATGACAGTATTCGCTTTGCTAGAACGGTTGAAGCCGATCCGCTGCTGGAAGTGGATTTGGTAAAGAAGTGTTTGACTGCCAATAGTATCGCTGTGCCATTAACAGATATTAATTTTGCGTTTTATCTGTGGATGATTCAGGAGACGGTTTTTAAAGACAGCGCGATTAAACGTCCAGCACCGCGATTACTTCATCTCGATAAAAATAATATGATTAATTGTGCTGATAGTTTTTTGGAATGCTATAAAAACTTGTTTGGAGATGAGAAAGAGCAAGATAAAACCGAGAGGGCTTTAACTGAAGAAAATCTGACTACCAAAAAAAAGGGAATGGCTTCAGCATGGCTATCAGATAGAGTCACGGCAATTAAAAACTCTTTTGAAAAAGCCTTAGGCAGTCATGGAGCGCAACCATTTTTAGTGCTTAAAGAGGGGAAAAACAATCATAAAACTTACTCACTTACTTTAACCGAGCAACAAGTCATAGGCTTTACACCCGCTGATTGTGATGGATAAACGCACGAATCGGTAATATCGCCAAAGCAGTTTGACTCAGCTACTGGGTAATATTTCTTTTCCCCAGTAGTTTTTTGCATAACAATACAGATATATTCACCACCACCCGCGATTGTATTTTTCTAAAAACAAAAAAAGGGCTATTTTCGCGCCCGCGAAAATAGCCCTTTTTTATTGCTCAGTTTTTTCAAGCAATGAATTTTCTGATACATGAAAATCAGTAGACTTGTATTATTTGCCGCCTATTAAAACCTACGCTAATTCTGTGATATGGGTTGCTGGATTATTATCACTAGCCCGCTTCATTCAGCAACTTAGTTACGATTCATTTCAAAGCAGGCAAGGACATGAAAGATCGTGTCAATGCCGCTAGTCATCAATGTGACATCATTGAATGACAGTTTTGGCGTTTATCCATGCAGCATTGACAAGATCAAAAACAGCAGGAAACCGATAAAAAACGTTGCCGTAATATAAGCATTATCTGGTAATTTATGGGCTTCGTGTAGTAACTCTTCTGTGACCAGATAAAGTAATGACGCTAAGCCAAATGCCAGTAATAACGGAATGCTACTACTTGGAATAAATTGTATGAGTAAATGACTCAACACCGCACTGATTACCACAATAGCGGCTAACAGCATAATAATCAGGATACTGGTGATTTGATGGAGCTTCGTTAGACTCAAGCTAACTGATAATGCCAGTCCTAAAGAAAACATTTCCAAGCCTAAAGCAATCGTTAAAAACTGCCCAGCCTGTTCGTTAGCCGCAAAACTAACTCCAATTAAAAAGCCATCTACAATCACATCGACACCCACCGCTCCAAGCATGGCGATAGGTATTTCAACGTGTTCCTGTTGATGCTGATTAGCTTCTACTTTCTCTGCATAAGCGCGAATAAGGAGCATAAGAAGTACGCCACAGCTAAATCCAATGGCAACCTCATAAGGTTCATGACTTTTACTAATGCCTGGTAATAAATCCACAGCGACCACCGCAAAAACCACCCCAGAGGTAAAATGCTGGATCACAGAACGCCATGTATTTGAGGGTTGTCGGATTTTTGCAACGATTCCGCCGAGGATGAACGTTACAAAGGGGATAAGGGCATAGAAAAAAACAGATTGCATAGATTGAAATTCTCTTAAGGGGCTATGAACTAGCGGAACAGTTTGTCGAATATTAACACTATAATGGGTTCGACTCAGCATTCGGCATATAAACCCCGTTAAGGATTCAACAATCATTAGCTCCAATGGCACAATATTTTTAAGCGTAAATCAGCTTGAATGACAGTTTAAAGAGGAACAGTTATGAGCAAGCTATTTGTTATTGGTTTATCATTCACACACTAGCCGCTAGCCATATTTAAACAAAAACTTATCACTTTCAACTGGAGCAAGAACATGACAGATAATACAACCCTCGAACTCGCCGATGTCATTACAGCATTACGCAAAGAACTCATCAAAGCACAGCAAGACGGCGACGGTGAAAATATTCGTTTTAATGTCAATAATGTGGAGGTTGAATTAGAAACGGTGGTAACAAAAGAAGCCGATGGAAAACTGGGCATGAAATTCTGGGTAGTGGAAGCCAATGCAGGCGGCAAATATCAAAATGCGTCAAAGCAGAAAATTAAACTCACTCTACAGGCAGTGACTGTTGATCCAGTGACTGGTGTGGAAAAAAATATGCAATTGTCCGACGAGGAATAATGAATGGAGAGTTCGCTGATTGCGAAAGTATTAGTGCCTAAAACCAATGGAAAAAATGCCATAGGAACTGCTTATCCAATTAGCAAAAACTTAATTATTACCGCGCGTCATGTGGTTGATTTTCCAGATCGTGATGTCAGTAACCCCATTAGTATTATTTGGACAGATATACTCGATAGTAACAAAAAACCTTATAGCGTTGAAGTTTCGCAATTAAATATCCTGTTTAATGGCGGTAAAACGTACGATATTGTTCTTATTCGTTGCGATATACCAATACAAGTCCATTCGTCATTGCCAATTTCGATAGGACAACACCCTGCGGAATATGAAAAGTGGAAAAGTATGGGCTATCCACACATTGGTAAAGAAGCAGATGGTTCGCGTCATAAAGTTTCAGCAATGGGCGAAATTTTCCCACCCGATACATCCAGTCCTATTCTCGATTTAGAATCCAAAGGCGATGCGAAAGAAAAGGAAGGTTGGCAAGGTATTTCAGGTGCGCCTGTTTTTGTTGGCAATACCTTGATTGCGGTGATAACGCATACCCCCAATGATATTAATGAGCGGCTAAGAGCCATATCAATCGCTTATTTATTGCAACATGAACCAGCATTCAAAGAGTTAATCTACGGCAGCTCACACAAAAATAAATACTCCGCAGACCCTTCATTTTTGCCTTATCTACTGGATCGAGAGCCACAAGAAAACACCCTGATAGATACCATTGCCCAATACGACAGTTTTAACAAGCCTTTACTTTGCATTGTCAGTGGTGCTTATGATGATTGTTGCAGTGAAAAATTTGTACAACGTATTGCCCGTCGTGTTTTACCACAAGTTCCCTCAACAAAAGATCAACTCAAAGATGATAATTATTGTATTTCTTTTGTGAAAACGGGAGATTTTAAAAACAAGGAACAATTACACGCCAATATACAACGAAGCTTGGGAGAATCTTTTGCCCAAAACAGGATAGCAAAGGTTGAAGAAATTAAAAAAGGGTTTCTGGAGCAGCGCAGACCTGTTTTACTTTATGCGGCGTTATCCACTGAAGATTGTCAAAACTGTGATGGTGTAAAAACCTTGCAACATTTTTTAAGTTTTTGGCAAGACTGGCAGATTGAGCAACAACCCCATTATCTAATTTTTGTTTGCCTGTTTTTTTATTATCAACCACAGGAAAGTAATTTTTTGTCTCGGTTGAGAGGCAAAAAGGACTTAAATAGTCAAATTGAACAAAGTTTGCCAAACTTAAATTCTGAACACTGCAAAATATTACCCAAGTTAGAACCGATAAAAGATAAGCATATAGAAGAATGGTCAGATACAGATTATGTGCGCAATTTCTTCAACCGCTCTATTTATAATGAGGATGAAAGTTTCCGTAAAGAGATAAAAAAGATTTATGACGAACAAAAAACTAAAGAAATAGCACTAGGCTATTTAGCCAGAAAATTAATCCCTGTTTTACAAAAACTTGCACCTAAATCATGAATTATCCTTACTATTCCAGCCAACGTCTCACGCCGCCAGACCAACCTGTACAACTACCTGCGCCAGATTATGAAAATAAAATGAATGACCCCAAAGGTTATTTACCAGATGAAGATTTGGTGGCGGCCGTCAATGTGGCATTAATGCTGGGTAAACCATTACTACTAACAGGTGAGGCAGGTACTGGAAAAACCCAGTTGGCTTATCATCTAGCCTATCAGTTAGGACTTCCTAGCCCACTAAAATTTGAAACAAAATCTAACAGCAGTTCAAAAGACCTGTTTTATTATTACGACCACCTGCGCCATTTTCAATCCGCGCAAACCAAAGTGGGATCACAAAACAGTCAAGATTACATTACTTACAATGCCTTAGGTCTGGCAATTTTACGCGCAAACCCTTATGACAAAATCAAACAGTGGGTTAATCAGGCGTTTGAACAACACACAGCCACTCGTTCAGTGGTGCTGATTGATGAAATAGACAAAGCTCAGCGTGATTTTCCTAACGATATTCTGAATGAAGTCGAGGGTATGTATTTTAAAATTCCAGAGTTAGACAATGCAAAAATAGAGGCGGATAAAGCCATGCGCCCCGTTGTAATCTTGACCAGTAATTCTGAAAAACATCTACCTGCCGCCTTTTTACGTCGCTGCGTCTATTATCACATTCCTTTTCCTGATGACGATCGACTGAAAAAAATTATTGAACAACGTTTTGGAAAACCCGCTTTTCTAGCGGAAGCATTAAAGATTTTTAATAGCTTGCGTAAAAGTAGCTTGCAAAAAAAACCAGCGACCGCTGAATTTCTGGATTGGTTACAGGTATTAACAGAGCAGTATTCAGAACAGAAAAACCTATTGCAAGATAAACAGGCATTAAAAAACACCCTGTTTGTGCTGGTGAAAACTCAGGAAGACCGCGATATTGCCTATCAACTGATTGACAAATTGTAGGGCTGTTTTCACAAGTCACTATGCCACAATCAAACAGCACTCCACTGGAGCAACTACTCACCGCGTTACCGCCGTTTATTAACAGACTGCAACGCGAAGGCTTTAATATTGGAGTGGATAGTTATGGTGATGTTCACAACTTGCTACTGACTTTAGTAGCAGAAGGGCAATTACCCGATGATTTTAGCCAGTTACGCCCCTTAATTGCCCCTGTTCTTTGCTGTTCTGAACAGGAGCAAGAACGTTTTAAGCACTATTTTTCAGATTGGCTACAGGTTTTACAGCCACAAACGCCAACATCGCCAATTGTTACAGAGCTTAAAAAGCTTGAACAGGAACACAAAACAACCAAGCGATCATTTATTGTTTTGGGGGTACTGGTATTCCTGTTAGTCGGTCTGTGGAGTACACCTTATGGCACTTATCTAGGTGAGTTAATCAGCGTTCAGTTGTTTGAAAAATATCATCCGCAACCAGATGATAGTATTTTTGTCATTCCTAAACCTGACACGCCAAAAGCTGAACCTGTCAAACCACAACAAATTCAAATCAATGATCCACTGATTACTATCGAAATACCAAAACCCACTTTCTCCAATCTCGATAAAGTAAAACTTGCCCTGTCAGCGTGTATAGCGGTTTTGTTTTTAATGTTGCTTTGGTATCTGGTTCGTTATAAACGCTTACAACGTTTTTTAAAACGCCATCAAGCCGAACAGCCGCCTGATATGGAGACGTTTTTTTTAAACAATCAACAACAAAACCTCTATTCGTCCGTTGCATTTGCGCGTACTGCTCAACAGTTGCATAAACATCGGGAAATAGACGCACATTTTCTGGCTGTAGAAAGCACAGTAAAACGCTCTATTCAGCAAAACGGTTTTTATACCCCAGTTTACCAAGCGATTAAAGCATTGCCCGAATATCTGGTGTTGATTGATAAAGCGCATCTTAACGATCAGCTCAGTCAGTTTGTCGATACCTTGTTAAAACAACTGGATGATTTTGGGCTATTTATCGAAAAATATTATTTTGATACCGATCCACGTCGTTGTTATTCCCCGCGTCAACCAAACAAACTTCACCGCTTGGAAAGTTTGCAAGGCTTGTATGCCAACCATCGTTTAATCATTTTTTCTGAGGCTAGGCATTTTGTTGACCCTATCAATGGCAAACTCTATCGCTGGTTAGATCAACTTCATGACTGGCAAAATCCGTTTCTATTCACACTGGACTCTGCCAACCATTGGGATTATTACCAACAACAACTGCATGAAGCAGGGTTTGTGGTGTTAGCGGCTGGACAAAAAGGCTTAGAAGACTTGGTCAGCTATATTTCTGCGGACATAACCGCAATAGAAAACAACCCAGAAACCGAAGCGGATGACTATCCAATTCTATTAAGACAAAGCCCTAGACAATTTTTGGAGCGTCACGCACCTGATACTGAAACCATTAATGACTTAGTGCAGCAGTTAGCGGATTATTTACAACCAGAAGGTTTTAACTGGTTGGCAGCCTGTGCGGTTTATCCTGAATTACACTGGCAGTTGACCTTATATTTGGGAAAAAACGACGCACAAAAAACACTGAATGAAGCCTTATTACTGCGGTTAGCGCGTTTGCCTTGGTTGCGCTTTGCTTATATGCCCGACTGGTTACGCGAGGTCTTATTATCCAGACTGACCCAAAAAGAAGAGCGAACCATTCGGCAACACTTGGAAACTTTATTGTTAAAGGGAATAACTGAACCTAAAGGCAGTGCGGATGATTTTAGTTTAAGCGTTGCCAAAAATTCACCACTTTTAGCGGTCATGCGTGATGTGTTATCTGTTTGGCACAAGAAAAGCTCTTTCAATGATACCATGCAGGATTATGTATTTCAGTCATTCATGGCAGAGCGATTAGCGGTTAAATTACCGAAATTATTAAATCAACGCTGGTTGCGCTTTGGCTTGCTGGAAAAAATCCGTTTGTTATTGCTGTTAATCACCTTATCAGCAACAGCTTTGATAGGAGTCTATGTCAATCAGCCTGAACCCGTCGCACCACTTCCTGCTACAGAAGACACGCCCAAATCAACACTACCATTACCAGCGATGGTTTCTATTACAGGCGGCTGTTTTCAAATGGGCAGTCCTGAAACAGAAGCGGAAAGATCGGATGATGAACAGCAGCACAAGGTTTGTGTGGATGATTTTCAACTGGGTCAAACTGAAGTTACCCAACAGTTATGGCAAGCGGTGATGGGTAATAATCCTTCCAGTTTTAAAGGTGATGATTTGCCAGTTGACAGTGTCAGTTGGAACGATGCTCAAGCGTTTCTTAAAAAACTGAATCAATTGACGGGTAAAAACTATCGTTTGCCAACGGAAGCAGAATGGGAATATGCCGCCCGCGCAGGAACGACCACGCCGTTTTCCTTTGGTGACAACATCACACCTGAACAAGTCAATTACAATGGTAATTATCCCTATAACAACGCTAAAAAAGGTTTATCTCGTGAAAAAACTGTTGCCGTAAAATCCCTGCCGCCGAATGATTGGGGCTTGTATGAAATGCACGGCAATGTTTATGAGTGGTGCAATGATTGGTATGGTGACTATCCGAGTGAAGCTGTTACTAATCCTAAAGGTGCAACTGACGGCACGTCGCGGGTGTTGCGCGGCGGTTCTTGGTTCTACTTTGCGAGGTTCACTCGTTCTGCTTTCCGTTCCCCCTACTCGCCTGTTAATCGCAACCTCGACTTCGGCTTCCGTTTTGCCCTAGGTCAACAGGCTAAGCCAGAGCGAGCAGCAGCTTCTGCTCAGGCTCGTGCCGTCGCGTCGCGGAGCAGCGACAGCGCGAGTCAGAGTGGAAGCCAGCCAGCACAAACAATCACCGTTTCAATCCCCAAAATGGTAGCTATCAAAGGCGGTTGTTTCCAAATGGGCAGTCCTAAAACAGAAGTGGAAAGACAGGATGATGAAAAGCAGCACAAGGTTTGTGTGGATGATTTTCAACTGGGACAATACGAAATCACCATTGAACAATACAGACAATGCGTAACAGACGGCGGTTGTAAAGAACCTGAATGGTTAGAAAAAGGCAGTGAATTCAATATCAACACAGGCAGTACTAAAGATCATTATGCAGAAGCAGCTATGTCTTTAGCGAACAAAGACAATCCAATAACAGGTGTGTCTTGGCAAGATGCAATGGCTTATACCCAATGGTTAAGTAACAAAACGAGTAAAAACTATCGCTTACCAACCGAAGCAGAATGGGAATATGCCGCCCGCGCAGGAACGACCACACCATTTTATACAGGGAACTGCATTAATACCAAGCAAGCGAATTTTGATGGTACACAGCCTTATGATAACTGTGCTAAAGGTGAGTATAAAAAGCAAACGGTAAAAGTAGGCTCGTATCCTGCCAATCCTTGGGGTTTGTATGATATGGTGGGCAATGTTTCGGAATGGACGTGTTCTGATGACGCTGAAAACTATGATGGTAGCGAAACACGATGTTCTACTAACTCAAGCACGTCGCGCATCACACGCGGTGGTTCTTGGGACAACGGTGCGGGGTTCACTCGTTCTGCTAGCCGTGGCAGCCTCACGCCTGACAATCGCAACCTCGACTTCGGCTTTCGTTTTGCCCTAGGTCAATCAGTTAAGTAAGCACGCACCGTTGCCACGGACAGGACGATTACCAATGAAAAATTCTAAGCAAAGAGATACTCACCACGAACGGCATCATTTTAGTGTGCGTTAGCTATGGCGGACGCATATAAAGAAAAGCTAAGTTTCTGTTCAAATGTGCCTGCTAGTCCTAAAAACAAAAATGGCTATTTTCGCGCCCGCGAAAATAGCCCTTTTTTATTGTTCAGTTTTTTCAAGCGATGGATTTTCTGATGCACGAAAATCAGTAGGTTTGTATTATTTGCCGCCCATTAAAACCTACGCTAATTCTGTGATATGGGTTGCTGGATAATTATCACTAGCCCACTTCATTCAGCAACTTATATACCGTTGAACGCCCGATGCCCATGTGCTTGGCAATTTCAGTTGCTCCCATACCTTTCTGGTGTAAGGCATTTAGTTTCTTTCTATCAATAAACGGCTTACGACCAAACTGAACGCCTTTGGCTTTGGCTTCTAACCTGCCTTCATTGGTGCGTTCCAGAATTCGTTGTCGTTCTGCTTGAGCCACCGCAGATAGAATGGTGACAACCATTTTACCCATAGCTCCTTCTGTACTAATCCCGTCATCTAAAAAGCGAATGGAGACACCAATAGCATCAAAGTCTTTAATCAGTTGAATCATATCAGCGGTATCACGTCCTAACCTATCCAGCTTGGTAACAAGAACAACATCGCCTGATTCAACTTTTAAACGTAATAGCTTAAGACCTTCTCGTTCAGCATCCTTACCTGATTGTTTATCAGTGAAAATACGACTGTCAATCACGCCTTGTTGCT